>JAFEEY010000001.1:0-45648 GCA_018240865.1 Pseudomonadota bacterium | reverse complement strand
GACGGCAGGCAGAACACATGGACATTGGGCAAGCCCACCGGCAAGCCGTTCGAACTGCCGGATATTGCCCGCGCCCTGATCGAAGGCACGCGCGTCCGATACACCGACCCGCGCATGCGGTTGTTCGCTGATCTGGGCATCGACACCGTCCGCGCGCGCGATACGCGCTTCGCCAGCGATATCCGCTTTTCCGGCAACGGCACGCTGCGCGAACGGCCTTTCCGCTTGTCGGGCAGCTTATTGTCGCCCAATGAAGTGATTGCCGGCGGTCGCAACAAATTCCGGATGCATGCCGAGGCCGCGCGGACAGTGCTTGACGTGGCCGGCGACCTGCCCGGCGCGACACGGATCGAAGGCGCGCCGCTCGATTTCCAGGCGCGCGGCTATAACCTCGCCAACCTGTTCGACTTCATCGGCGTCGCGGTGCCGGACACGCGCGCCTACCGGCTCCGTTCGGTGCTGACCAAACGTGACGGTGAATGGCGTTTCACGCGGATGCACGGCCGGTTCGGCGATTCGGACCTGGCCGGGCGGCTGACCGTGGCGATGCCGAACAACCGATTGAAGCTGGACGCCGATCTTGCCACCAACACGCTCGATATCGTCGATGCGGGTCCGTTCATCGGCTACAATCCCGAACGGCTCGACGCAGGCAAGGTCGTGCAGCTTGAAGGCGGTACGCCGCGCGTGCTGCCCGATGCGCCGCTTCGCGTCGATGCGATCAGCCGCTTCGATGCCGATGTGAAATGGACCGTCAAGCGGGTTCGCGCCGAGACGTTGCCGGCAATCTCGAATATCGACCTGACGCTGGCGCTGGATCACAGCCTGCTGAAGCTGTCGCCGCTCTCCTTGGACATGGAGCGCGGGCATCTTTCGTCCGACGTCTCGATCAATGCGCGCCGCCGGCCGGTCTTCACGACCTACGATATTCGCCTGTCGCCGACGCCGCTGGGGCGCGTGCTCAAGGGCTTCGGCGTCGAGGAGTCGGGCACGACCGGCACGATGAAGGCGCGTGTCCAGCTGGAAGGCCAGGGGGACAGCGTGCGCAAGTCGCTCGCTTCGTCCAACGGCCGCATCGCCGTGATCCTGCCGCAAGGATCGCTCTGGGCGCGCAACGTCCAGCTTTCGGAACTCGATGTCGGCACTTTCATCTGGAAACTGTGGAAGAGCGAGCTCAAGGAACCGGTGCAGATCAATTGCGGCCTGATCGCTTTCACCGTGCGCGACGGCATCGCGGCGGCGGACCCGATCATCATTGATACCCGCAAGAACGTCATCCTCGGCCGCGGCGGGTTCAGCTTCAAGAACGAAGCGATGGATATCCGCGTCCGCGCCGACGGCAAGAAGTTCAGCCTGTTTTCGGGGCAAAGCCCGGTCGGCATCGGCGGCTATTTCGCGGCGCCCAAGCTGGACGTGATCAGCCCGCAATTGCTCGCACGCGGCGGTATCGGGCTGGGGCTGGGCGTCGCTGCCTCGCCGCTCGCCGGCATCCTTGCCTTTGTCGATATCGGCGACGCCAAAGCCGCGGCTTGCGGACCCGTCCTCTCAGGCGCCACGGTCGCCGCCCAGCGCACTGCCGGCGGCAAGCCGCGCGACGATGTCGGCGCAGGCACCACCGCCAAGTCCGAAACCGGCCAACGCTCGGCCCAGGCGCAAAAGAGGCAGCGCAAGAAGTTCCTGGGCATCTTCTGAGAGCGCGATGTGATATGATCACGGCCGGCGGCGCGACTCGCCCCTGACACCTTCCAACGAGCGGCCGCCCGGCACCTTCTAAGGAGGTAATCATGCGCTTACGCGTTGATGCGTCGCGGCTGCGGACTGCGTTATACGCCACCGCCTGCGCGTTCGTCCTGCCATGCTCGACCGCGGCCTGGGCCGCCGGCCAGCGCGTCACCGAAACCAATCTCGTCACCGACGATGCGGCTTTTCTCGCGAGCCTCGGTTTCTCCCCGGCAGCGACCGTCGATCCGAACCTGGTCAATCCCTGGGGCGCGTCATTCGCGCCGGCGGGACCGTTCTGGCTTTCCAACCAGGGCGCTGGAAACACCACGCTTTATAACGGCTTCGGCACCAAGCAGGCACTGACGGTCTCCATTGCCGGCAGCCCGGCGGGCCCGAGCGGCCCCACGGGGCAAGTCTTCAACCCGACGTCGGATTTCGTGCTCACCAACGGCTCCAAGGCGGTCTTTCTGTTCGCGAACCTGAACGGCAGCATCTCAGGCTGGAATCCCGGCGCCGGAACCACCGCGCTGGTGGCCGCCAGCAAGGCCGCAAGCGTTTATACCGGCCTGGCGATGGGCAATAGCGGCGGCCAGAATTACCTCTACGCCGCAAACAGCGCGGCCGGGACGGTCGATGTGTTCGACAGCGGTTTCGCCGCGACGACGCTGGCCGGCGGTTTCACCGATCCCGGCCTGCCTGCAGGGCTCGCCCCGTTCAACATCGCCAATATCGGCGGCCAGCTTTATGTGACCTATGCGCCGCCAATGGACGCGGACGAAGCGGCGCTCGGCACCGGCGTCGTCGACATTTTCAACACCGACGGCACCTTTGTGCGGCGGTTCGCCACCGGCGGCAATCTTCTCTCGCCCTGGGGTGTCGTCAAGGCGCCGTCCGATTTCGGCGCGTTCGGGGGTGCGATCCTCATTGGCAATTTCGCCGAGGAAGACGGATTCATCAACGCCTTCCGCGAAAGCGATGGCGCCTATCTGGGCCAGCTGTACCAAGGCGCCGATCCGTTCCGCATGCCGTATCTGTGGAGCCTGACCTTCAGGACCGGCGGCGTCGGCAACGATCCGCGCGCGCTCTACTTCACTGCCGGGATTGGCGACGAAGAGCACGGACTGTTCGCACGGCTGGATGCCGTCCCCGAACCCGCGGCCTGGGCATTCATGATCGCAGGCTTCGCCCTTTCGGGTACGGCGCTGCGCCGCCGGCAGCGCCCCGCTTCCGCCTGACGCGGTTACCGGCCGCCGGGGTAGCGCCCGGCGGCCAGCAGCCCCGCCAGGTGCGCCGCGTTGGCCGCCGCCATCTTCGCCGTATCGGCGATCACGTCGGGCACTTTGGGTAAATCCTTGAAGTCCACCTTCTGCATCGCTTCGCCGACCCAATAGGTCGCCGCCGCCGCCGGCACAGTGAAGCCGACATCGTTCAGGGCTTGAAAGAGGGTCGCCGCGATATGGTGGGCGCCGTCCTCATTGCCGACGATTCCGGCCAGCACCACCTTGCCATAAGCGGGGGTGCGCCCCTGATCGTCGGTCTCGCTCAGGAATGCGTCGAGCCGCTCGCAGACGCGCTTGGCGATGCTGGACATCTGCCCCATCCAGACCGGCGTGCCGACGATCAGAATGTCGGCCGCGACAATCTTTTCCCGGATCGCGGGCCAGGCATCGCCCGCCCCTTCATCGGACGTGACGCCTGGTTTCACATCCAGCGCCGCGACGCGGATCGTCTCCGTCAGCGCGACGCCGTGTTTCGCCAGAGCCTCGGCGATCAGGCCAATCATGCGATCCGTCGAGGATTCGCCTTCCGGCTTCAGTGTGCAATTAAGCGCGAGTGCGGTGAGAGCCATGCCGCGCAGACGCGCAGGACATGGTGCGGGTTCCTATTCTTCCTCGCTCTCCGGCGAAGTGAGGAAATAAGGTTCGACTTCCCCGGTCAGCTTGATGGTCAGGGGGCGTCCATGGCGATCCATTTTCTTGCCGAGCGCGACGCGCACCCACCCCTCCGATACCGAATATTCCTCGACATCCTGGCGCTCATTTCCCTTGAAACGGATGCCGATGCCGCGGCCGAGCACATCGGCATCATAGTGCGGCGAGCGGGGATCGTTGGAGAGGCGGTCTGGGGGCGTATCGGTCATGGGCGCGGCCTTTAGCCGCGTCCGTCATGCCGCCGCAAGGGTGCCGAGTCGGGCGTGTGCCACCCGCAGGTCTTGCACGAACCGGCCATATTCCTCATCGGCTTTCGTCTTGTCCGGCATGCGCAGCAGGAAGCTCGGATGGATCGTGACCCAGCATTCGCCGCCATCGACGAGCGGGATCGGTTTTCCGCGCGCGCCCGAGATGGTCACCACCTTGCCGAGCAGCGAGCGGGCGGCCGTGGCGCCCAGCGCCACCGTGACCGGCGGGCGAATCAGCATCCGCTCCTGATCGATCCACCAGCGACAGGCTTCGATTTCCGAAGCGTTGGGCTTGGAATGGATGCGGCGCTTGCCACGCTGCTCGAACTTGAAATGCTTGACGGCATTGGTGACATAGACCGCGTCGCGGCTGACGCCGGCCTCGCCCAGCGCCCGGTCAAGCATTTGCCCGGCCGGCCCCACGAACGGCTTGCCGGCCAAATCCTCCTGGTCGCCCGGCTGCTCGCCGACCAGCATCAGCTTCGCTGCGACCGAGCCTTCGCCGAACACAGTCTGGGTCGCGCACTTGAAGAGATGGCAGCGCGTGCAGCCATCGGCTTCGTCGCGCAGCGCTTCCCACGCGGCCATGCTGTTGCCGCCCATGCGCGTCCGCGATGCTTTGACCATATTCGCCTCCCGCGCCTGCGCGCCCGCGATCAGTTGCGGCACCAACGCGGTTTCGGGCATGTTTTTCCAGTAACGGCGCGGCATTTCTTTCAACATCGCGCCGATCTTCAGCCGGGCGGGATTGAAGATCGAGCTGTAGTAAGTGCGCCATACCGCCTCGACCGGATCGCCCTGCGGCGCGTCCGCCTTGGTCGCGCCCGGTCCTTCGCTCAACGTCTCGCCGTCCCAGTGAATCGACAGATCGGGCGTCAGGATCGACCAGCGCATCGCGGCGAAGCGGCGCACGAAGAAGCCGGCGTTCATGCGCACAATGTGGTGATCCGGCTCGAACCAGGCGACGAAGCGCGGCCCATCCGCTGCCGCCACCTCGCGAAAGCGAACAAAGGCGCGCATCTTGTGCATGTCCCGCCGCACAGCCCTTGCCATGTCCTCCAGCCGTCGCAGCAGCGGATCGGCGCGATCGCCGATCAACCGGGGCTCGTCGCGCAACCGCAGCAGCATGCTGTAGAGCAGCCCGAAGCGTTCCGGATCGGCATGAGCGACCACGCTTTGCGCAAGCTCGACGAACGGACGCGGCACGGGGAACGGGGCTGCTGCCTCAAGCTGGGCCCTGTCGTCGCCGAACAGGTCCGCTGTCTGCTCGCCGATCTGCCATATCACCTGGCCGGCCGGCACATCCGCTGCGGCAAGCGCTCGCGCAGTGGCGCGCCACGCATCGAAATCGTCTTCGGCCGGGAGCCGCACGACCCGCATCAGACGAACAGCTCGAATTGCTCCCGCTTCGGCGCCACGAGAGGCTTCAGATCGGCCCGGTCCGCGAGCAGTACCGGCCGCCAATCCTCGGCGACGATGAACGGACGCAGCTTTGCCACAGACACCGTGAGCCGGCCGACATCGTCGAGACGGAGTCGGCGCCAGCGGCGGCTGGTCAGGATCGCGTCGACCGCCTTGGCGCCAAGGCCCGGCACGCGGAGCAGCAGTTCCCTCGGCGCGCGGTTCACATCGACCGGGAACCGGTCGCGGTGCTTCAGCGCCCAGGCGAGCTTGGGATCGATATCGAGCGGCAGCATGCCGTTGGCGTCGGCCGCCGCGGCCACTTCTTTCGGTGCGAAGCCGTAGAAGCGCATCAGCCAGTCGGACTGGTACAGCCGGTGCTCGCGCATCAGCGGGGGCCGGCGCAGCGGCAGGACCGCGCTTGCATCGGGGATCGGGCTGAACGCCGAATAATAGACGCGGCGCAGCTTGAACCGGTCATACAGCGACGCGGCGCGCAGCACGATGTCGCCATCGGTCGCGCTGTCGGCGCCGACGATCATCTGCGTCGACTGGCCGGCAGGCGCGAGTTGCGGAGCGTGGCGATATTTCCCGGCATCGGCCGCATCGTCGATCGCCGCTTTGGTGTCCGCCATCGCCGCCTCGATCCGCGCGCCGTCCTTTTCAGGGGCGAGCCGCTTCAGGCCGCGTTCGGTCGGCAGCTCGATATTGATGGAGACGCGGTCCGCAAACAGCCCGGCCTGATGCATCAGCTCGGGATCGGCGTCCGGAATCGTCTTCAGATGGATATAGCCGCGAAAATCATGATCCTCGCGCAGCGACCGCGCGACTTCGACGATCTGCTCCATCGTGTAGTTCGAGCTCCGGATGATGCCGGAGGAGAGGAACAGGCCTTCGATATAATTGCGCTTGTAGAAAGCGAGCGTCAGATCGACCACTTCCTTGGCCGTGAAGCGGGCCCGCCGGACGTTCGAGCTCTTGCGGTTGATGCAATAATGGCAGTCGAAAATGCAGCTGTTGGTAAGCAGGATTTTCAGCAGCGAAATGCAACGCCCGTCCGGCGCATAGGCGTGGCAAATGCCCATCCCTTCGGTCGAGCCGATGCCCTTGCCGCCACGGCTGTCGCGCTTGACCGTCCCGGATGAGGCGCAGGACGCATCATATTTCGCTGCGTCGGCAAGGATTTCGAGCTTTTGCCGGATGTCGAGCTGCGCCATCCGTTCTGTTTATGTTCTTGCTGGTTGGAACTCAAGGGCCTAGCTGTCGGGCGCCGTCAATTTGCGGACGAAGCCGATCAGCCCGGTCTGGCGGCTCCGTTTCAGCCGCTCCGCCTGGAGGATGGTGCGCACCTGCTCGAAGCATCGGTTCGCATCGTCGTTGACCAGCACATAGTCATAGCCGTCCCAATGGCCGATCTCGCTCGCGGCGCGGCTCATGCGGGCAGTGATGACTTCGTCCGAATCGGTCGCGCGAGCACGCAGGCGGCGCTCCAGCTCTTCCATCGAAGGCGGCAGGATGAACACGCGCACGACATCGCCGCCGGCGAGCTGGTGGAGCTGCTGGGCGCCCTGCCAGTCGATATCGAACAAGACGTCGCTGCCGGACGCCAGAATATCGTCGACCGGCTTGGCCGGCGTGCCGTAGCGATGGCCGAAGACATGCGCCCATTCGAGGAACTCGCCCGAAGACGCCATCTCCTTGAATCGGGGCAGGTCGACGAAATGATAGTCGATGCCGTCCTGCTCGCCGGGCCGCATCGGTCGCGTTGTGGCGGACACCGACATCTGCAGCGTCGCATCCGATTCGAGCAGCATCCGCGAGATGGTCGATTTGCCCGCGCCGGAGGGCGAGGACAGCACGAACAGCACGCCGCGGCGGCGGAATTTATGGGGATCGTCGGTGCGGGAGGCCAGCAGAGTCGTCGGGCGGAGCATGGCCGCTCGTGGCGTGGAGTCGGCCGAAGGTCAACCGCCACAAATCCGCTCGTCCCGAGCGAAGTCGAGAGGCGTAGCTCCGAGGATGTGCCGGCGCCCTTCGACTGCGCGCTTCACGCTTCGCTCAGGACGAGCGAGACAGAGCGGATCTCAAACCCGCTCTTTCCGCCGGTCCATCGCTTTCTTCGCCACATAGGCGCCGCCCAGCAGCACGCCGAGCGGGCCGAGACGGCGCAACGCGCTCGCTGCGATCACGCCCAGCACCGCGCCCTTGCCGCCCTTACCGTGACGCTTGCCGATTTCCTCACCCACCAGCGCGCCGATCACCTTGCCGATCATTCCGAATCTCCTTGTTTCGGAGAAGAAACGCTCGACCGCGCCGCTTTCTCCGCCAGGCCGGAGACGCCGTCACGGCGATCGAGCTCCGCCAGCACCTCCTCGAAGCTCAGCCCCATGCTTTCGAGCAGCACGGCGAGGTGAAAGATGAGGTCGGCCGCCTCGCCGACCAAGCCTTTTGCGTCGCCCTTGGCGGCGGCGATCACTGTCTCGACCGCTTCTTCGCCAACCTTCTGCGCGATCCTCTCGCGTCCCTTGGTGAACAGCCGCGCGACATAGGAGGTGTCCGAATCGCCGCCGCGCCGGGCGCGAATGGTTTCGGACAGGCGGATCAGGCGATCGTCAGTCATGGCTGCGCACCGGAAAGCCGGCCGCACCCAACGCCGCATGCGCTTCAGCGATGCTGTGGCGGCCGAAATGGAAGATCGAGGCGGCAAGCACCGCCGAGGCATGGCCGTCGCGCACGCCCTCGACCAGATGTGCGAGCTCGCCAACGCCGCCGCTGGCGACGACGGGCACCGAGACGGCATCGGCGATCATGCGGGTCAGCGCCAGGTCGTAGCCGCCTTGCGTTCCGTCCCGGTCCATAGAGGTGACGAGCAATTCCCCGGCTCCAAGTTCTGCGAGGCGGACGGCATGCGCCACCGCGTCGATCCCCGTCTCGCGCCTTCCGCCATGGGTGAAGACGTCCCAGCGGCCGTTCCCGACCGTGCGGGCATCGACCGAAGCGACGACGCACTGGCTGCCGAACCGGTCGGCCAGCTCTGCGACCAGGTCCGGCCGGGCGACCGCAGCCGAGTTCACTGCGACCTTGTCCGCACCCGCCAGCAACAGCGCGCGGGCGTCTTCCACCGACCGCACGCCGCCGCCGACAGTCAACGGCATGAAACAGACCTCGGCCGCGCGCCGCACCACATCGACCATTGTGCCGCGTGCTTCGTGGCTGGCGGTGATGTCGAGAAAGCAGAGTTCGTCCGCCCCGGCCGCGTCATAGGCGCGGGCCTGCTCGACCGGATCGCCTGCATCGGCGAGATCGACGAAATTGACGCCCTTCACCACGCGGCCGTTCGCCACGTCGAGGCACGGGATGACGCGGACGCGGACGGTCATGACCGGCACCTCGATCCCGGCTTGGCTGCGGGAGCCCGATTCATCGCGCGGCCTCGATTGCTTTGGCCAGGTCGAGGCGACCGTCGTAGATCGCCCTGCCGGTGATGACGCCTTCGATGCCATGATGGGCCTTGAGGGCATATATGTCGTCCAACCCCGCGACGCCCCCACTTGCGATCACCGGGAGCGATTGCGCCCGGGCGAGCGCGACGGTCGCCTCGACATTGACGCCTCTGAGCAGACCGTCACGGCCGACATCGGTGAACAGGAGCGCCGCGACGCCGGCATCTTCGAAGCGGCGCGCAAGGTCGATCACCGGCACGTCCGACACGTCGGCCCAGCCCTGGGTGGCGACCATGCCGTCGCGCGCGTCGACCGCGACCACGATCCGGCCTGGAAAGTCTTGCGCCGCACCTTTCACCAGCTCCGGATCGGTCAGCGCGGCAGTGCCGATCACGGCGCGGTCGATGCCCAGGCGGAACCAGCGCTCAAGGCTGGCGCGCGCGCGGATGCCGCCGCCCAGCTGAATCTTTCCGGAAAAAGCCATGCCGATCGCGCGCACCGCTTCGCCGTTCACGCTCTCGCCGGCAAAGGCGCCGTCGAGATCGACGACGTGCAGCCATTCCGCCCCCGCCTCCGCAAATTGCTCGGCCTGTGCGGCCGGGTCGTCGGCGTAAACGGTCGCGCGCGCCATATCGCCCTCGGCCAGGCGCACGACCTTGCCTTCCTTCAGGTCGATCGCGGGAAAGACGATCAAGGCCGCCACTCCAGAAAACGGGCGAGCAGTTCCAGCCCGTAACGCTGGCTCTTTTCGGGGTGGAACTGCACCCCGGCCATATTGTCGCGCCCGATCGCGGCGACGACCGAACCGCCATGATCGGTCCGCGCGAGCACATCCGCGCCCTCATAAGCGAAGCTATGCAGGAAATAGGCTTCGCCCGCCGCGATCAGCGGGTGGAAAACAACCGGCCGGACATCGTTCCAGCCCATATGCGGCACCTTGAGGCCTGGGCGAGGCGGAACGGCGCGGACCACGCCCTTGCACCAGCCGAGCCCAGGCGTGGAGCCATGCTCCTCGCCCGCTTCCGCCATCATTTGCATGCCGACGCACACGCCAAGGAACGGACGCCCCTTTTCCAGCACCGTTTCGTTCAATGCCTCGATCATGCCCGGAATGGCCGCGAGCGACCGCATTGCCGCCGCGAAGGCGCCGACGCCGGGCAGCACGATCCGGTCGGCACCGCGGACCGCGTCCGCATCGGCCGTGACCGCGATCGCCGCCGCGCCGGCCGCTTTCAGCGCATTCGCGACCGAATGGAGATTGCCGGCGCCATAGTCGATCAGCGCGAGAGTCACGAACTCCTCTCCGGGACGGGGAGGGGAACCGCGACGCGAAGCGGCGTGGTGGAGGGGGCCCTGAGACTCGCTCGGAGCGGGCGACGGGCCCCCTCCACCAGCTTCGCTGGTCCCCCTCCCCGTCCCGGGGAGGAGTTATTCGCCACCCAGCGTCCCCTTGGTACTGGGCACGGAATCGGCCTTGCGCGGGTCGATGCTCACGGCCTGACGCAGCGCGCGGGCGAGCGCCTTGTAGGCGCTTTCGGCGAGGTGGTGATTGTTGGTGCCGTAGAGATTCTCGACGTGCAGCGTCAGCCCCGCGGTCTGCGCGAACGACTGGAACCAGTGCTCGACCAGCTCGGTGTCCCACTCGCCCAATTTTTCCTGAGTGAAAGCCAGCTTCCATACCGTGTACGGGCGGCCGGAAATGTCGATCGCGGCGCGAGTCAGCGCTTCGTCCATCGGCGCATAGGCGTGGCCGTAACGGACAATGCCGCGCCGGTCGCCCAGTGCCTTCGAGATCGCCTCTCCGATGGCGAGCGCGCTGTCCTCGGTCGTGTGATGCTGATCGATATGGAGATCGCCCTCCACCACCACGTCGAGGTCGATCAGCGAATGACGCGACAGCTGCTCCAGCATATGGTCGAGAAAGCCGATGCCGGTCGCGACGCGATAGGTGCCGCTGCCGTCCAGATTGACGGTAACGGCGATCTTCGTCTCGCTGGTGCTTCGGTTGACCGTGGCGGTGCGCATGCCGCCCCATGCGCAAGCCTGTCCCGCTTTGCAACATGGCTTGACCCTGAACGCGCGAAGACTACGAGTCCAAAGCATGAGCGAGACGCCGCCCGACAGCCTGATTCCTTACGACGAGATCGTGCAGGAAGCGCTGCGCGCGGTGGCCGGCCGCGTGCTGGGCGAAGTCGCGCTTTCGGGCGGCCTGCCCGGCGAGCATCATTTCTACATTACCTTCAAGACCGCGCATCCAGGCGTCGAGATGCCCAAGCACCTCTCCGAACGCTTCCCGGACGAAATGACGATCGTCCTCCAGAATAAATTCTGGGATCTGAAGGTGGCCGAGAAGCATTTCGAGGTCGGCCTGTCGTTCAACCAGGTGCCGGCCAAGCTCTCGATCCCGTTCGCCGCGGTGACGGGCTTCGTCGACCCGGCGGTCAATTTCGCGCTGCAATTCCAGGCGCAAGGCGACGAGAGCGGCCCCGAACCGCACGAACAGGCCGAGAATGACGGCCCGACCGTGACGCCGCCCGAAGACGGCTCCAATGTCGTGACCGTCGATTTCGGGCGGAAGAAATAGCGCTGCGGCTGTTATTATAGCACGCATTCCATCCGTCATCGCGAGGCGCGCTAGCGCCGTGGCGATCCGGTCGACCGTCGCTGGATTGCCGCGCCCTTCGGGCGCGCAATGACGGAAAAACCTAAAGCCAGTCCCGCTCCCGGAACCATTTGGTCACGATATATTTGACGCCAGCCCGCACCGGCACGCCCTCATGCGTCGAATAGGGATTGGGCGCGCCGTTGGCATCCATATTGTCCCACATCAACAGCAGGCCAGGCTTGGGCGGCACGGTGAGGCCCGCATGCGTGAAAGCAGTTTCGCCACCCGATTCGGGGCGATTGAGGAAGATCATCGCGGTCCAGGTGCGCTGGCCGCCCGCCGCTTCCTGGTCCCGCCAATAGGCCTGGTCGATATGGAAGAAATCATGATGCGGCCGGAAATACTGGCCGGCGGCGTAGCGCTGGCCCTGCAGCGTCTCGCCCTGGCGTTCGCGCATGTCCATCAGCGCCAGGATACGCTGGTCGATCGCCCGCACCCGCGCATCCCAGCGATCGAGGTTGCAGCTGTCGCTGGTCCGGAAATCGGCATCGGGATCGTCGGACAGGATCGGAGAAGGCCGCAGATCGGTATTGATCGTGTCGATCAGAAAGGCGCAGTCGTCCGCGCCCAGGAAATCCTCCGCGAACCACAGCGTGAAGGAAGCGCCTTCCGCACGCGACACGCCAGCGCCTGCCAGAGAGGCGGCGACGCGCCGTCCGATCCCGGCGCGAAGCTCCGATATCTGGGTGGCCATCTCTTCGGGCGTCATGACGCCCGCCTAGCAAAATCGAAGGAAAAGGGGAGCCGGATCGCGTCGGCTCCCCTTATTCGTTACCAGAAGAAATCGTTGATCACGTCGACCACTTCGCCGGTCCGGATATCGACCAGCAGCGCGTCGTCATAATAACGGATCCAGCGGTACGGGCCGTAGGCCGGCGGCAAGCGGTACTCGAACGGATCGTCGATCCAGTAATTCTGCGAGAACAACGGCGCGCTCAGGAACGCCCCGAACGAGAAGCGCTGATAGCCATAGTTCCAGCCGCGCGGCGCGTAATAGCGTGGGAAGCGATAGGAGCCGCGATTGTGCCGGCGCCAATCCTGCCAATTGTAGCGCGGATCGCGCCGCCAATCCCGGTTCCAGCTGCCATTGTTACGGTCGCCCCAGCGATCGTCGCGGCCGCGCCAGTCGCCCCGGTTCTGCCAGCGGTCGCGATTCTGCCAGTCAGGCCGGTTGTTGCCCTGCCAATTCTGGCGGTCGCGCTGCCAGTCGCGGCGATCCTCGATCCTGTCGCGCTGGAAGTCCCGGCGATCATTGGCGCGATCACGGCGGAAAGCAGCCGCGTCGTTCGCCCGATCCTGCCGGAATTGCTCGCGGTTCACGCGGCCGGCCTGCAGATCCTGCCGGTCCTGCGCGCGCTCGCGCTGGAAATTGAGCCGGTCCTCGCGGCGTTCCTGCCGGAAGCCCTGGCGATCGTCACGGCGCTCCTGACGGAATTCCTGACGATTCTGCCGGAAATCCTGCCGGGCTTCGCGCCGTTCCTGACGATAGGCCTGACCGCGCTGGCCGCCACCATTATTGTCTTGCCGAACTGTCCGTTCAGGCGCTGCCTGCATGCCCTCGCCGCCACGATCGCGCTGCGCGACCGCTGGGGCCGCCAGCGAAGCCGCCGCCAACAGGGCGGCCATCACCTTGCGCATTGTCTCTGTCTCCTCACCCCCCACAGCGGACCCGCGGAGGTTGCCCGAGGAAATGCGCTTTTGTCGATGAGTTAATGCTGAATGGGGCTGACAGCCGCCGTTCAGCGCGCCGGTTCTGGCGTGGGCTCCGCTGGCGCTTCCGCTGCGGGCGCTTCGACCAGTTCGCCCTGCGCGGCCCGGCCAGCGCGGCGGATCGCCTCACGCAGGCGGGGGTAAATGCCGCAACGGCAGATATTGGTGATGGCGGCGTCGATATCGGCGTCGGTCGGCGCGTGATTGCGTTTCAGCAGGACCGACGCGGCCATGACGATGCCCGGGATGCAATAGCCGCATTGCGAGACATTGAGCGCCGCGAACACCTGTTGCACCGGGTGACTGCGATCGCGCGACAGGCCTTCGATCGTGGTCACGAACCGGCCCTCGCACGCGGCGATCGAGACGCGACAGCTCGGCACCGCGGCGCCGTCGATATCGACGATGCAGGCGCCGCACTCGCCGGTGCCGCAGCCATATTTGGTGCCGGTCAGGTTCGATGCGTCCCGAAGCGCCCAGAGCAGAGGCGTGTCGGGATCGAGCAGATATTCGACCGGCTGGTTGTTGACCGTGAACTTCGTCATGCGGACACCAGCCTAGCGCGGCCGCGCGCAAAGCGAAACGCAGCGTTTCATCGAGCGCGGTTGTGGCCCGCGCATTGACCGCCGATATCCCCGCCATGACTCTACCAAGCCTTTTCATCCCGCATGGTGGCGGCCCCTGTTTCTTCATGGACCCCGACGGCGGCCCGCCCGATCCGATGTGGCGGCCGATGAAGGCCTATCTGGCCAGCCTGATCGACAACTTGCCCGAGCGGCCAAAGGCCATCCTGCTGATCTCAGGCCATTGGGAGGAGGACCGGGTGACTGTGCACACGGGCTCAGGCCAGCCTCTGCTGTTCGACTATTACGGTTTTCCCGAACACACTTACCGTCTCCGCTGGGACGCGCTCGGTGCGCCGGAACTGGCGGCACGAGCGAAGGCGCTGATCGAGGGCGCGGGTTTTCCGGTCGGCGAGGAAGACGCGCGCGGCTGGGATCACGGCGTGTTCATTCCGTTGATGGTCGCGGTACCGGACGCCGATATCCCGCTCGTCCAGCTCTCGCTCCGCAACGATCTCGACCCCGTCGCGCACATCGCGATCGGCAAGGCGCTGGCGCCTTTGCGCGACGAAGGCGTGCTGATCGTGGGCAGCGGCATGAGCTTCCACAATCTCCGCGTCCGCGGTCAGCAGGCGACGCCCTTGGCCGACCAATGGGACGCGGCTCTTGCCGATGCCGTGACCGACCCCGATCCAGCACGCCGGGCCGAGCGCGTGGCGAACTGGGCCCAACTCCCGCACGCCCGTTTCGCTCACCCGCGCGAGGAGCATCTGCTGCCGCTGATGGTCGCGCTCGGCGCGGGCAGCGACGGCCCGGCCGTGCGCGACTATCATGATCATGTGATGGGGTGGGCAGTGAGCGGATACCGGTTCGGGTAACACCAAACCGTCATCCCGAACTTGCTTCGGGATGACGAGTATGAATCAATCCCGCCAGCTTTTGTCCGTGCGGTCGACCAGCCGGACCATCGCGGCGAAGTCGGCGGAACCCGGGCCGCCGGGCACCTGCGCCATATGAAGATCGCGCTGATGGACGGCGACGACGTCGTCCGAAACGGTGATCGGCTCGCCCATGCCGCCGGTCGCGACCTGAATCTCGCAGGCGCGCTGGAGCGACCAGTGCTTTAGGAACGCCTCGGGGATCGAGCGGCCCATCACCAGAATGCCGTGATTCCTGAGCAGCATCACCCGCTTGTCCCCGAGATTCTTGAGCAGCCGCCCGCCTTCCTCGTCGCGCACCGTCACGCCCTCGAAATCGTGATAGGCGATCTGGCCGGCGAAATTGCAGGCATAGAAATTGGTCGGCCGCAACCCGCCTTCTACCGAAGCGACAGCCATGCCGGCGGTCGTGTGGGTGTGGGCGATGCAGTGCGCGTCGGGCAGGTGCCGGTGGAACAGCGCGTGCTGGACGAAGCCTGCGCGGTTCACCGGATAGGGCGAATCGTCGAGCTTGTTGCCGTCGATGTCGATCTTGACCAGGTTCGACGCCTTCACTTCGGAAAAGTGGAGCCCGAACGGGTTGATCAGAAACGCCCCTTCCTCGTCCGGCACTTTCACCGTGATGTGGTTGTAGATCATCTCGGACCAGCCGAGCATATCGAACACCCGGTAGCAGGCGGCGAGCTGCTGGCGCACCTCCCATTCGGCTTCGCTCATCTGCGAATTGCGCAACGCTGCGGTGGCCATCGAACCTCTCCTTTTCGGACGGTTATCGCATGGGCGGACAGGCGGCGCAATTTGACACACCGGGCCGGAAGCGAAACAAACCCGCATCCGTTGCGGAACCGTTGCGGCCTTCCGCGCGTCTAACGGTACGGTTCATGACCGAAGTTTCTGTTGAAACACTGAAGTTCTAACAGGAGGGTTAGATGGGTCTCATTCTTTGGCTTGTCATCGGCGGCGTCATCGGCTGGCTCGCCAGCATCATCATGCGCACCGATGCCCAGCAGGGTATCCTGCTCAATATCGTCGTCGGCATCGTCGGCGCGTTCATCGGCGGCCTGATCTTTTCCGGCGGCTCGATCAACAATACCAGCCTGAATCTTTACTCGTTCCTGGTGTCACTGCTGGGTGCAGTGATTCTGCTCGCGATCGTCAACCTCTTCCGTCGCGGAAGCGTGCGCTAATCACCGATTCGCGGCGAAAGAAAGCAAGGGCCGGGCAATGCCGCCCGGCCCTTTTGCCGTCCGCTATTCCAGCTCGAACCGCACCGAGACGGTGACGTTCAGCGACTGTTCGCCAGGCAGGATTTTTGTGTCCGCGGCCTCCGCCATCATGCCTTGCGCGCGCATCATGATCGGCATCGGCCGCGGCATTTCGAAGCTGCCCTCGCTGATCGACAGGATGCGCTTAACTTTCAGCCCCGTCGCTTTCGCATAAAGCTCGGCCCGCGCACGCGCCTTGGCGATCGCATCGGCCCGCGCCTCATCCATTGCCGCATCGGGATTGTCGACGCCGAGATCGGGCCCGTTGATCTGGTTGGCGCCGGTCGCGACCAGCGCGTCGAGCACTGATCCCGACTTGCCGATGTCGCGGAAGCGGACGGTTACATTGTTCGACGCCTGATAGCCCGTGATGACCGGCGGCTCGTTGTTGGCGTAGCGATATTGCGGCTGCAGCGAGATGTTGCTGGTCTTAAGATCGCGGTCAGCAATGCCGGCGCGCTTCAGCGCCGCGATTACCTTGTCCATCCGCGCGGCATTCTCGCGCATCGCACTCGCCGCGTCCGGCGCCTGCGTGACGACGCCGGCGCTGATCGTCGCGATGTCGGGCGTGCGGCGCGATTCGCCCTGGGCCGAAACGTCCAGCACCGTGCCGCTGATCGTCTGCACCGGCATCGGCACGACTTGCGCGCCCGCGGGCACGGCAGCGGCAACAGCCATCAGGGGAATCAGGGATTTCATCTCTTGCTCCTCGAACATTGTTTCGCCGGCGCAATTGGCGCCGCACGCCTGCATCATCGCTGAACGTCTTTCATCCGTCACGCTGTTGGCGTAAACGGCGCGTCCGGACCGCCTGCCCAGACGTTTCCCCCGGAGCGCCCGCGAAAATTGCAATTTTCCGGCCTTGAGGCCGGTGAGTTATTTATGTAATACAGCTGCAATCGAACAGAACCGCCGGGGCGGAAGGCAACGTGGACATGAATTACGAAACGAGCATTCAGGCCGGCGGGACCGGCG
The DNA here is from genome assembly GCA_018240865.1 of Pseudomonadota bacterium. GTDB lineage: Bacteria > Pseudomonadota > Alphaproteobacteria > Sphingomonadales > Sphingomonadaceae > Sphingomonas_B. Next base: position 28,787 of record JAFEEY010000001.1, on the reverse strand, counting down.
GTTACGCAGACACCGGCGAGTCCGCTCGCCGCCGGCGCCGTGCGCTGATCATCGGCGGCATCGTCGTGGCGCTTGCTCTGCTGGTTGCCTTCATGATGTTCCGGGGGGGCGACAAGCCGGCCGCGGCAGACAAGGGCGCGAAAACGCAAGGGCCGGAAGTGACGGTGATCCGCCCAGGCCGCCAGCTTGTGGACGGCACGGTCAGCGCGACCGGTAACCTGGCAGCGCGGCGTGAGATGCCAGTCGGCATCGCCGGCGAGGGCGGAATGGTCAGCCGGGTGCTGGTGGAACCGGGCGCCTGGGTCGGCGCCGGGCAGGTGCTTGCGACGATCGAGCGCTCGGTCCAGACGCAGCAGGCGGCCTCGCTGGGGGCGCAGATCAACGTCGCCCGCGCCAATGCCCGCCTGGCGGAGCAGGAACTCGCGCGGGCGCAAGCGTTGGTCGCTCGCGGCTTCATCTCCAAGGCCGATGTCGATCGCCGCACCGCGACTCGCGATCAGGCGCTCGCCCAAGTTCGCGTCGCCGAGGCGCAGTATAAGGAAGCGACCGCGCGCAATGGCCGCCTTGATGTCCGCGCGCCTGCTGCCGGCCTGGTGCTCGCACGTATGGTCGAGCCGGGCCAGGTCGTGAGCTCGGGCAGCGGCATGCTGTTCCGTCTCGCCAAAGGCGGCGAGATGGAGCTTCGCGCGCAGATGGCGGAAGGCGATCTTGCGACCGTGCACCCCGGTGCGCGGGCGAAGGTGACGCCGGTCGGCTCCACCCAGAGCTTTGACGGCCAGGTCTGGCAAGTGTCGCCGGTCATCGACCCGCAGACGCGCCAGGGCATCGCGCGCATCGCCCTGTCCTATGATCCGGCGCTGCGGCCGGGCGGCTTCGCCCAGGCCGAGCTGGTGACCGGCCAGGTCAACGCGCCGCTGCTGCCGGAATCGGCGGTGCTGAGCGATCAGAACGGCAGCTACGTCTATATCGTCGATGGCAACAACAAGGCTCAGAAGCGTTCCGTCAAGACCGGCCAGGTCACCGACAAGGGCGTGACGATCATGAGCGGGCTGACCGGCAATGAAAGCGTCGTTCTGTCCGCCGGCGCGTTCCTGAACCCGAACGAAGCCGTCCGTCCGCGTCTTCAGGCAGCGCCTCGCTAAGGATCGATCCTCATGAGCTTCCGCAATATCTCGGCCTGGGCGATCCGGAACCCGGTTCCGCCGATCGTCCTGTTCGTCGCGCTGTCGCTTGCCGGGTTCATCAGCTTCATGCGGATGGACGTGAACAATTTTCCTGACGTTTCCTTTCCGGGCGTCACGGTCACCGTCAGTCAGCCAGGCGCCGCGCCGACCGAAATGGAAACGCAGGTCACGCAGAGGATCGAGGCGGCGGTGCGCGCGATCAGCGGTGTCGAGGATATTTCCTCGCGCGTCGACGAAGGCCAGAGCTTCACGATCATCCAATTCACGATCGGCACGCCGATCGACCGCGCGGTCAATGACGTGCGTAACGCGGTCGATCAAGTGCGCAGCCAACTGCCCGACGGCATTCTCGAGCCGCAGGTAACGCGCATGGACGCGGATGGCGGTCCGCTCGCCTATTTTGGCGTCGAAGCGACCGATATGACGCTGGAAGAGCTCAGCTGGTATGTCGACAACACTGTCGCCAAGCAGTTGCTTGCCGTTTCCGGTATGGCTGCGGTTCAGCGCGGCGGTGGCGTGAGCCGCGAAATCCGCGTCATCCTCGATCCCGCCAAGCTGCAGGCGCAGGGCCTCACCGCGGTGCAGGTCAACCAGCAGCTGCGCCAGGTCAATCTGAACGCCGCCGGTGGCCGCGCCGAGATCGCGGGTGCCGAGCAGTCGGTGCGCGTGCTGGGCAATGCCCGCAACGCCTATGATCTGGGCCAGACGCAGATTGCGGTCGGCAACGGCCGCACGGTCAAGCTCGCCGATGTCGCCGAAGTGCGCGACATGTATGCGGAGCAGCGCAACCTTTCGATGATGAACGGCCGCCAGGTCACCAGCTTCTCGATGACCAAGGCCAAAGGCTCGTCCGACGTCACTGTCTATGACGAGGCAATGAAGGTTCTGGAGAAGCTCCAGAAGCAGAACCCGAAGGTCAAGTTCAAGCAGCTCTACACGAGTGTCGACTACACCAAGGGCCAATATCATTCGTCGATCGACGCGATGATCGAAGGCGCGGTGCTGGCCGTGCTGATCGTGTTCCTGTTCCTGCGCGACTGGCGGGCGACGATCATCTCCGCGCTCGCCATTCCGCTGTCCGCGATCCCGGCTTTCTGGTTCATGGACATGATGGGCTTCACGCTCAACATGATCTCGCTGCTGGCGCTGAGCCTGGTGGCGGGCGTGCTCGTGGACGACGCGATCGTGGAGATCGAGAACATCGTCCGCCATATGCGCATGGGCAAGACCGCCTATCAGGCCGCGATCGACGCGGCCGACGAGATCGGCCTCGCGGTGCTCGCCACCACCATGTCGATCGTCGCCGTCTTTCTGCCCGTCGCGCTGATGCCGGGCATCGCCGGCCAGTTCTTCATCTCATTCGGTATGACGGTCGTGGTCGCGGTGCTGCTGAGCCTCGCGGTCGCGCGGCTCATCACGCCGATGATCGCCGCCTATTTCCTGAAAGCCCATGGCGAGCAGAAGCATGCCGAGGGGTGGCTGATCGACGGCTATATGAAGATATTGTCGTGGTGCGTCCGCAACCGCTGGAAAACCGTGCTGATCGGTGGCGGCGGCGCGTTCGCAGCGACGATCCTTGCCTTCGCGACGCTGCCAATGACGTTCCAGCCGACGATCGACCAGGATTACAGCCAGGTCCAGATCGAGATGGTGCCCGGCAGCACGCTGGAGCAAACGCGCCGCGTGACCAAGCAGGTCGCCGACATGCTCACCGCCGACAAGGGAGAGGTTGACGCGGCTTTCGCCGATATCAACCCGACCCAATCGACCATCTACCTGACGCTTCGGAAGGATCGCCGCATCTCGAGCGTGGCGTGGGAGCGCGAAGTCGCGCCCAAATTCCAGAACGTTGCCGATGCCCGGGTCAACTTCCAGTCGCAGTCCGGTGGCGGCTTCGGCCGCGACATCATCATCATGCTCGGCAGCGACGATCCCAAGCTGCTGGAGACGACATCGAACAAGCTCGTCAACGAAATGCAGGGCCTGAGCGAGTTGCGCGCGCCGCGCGTCGCCGGCGATCTGCAGCGGCCGGAAATCGTCATCCATCCGCGCCTCAATCTCGCGGCGCAGCTGGGCGTCACCACCCAGGCGCTCAGCCAGACGATCCGGATCGCCACGTTGGGCGATATCGACCAGAACAGCGCCAAATTCTCGTTGTCCGACCGCCAGATCCCGATTCGCGTCGCGCTTGATGAGGAAGCGCGGCGCAGCCTGGCGACGATCGAGAATCTGCCGGTGCCGACGGTCAATGGCGGTTCTGTGCCGCTGAAGGTCGTCGCCGAGGTCAAATTCGGCGCGGGGCCCACCACCATCCGTCGCTACAATCAGATCCGCCGTGTCGTCGTCGGTGCCGATCTGGCGCCGGGCCTGGTGACGAGCCAGGCAATGACGAAGCTCAACGCTTTGCCGACGATGAAAGCCATCCTGGACGGCAAGATCCAGGGCGTGCAGAAAATCCAGGCCGGCGACAGCAAGTTCCAGCAGGAGATGCTGACCAGCTTCGCGATCGCGGTGGTTTCCGGCGTGCTGTTGGTCTTCGCTGTGCTGGTGCTGCTCTACAAGCGCGTGATGCCGCCGTTCGTGAATATGGGCTCGCTGCTGCTGGCTCCGCTTGGCGGCGCGGTGGCGCTGCATCTGGCGGGCATGCCGGTCTCGATGCCGGTGTTCATCGGCTTGCTGATGCTGCTCGGCATCGTCGCCAAGAACTCGATCCTGCTGATCGACTTTGCGATCGAGGAGATGTCGCACGGCGTCGAGAAATTCGACGCGATCATGGACGCCGGGCACAAGCGGGCCCAGCCGATCGTGATGACGACGGTGGCGATGGTCGCCGGCATGGTTCCCACCGCGCTCTCGATCAGCGGCGACGGCGCCTGGCGCCAGCCGATGGGCATCACCGTGATCGGTGGCCTGATCCTGTCGACGCTGCTGACACTGGTGATCGTGCCGGCGGCGTTCAGCCTCGCCGACAGCTTCGAGAAATGGCTGGGGCCGAAGCTCGGCCGCTTCCTCACGTTCAAGCCCGGCGACGACCGATCCGCGCCACACCCGGCAGAATAGCCCTTGAACCAAGCGGCGCGCGGCTCATTGTGACAAAATGAGCCGCGCGCCTCTCGCTTTGCCCGCTCCCGCCGCCAATGGCGCGCGCCGGATGCGGATCGTCGCGACCGGCCTGCTGGTGCTGATGGCCGGGATCTTTTTCCTCGCCCGGTCGCAGGAAAGCGTGCATCCGGCCTGGGGCTTCGTGCGCGCCTTCGCCGAAGCCGCGATGGTCGGCGGCCTCGCCGACTGGTTCGCGGTGACGGCGCTGTTTCGCCACCCGCTCGGCCTGCCGATCCCGCACACCGCGATCATCCCGCGTAACAAAGACCGGATCGGCGACACGCTCGCCAATTTCCTGAAGAATAATTTCCTGATTCCCGGCGTCGTCGCACGGCGGATGAAGCGCGTCGACGTGGCGGGCGCGGTCGGGCGTTTCCTCGCCGCCCCGCCAGAAGGCGAAGGCAGGATCAGGGAAAGTGGCACCCGTCTCGTCGCCGATGTCATGGAAGCGCTCGACCCCGAGCGGCTGGGGGGCATGGTCAAGGGCGCGATCGACGCGCGCCTTCGCGGGATCGATTTCGCGCCGCTGTTGGGCCAGGCGCTGCAGGCCGCGATCAGAAAAGACCGGCACATTCCGGTGCTGGAAGGGGCGATCCGCTGGGCCGCGCGCACCTTGGACGCCAATGAGCATCTGATCCGCCAGATGGTGCACGACCGCGCGGGCTCGGTCATGCGCTGGACCGGGCTCGACGAGACGCTCGCCGACAAGATCATCGACGGGTTGCTGAAGCTGCTCGACGATATGGCGGTCGATGCCGGCCACCCGGTGCGCCTGAAAGCCGAGGATGCGCTCGCCCGGCTGGCCGAGGATCTGCAGTTCGACCCCGTCATGCAGCACCGCGTTGCCGATCTGCGCGACGAGTTGCTGGCCAATGACGCGATGCGCCGCTGGATCGACGGGCTGTGGGAAAGCGCGCGCGCAGCACTGCTTCGCGCTGCGCGCGACCCGCGTTCGGCGATGGGCGGGAAGTTCGGCGAGGCGATCCGCCAACTGGGCGAAACGCTGCAGCAGGACGAAAGGCTGCGCACCACCATCAACCGCTTCGCCCGCCGCGCCGCCGTCGGCTTTTCGGCGAACTATGGCGCCAATGTCGTCCGGCTGGTCAGCGATACGGTCCGCGCCTGGGACACCCGCACGGTCACGCAGCGCCTCGAAGACGCCGTCGGCCGTGACCTTCAATATATCCGCGTCAACGGCACGCTGGTCGGCGGGCTGGTGGGCCTCACAATCCATGCGATCGACCTTTGGTCCTAAACCCATTTTTAGGAGGCTTCGGGTAATACGGGCTTCCGCTCGCTATCCCGCCGGCGCCATAAGGATTCGCCCCCTTTGCGAACGCTTGCCTTGCGCCGCCAGCACGACGCCGCTCTCGATCTCGTCAATGACATCATGGCGGCGACGCCAGCGAGCGGGCAGATCGAAACGATCGCCGCCTATCGGATCGGACTCAATCTAGCCAAGCTGACCGGTCTGCTGCGCATCCATTTCGCCCAAGAAGACAAGGCGCTCTACCCGCTAATGACAGCCTCGGCCTATCCCGAAGCAGCAGTGCTTGCGACAGGTTTCCAGCGCGAGATGGGCGGCTTGGCACCGGCCTATTTCGAGTTCGCTAAGCGCTGGGCCGCATCGGCTGCGATCGCTTCGGACTCCGACGGCTTCCGCCGTGACTGCGCGGCTATATTCGGTGTGCTCGACGAACGCATACGTCGGGAAAACGAGGAACTTTACCCGCTTGCAGACCAAATCACAGCAAGCATGATCCGATCCGTCGCATAAGCCTCAACCGTCGCCGGCACGCTCGATGTCGGCGCCGACGGCGGAGAGCTTTTCCTCCAGCCGCTCATAACCACGATCGAGGTGGTAGACGCGGGCAACCTGGGTCTCGCCCCGGGCGGCGAGGCCGGCGATGATCAGGCTCATCGACGCGCGGAGATCGGTCGCCATCACCGGCGCACCATTGAGATGATCGACGCCGCGTACCACGGCCGAGCGGCCGGTCACGTGAATGTCGGCACCCATCCGTGCCAGTTCCGGCACATGCATGTAGCGATTCTCGAAGATCGTCTCGGTGAGCAGGCTCGAGCCTTGCGCCATGGTCAGCATCGCCATGAACTGCGCCTGCATGTCGGTCGCAAAACCCGGATAGGGCGCGGTCGACAGCGTCAGCGGCTTCAATGGCCCGTTGGCGGTGACCTTGAGGCCGTCGCGCAATTCCTCGACTTCGATGCCCGCTTCCTGCAGCGCGGTGATCGTTGCGCGCATCTCATTCGCGCGTGCGCCCATCAGTTCCAGCGAGCCGCCGGTGAGGCCGACCGCGCAGGCATAGCTGCCCGCCTCGATCCGGTCCGGCATCACGGCATAGGTGGCACCGTGCAGTTCCTTCACGCCGTCGATGGTCAGCGTCTCTGTGCCGATGCCGTCGATCCGCGCGCCCATCGCGACCAGGCAGCGGCAGAGATCGACGATCTCCGGCTCGCGCGCGGCATTTTCGAGGACGCTGCGGCCGGAGGCGGTGACGGCCGCCATGACCGCATTCTCGGTCGCGCCAACGGACACAATCGGGAACGCGAAATTGCCCCCCGGCATCCGTCCGCCCGGGGCGACCGCGCGGACATAGCCGGAGCTCATCTCCAGCTGCGCGCCCAGCGCTTCCAGCGCCTTCAGGTGCAGGTCGATCGGGCGGTTGCCGATCGCGCAGCCGCCGGGCAGCGACACCGTCGCTTCGCCTGCGCGTGCGAGAATCGGTCCCAACACCAGGATCGAAGCGCGCATTTTCCGGACGATGTCATAGGGCGCCATCGTCGCGGTCAGGTTGGTCGCGCGCAGCGTCATCACCCGCCCGAAATCCTCCGGCCGCGCGCCTTCGATCGTGGTCGAGACGCCAAGCTGGTTGAGGAGATGGCCGAAACTGTCCACGTCTGCCAGACGCGGCAGGTTGCGGATCGTCAGCGGCTCGTCGGTCAGGAGCGCGCAGGGCAGCAGCGTCAGCGCCGAGTTCTTCGCGCCGGAAATGGGCAGGCGCCCTTCGAGCGGCCGCCCGCCGCGAATGATGATCCGATCCATGCGGAACACCTAACGCTTCGCCGGGCGCGCGCAAGCCGTACCCCGGCGAAGGCCGAGGTCCATAATATGTCGCGGCGATTGGGCCCCGGCCTTCGCCGGGGCGCGCGGCTCTACGGTCTCACGCCTTTTCCAGCGTGCACTGGAGAGGGTGCTGGTTCTGCCGGGCGAAGTCGATCACCTGGCTGACCTTCGATTCGGCGACTTCGTAAGAGAAGATGCCGCACACGCCGACGCCTTTCTGGTGGACGTGAAGCATCACCCGCGTGGCATCCTCGAGACTCATCCGGAAGAAACTCTGCAGGACGAGCACGACGAATTCCATCGGCGTATAGTCATCGTTCAGCATCAACACTTTGTAGAGCGACGGTTTCTTCGCCTTGGTGCGCGTGCGCGTGGCGACACCGACGCCGGTACCGGCATCGTCGTCCCGCCCCTCGCCGGCCATCGCCAGGGGGCGGTCGATCATCTTAAGATCCGTGTCATGCATGACGAACGCAGAATATGGCATTGCGGCTCCGGCGGGCAAGGGGCAGCACTGCCATTAACCGCACAAACGAAAACGGCCGCCCCATGAAGGGGCGGCCGTTCCGCGATCGGCCAAAGAGGGGAAAGCCGACCGTTATGCCGTCGGATCAGGCAGCGACCTTGATCTTCTCGGCAGCGACCGCGAAGCGGTTCGAGATCGGCTGGAACACGTCGCCGGCGAGCTTCAGGAAGGTTTCGCTGTTCTTCGAAGCGTCGGCGATCAGCGCGTCGAACGCGGTGCGCGCATAGTCGCTCTGCAGCTGGAAGAATTCGGTCGGCGTCTTGGCCGAGGCGAAGCTCTTCAGGGCAGCCGTGGTCTGCTCGAAATTCTTGCGGGCGGTTTCCGCAGCCTGCTGGCCGATCGTCTCGGCAGCCTTGGCGGCGACGCGGCCGGATTCGACCAGCGCTTCGATGTTGCCCTTGTTGAACTCGTTGAACTCTTCGGCCAGCTTGGTCGAACGCTCGACAGCCGCCTTGGTGCGGGTGTTGAAATCGTTGAACAGTTCGGTCGCCTTGGCCTGCGCGTCCTTCGCGAAGGTCTTGGCGGCGTCGACAGTCTTGGTCGTGGTGTCGGTCATGGTCGGTCCTTTCATCGTTTCGATCGGCCGGATGGCCGCGGTCTCTTGCTTGGGTTCTGGCTTGACTTCAGGCTGAGGCGCCGGCGCCATCGGGGCGGCAGCGGCAACAGCCGGCTTGGGCTCAACAGCCTTGGCGACCGGCGCGACCGGTTTCGACGCAGCCGCGACAACCTGCTTCGGTTCCGCGACCTTCGCGACCGGCTTCGGAGCGGGCGCGGCGGTTTTGGGGGCGGCAGCAACGGGCGCCGGGGCAGCCACAGGTTTCGGTGCGGCTGCCTTCGCGGCAGGCGCCTTGGCGGGGCCGGTCTTCTTCGTAACCTTATCGGTCATAATCACACCAATCCGATCAAGCTATGCTGCGATGCAATATAGGATCGGCGTTACGGTTTCAAGGCATTTTATTGTGCAGTGCACAATAAAACCGCAAGAATGCCGATCAATACATATTAAATCAATATCTTAGGTAAATTCAGAATCAGTGCGCAATGGGTTGGGCAGGCGTAGTAGCCGGCGAAGCGCTTCCGCCGCTTTGCACAATCGGCAAGCCCAATAGCCTCGCGTCAGACATTCTCGACATCGGCTGTTGTCAATTTGGTCCTCGCACCCGCGCCGCAGCACCGGGCTGTGCCGAAGATGGGCGGTCTGACCTGGTTCGTTTGACCAGGGCAATCCGGGGCTGGACCTGCCTTCTCTTCCGGTTTACGTAAACGTCAGGAGAGTGCAGATGACGATCGAAACACTCGACGTTCTGGTGGTTGGCGCCGGCATTTCCGGCATCGACGCGGGCTATCATTTGCGGACCTATTGTCCGGGCAAGACCTACGCGATCCTGGAAGGTCGTGACGATCTGGGCGGCACTTGGGATTTGTTCCGCTATCCAGGCATCCGTTCCGATTCGGACATGCACACTCTGGGCTTCTCCTTCCGCCCATGGAAGGAAGCCAAGGCGATTGCCGACGGCCCCTCGATCAAGAAATACCTGCGCGACACGGCGCGCGATTACGGGATCGACAAGCATATCCGCTATCAGCACCGCGTCGTCCGCGCCGCCTGGGATTCGCAGACCGCGCGCTGGACGGTCGAGGCCGAACGTGGACCGGAACGCGAGCCCGTCACGTTCTCCGCCCGCTTCCTGTTCATGTGCAGCGGCTATTATCGTTACGACGAAGGCTTCACCCCAGCGTTCGAGGGGCGCGACGACTTCGAGGGCCAGATCGTCCACCCGCAGCATTGGCCCGAAAATCTCGACTATAAGGGTAAGCGCGTCATCGTGATCGGCAGCGGCGCGACCGCGGTCACCCTCGTACCGGAAATGGCGAAGGAAGCGGCGCAGGTAACGATGCTGCAGCGGTCGCCCACTTACATGGTCTCCCGCCCAAGCGAGGACAAAATCGCTAACGGGCTGAGGAAGTTCCTGCCGTCACGCATCGCCTATGGCATCACGCGCTGGAAAAATGTGCTGTTCGGCATGTATTTCTACAACAAGACGCGCACCAATCCCGAAGGCGTCAATCAGTTCGTGCTGGGCAAGGTGAAGGAGCTGTTGCCCGCCGGTTATGACATGACGCATTTCACGCCCAGTTATAATGTCTGGGATCAGCGGCTCTGCCTCGTGCCGGACGATGATTTGTTCGGCGCGATCAAGAACGGATCGGCCGATGTCGTCACGGGCCAGATCGACCGTTTCACAAAGAAGGGCATCCGCCTGAAGGACGGGCAGGAGCTGGAGGCGGACATCATTGTCACCGCCACCGGGCTCAACGTCCAGCTCCTGAGCGGGGTCCAATTCAGTGTCGACGGTGCGCCGGTCGAGCTCGCCAAAACGATCACCTACAAGGCGATGATGTTCTCGGGCGTGCCGAACCTCGCCACCTCGTTCGGCTACACCAATGCGTCCTGGACGCTGAAGGCGGATCTGACCTGCATGTATGTCGCCCGCCTGCTCAACCATATGGACAGGACCGGCACGCAGATCGCGACGCCGGTGCTCGACGACCCCGAAGTGCGGGCCGAGCCGTGGCTGAGCTTCAGTTCCGGATACGTGCAACGCGCCCTGGCGACCTTGCCCCGGCAGGGCTCCAAACGCCCCTGGCGGGTCCACCAGAATTACGCGCTCGACATGCTCGACCTGAAGTTCGGCAAGGTCGAGGATGGCGCGATGCGCTTCACAAAGGCTGGGGCAACCAAGTCGGCACCGGAGCCGATGCTGGAAGCGGCCGAGTGAGCGCACTCAATTAGAACATAATAGGAACAATCTGTATAAGGCTTCGACGACTCGGAGCCATGTACACCGAACTCAACGTCTCGACCCATTTCAGCTTTCTGCGCGGGGTTTCCAGCGCGGAGGAGCTGTTCAGTGCGGCCAAATTGCTCGGCTACGAGGCGCTGGGCGTCACCGACCGCAACACGGTGAGCGGGCTGGTCAAGGCATTGCGCGCGGAGAAAGCGACTGGGGTGCGGCTGGTCGCCGGCTGCCGGCTCGACCTGATGGACGGCACCAATCTGCTAGTCTGGCCGCAGGATCGCGCCGCCTGGTCGAACCTCACCCGCATGCTGACCGCCGGCAAGGAGCGCGTCGATCGCAAGAAAGGTGAGAAAGGCCAATGCTTCCTGCATTGGGAGGATGTCGAGGCTTGGAACGGCGGGCTGATTGCGGCCCTGGTGCCGGACGAAGCCGATCGCGCGACCGGAATCGCGCTGGCGCAGATGGCGGATATTTTCGGCGACCGCGCGCATCTCGCCCTCACGCGCCGCCGCCGCCCGGGCGACATGAAACGGCTCCATGCGCTCGACGCGCTCGCCCGCCGCTATAGCGTGCGACCGGTCCCAACCGGCGACGTGTTCTATGATAGCCCGGACAAGCGCATGCTGCAGGATGTCGTCACCGCGATCCGCGAGCATTGCACGATCGACGAGCTGGGTTTTCGCCGCGAACGCTATGCCGATCGCTTCCTGAAAAGCCCGAAGGAAATGGCGCGGCTGTTCGCCGGCTTCCCCGACGCGATTCGCGCCACCGCCGACATCGCCGAGCGCTGCACTTTCTCGCTGCGCGAGCTCAGCTACCAATATCCCGACGAGATCGTGATGTCCGGCCGCACGCCGCAGGACGCGCTGGAGCGCATGGCTTGGGCCGCGCTCGACCAGATGTTCGGTGGCGATCCGCCCGAAACGCACCGGCAGCTTCTGGCCAGGGAATTGGAGCAGATCGCGAAATGGCAGTACGCGCCCTATTTCCTGACCGTCCATTCGATCGTCCAGTTCGCGCGCAGCCAGGAGATTCTGTGCCAGGGACGCGGCTCCGCGGCGAACTCGATGACCTGTTTCGTGCTCGGCATCACCTCGATCGACCCGGTGAAGCATCAGCTGCTGTTCGAGCGCTTCCTCTCCGACGCGCGCGACGAACCGCCCGACATCGATGTCGATTTCGAGCATGAACGCCGCGAGGAAGTGATCCAGTGGATTTATGAAACCTGGGGCCACCGCCACGCTGCCCTGGCCGCCGTGGTCAGCCGTTATCGCGCGCGCGGGGCGGTGCGCGAAGTCGGCAAGGTGCTGGGGCTTTCCGAGGATGTGACGGCCGCCATTTCCGGGCAGGTCTGGGGCTGGTCGAGCGAAGGCGTGCCGGAGCAGCAGATCGCGCAATTGGGCCTCGATCCCAATGAACCGCGCCTCGCGCTGATGCTGGACCTCAGCCGCCAGCTGATCGGCACGCCGCGCCATATGAGCCAGCACCCCGGCGGCTTCGTGCTCACCCGCGACCGGCTGGACGATCTGGTGCCGATCGAACCGGCGGCGATGATCGACCGTCAGGTCGTCGAGTGGGAGAAGGACGATCTTGAAGAACTGAAGATCATGAAGGTCGATATTCTCGGCCTTGGCATGCTCGGCTGCATGCGCCGCGCTTTTGATCTGCTGGCCGAGCATCGCGGCAAGCGGCTGACCCTCGCTTCGCCAGAAATGCAGGAGGATGATCCGGCCGTTTACGACATGATCTGCGAGGCCGACACGCTGGGCGTGTTTCAGATCGAGAGCCGGGCGCAGATGTCTATGCTGCCGCGCCTGAAACCGAAGAAATTCTACGACATCGTCATCCAGGTTGCGATCGTGCGGCCGGGGCCGATCCAGGGCGACATGGTGCACCCTTTCCTGCGCCGGCGGGAGGGGAAAGAGGCTGTGGAATTTCCCAGCGACGAGCTGCGCCAAGTACTCGGCAAGACGCTCGGCGTTCCGTTGTTCCAGGAGCAGGCGATGAAAGTGGCGATCGTCGGCGCCGGTTTCACCCCCGTCGAGGCGGATGAGCTCCGCCGCGCCATGGCGACGTTCAAATCGACCGGCGGCGTCGACAAATTCCGCGACAAGATGGTCGGCGGCATGACCGCAAAAGGCTATACGCAGGACTTCGCCGAGCGGACCTTCAAACAGATCGAAGGGTTCGGCAGCTACGGCTTTCCCGAAAGCCACGCCGCCAGCTTCGCCAAAATCGCCTACGCCTCATCCTGGATGAAGTGCCACCATCCGGACATTTTCTGCGCAGCCCTGCTCAATGCCCAGCCAATGGGCTTCTACGCCCCTGCCCAGATCGTCCGCGATGCGCGCGAACATGGTGTCGAGGTGCTGCCGCCCTGCGTGAACGCGAGCCGGTGGGATACGATTCTCTTAAGCCCCTCTCCCCTCGGGGGAGAGGGAGGGGCCCAAGCCGACAGGCTTGGGAAGGTGAGGGGGCCAGAGCGAAGCGTAGCGAGCGTGACTACCGCCGTCGCCCTCACCCTCCCACCGCTTCGCGGCGGGCCCCTCCCTCTCCCGGAACGGGAGAGGGGCTTGGCGCCACTCCGTCTCGGCTTGCGGTTGATCAAAGGGTTGTCGGAGGATGAGGGCGCAAAGATTGCCGCGGCCTCGATGGATGCGCCTTTCACCTCGATCGAGGATGTGTGGGAGCGCACGGGCATCGCCGTCACCGCGCTCGAAAAACTCGCCGAGGCCGATGCCTTTGCCTGTCTCGGCCTCGACCGGCGGCAGGCGCTCTGGCATGTGCGTGGCCTCGGCCATACCGAGCTGCCCTTGTTCAAGGCGGCCGCGAACAATGAGCCTGCCGTCGCGCTCCGCCCGATGACCGAAGGCCGCGAGGTGGTCGAGGATTACAGCACGATCCAGCTGTCGCTGCGCCACCACCCCTTGAGCTTCCTGCGGCCGATCCTCGACAAGCAGCGGATCGTGCCCGCCGGGCGGCTTGCGCGGATGAAGGACGGCGCCAAAGTCACGGTTTCGGGCATCATCCTGGTCCGCCAGCGGCCGGGCAAAGGCAATGTCTGCTTCATCACGCTGGAAGATGAGACCGGCATCGCCAATATCATCGTCTGGCAGCGCGATTTCGAGCGGCAGCGACGGATCATCATGGCTTCGTCCATGATCACCGTGCGCGGCCGGGTGCAGATCGAAGGCAAGGTGATCCATATCATCAGCGACAGCATCGAGGATTCGACGCACTTGCTCCGCCAGGTCGGCGAAATGGACTTCCCGCATCACACCGGGCGCGGCGACGGCGCGAAATACAGCGGCGGCGACCGCGAAGTGCGGGCCTCAGCGCAACGCCGCGATCTGATCCGCGTGCAGACCCGCGATTTCCATTAACGCGATCCTATGATCGCCACATCGTGCGCCTTCGCCCAATTCGCTTCCTCGATCACATAGGCGCGCGCCGCTTCGGCACCGGCTTCGTCCATCACCTGTTTGAAACTGACCATGCCGCGTTCGTGGAGCGCGCCGTCGATGACGATGCTTTTCCAGGTGTCGCGATCGCCAAGCACGGGCGAGTGGCGCAGATCGGGCGTCACGCCGCCGCTCACTGCATTGGCGCCGTGACAGACCTGGCAATAGCGGCCGAACACGGCCTTGCCCTGCGCAATCGCAGCCGCGGGAGCGGTCTGGGCGGGCGGAGCAAAAGGCTCCGCCGCCTGGGCCGGCAGCGCAGGCAGTTTCGCCGTCCCGCCCAGTTTCAGAACGATCAGGCGCGGGATGCTCGGCACCTGGTTGGCCGCGCCGCCGGCATAGCCTGCAGAGAGCGCCCAAGCGCCGCCGCGGCTGGTCAGGAAAGCGACATATTGGACGCCGCCAATGCTGTAGGCGGAGGGCGCCGCCATTACGCCCGACTGCACCGGCATCGACCAGAGCTGTTTGCCGCTGTCCGCCGCATAGGCCCGGAACTCGCCGAGCGCGGTTCCCTGGAAGACAAGATTGCCCGCCGTCGCCAGCGTGCCGCCATTCCAAGGGGTCGGGAAATCGACCTGCCAGCGCGGCTTGCGGGCGACCGGATCCCAGGCGACGAGACTGCCCTTGGTCGCCGCCACCGCCGCCTTGATGAACGCCGCGTCATTGGGCAGCTGCCCCTCGGCCATGTTCGCACCGACATTGAAGCCGACGCTCTTGCGCTGCGCGTCGCCGGGACTGAGCGGCGGGATATAGCCGAAACCAATCGTGTTGACCGGCAGATAGACGAGGCCGGTTTTCGGCGAGAAGCTCATCGGCTGCCAGCTATGCGCGCCGATCGGCGCCGGCACGGCGAGGAACGGCTTGCCGGTCTTGCCGTAGCGCGCGTCCGGATTCTCGATCGGCCGCCAGGTCTTCGGATCATAGCCGGTCGCCCAGTTGACCGGCGTGAACATGTCGGCGGAAAGCGGCTTGCCGGTCGTGCGGTCGATCACGAAGAAGAAGCCGTTCTTGGGCGCGTGCATCAGCAGCTTGCGCCCGCCCAGCTCCGCCAGCACGATCGGCTGGGTCGCGGTATAGTCCCAGCTTTCGCCCGGCGTTTCCTGGTAATGCCATTTGTAGGCGCCGGTATTGGGATCGAGCGCGACGATGGAGGACAGGAACAGATTGTCGCCCTCGCCATCGCTGCGCACCTGATGGTTCCAGGGGCTGCCATTGCCGACGCCGATATAAAGCTGGTCGAGCGCGGCGTCATAAACGATCGCGTCCCATGCCGTGCCGCCGCCGCCCGATTGCTTCCACTGTCCGTTCGCGCTCCACGTAGCCGAGGCCTTGGCCAGGATCGGGTCGGAGGCGGCGCCGTCCGGCTTCCCGTCCGGATTGGGCACGGTGTAGAAGCGCCAGCGCTGCCTGCCCGTCGCCGCGTCATAGGCAGTGACATAGCCGCGCACGCCGAACTCGGCGCCGCCGTTTCCGATGATGACCATGTCCTTCACCACCCGCGGCACACCGGTGATCGTGTATGGCTTGCTGTTGTCGGTGGTCTGCACGCTCCACAACTGCCGGCCGGTGGCGGCATCGAGGGCGATGAGCCGGCCGTCCAAAGTGCCGAGATAGGCCTTGCCCTTCCAGATCGCGACGCCGCGATTGACGACGTCGCAGCACGCCTGGACACCCTTGCCGCCGTCTACTTTCGGATCGAAGCTCCAGCGCGGCTTGCCCGTCACTGCGTCGAACGCGAAGACTTTGGACCAGGGGCCGGTCACATAAAGCACGCCGTCCACCATCACCGGCGTCGATTCGATCGCGCGCGCGTCGGGCAGGTCGGCGAACCAGGCAATGCCGAGCTTGCTCACATTAGCGTCGTTGACCTGGGTCAGTGGGCTGAAATGCTGCTCGTCATAGTCGCGGCCGGTCGCGGGCCAGTCGCTGCCGTCGCCGCCGCTGGTCAGATAGGCGCCGTCAACCTTGATGCCGGTCGACACCGTTGTCGTCGTATAGCCCGCGCCGCCCAAGATCAGCGCCGCCGCGATCGCTGCCCGCATGCCCCTCTCCCTTTTCGGGCGAGTGTGGGACAGAAGGTTGCGATCCGCTACTGCAAATTTCGCTCGTCCTGAGCGGAGTGCGTAGTCGAAGGGCGCTGCGCTGCGCC
The DNA here is from genome assembly GCA_018240865.1 of Pseudomonadota bacterium. Classification (GTDB taxonomy): domain Bacteria; phylum Pseudomonadota; class Alphaproteobacteria; order Sphingomonadales; family Sphingomonadaceae; genus Sphingomonas_B. The sequence continues at coordinate 12,479 of JAFEEY010000001.1, read as the reverse complement.
CCTCGACTTCGCTCGGACGAGCGAGAGAGGGCGCCCGCTAACCGCCAACTAAGCGTAAGGCGGCTTGTCGAAGCCTTTCGGGCTCTTGGTGAAAATCTCGCAGCCGGTTTCGGTGATGCCCACCGAATGCTCGAACTGAGCGGAAAGCGAGCGGTCGCGCGTCACCGCCGTCCAGCCATCTTCCAGCACTTTGCAGTCCGGGCGACCGATATTGATCATCGGCTCGATCGTGAAGAACATGCCGGGCTTGAGCTCCGGCCCGGTGCCCGGGCGGCCGGCATGGACGACTTCCGGCGCATCGTGGAACAGGCGGCCGACGCCATGCCCGCAGAAATCGCGGACCACGCCATAGCGATGCTTTTCAGCAAAGCTCTGGATCGCATGAGCGATATCGCCCATCCGGTTGCCGGGCCTTGCCTGCTCGATGCCCAGCATCATCGCTTCGTAGGTCACATCGACGAGCCGCTTCGCTTTCACGCCGACATCGCCGACCAGGAACATGCGGCTGGTGTCGCCGTGCCAGCCGTCCAGCAGCGGCGTCACGTCGACATTGACGATGTCGCCACCCTTCAGCGTCCGCTCGGATGGGATGCCGTGGCAGACGACATGGTTGATCGAAATGCAGCTGCTGTGGGTATAGCCGCGATAGCCAAGCGTCGCCGGCACCGCGCCGCCGCGCAGCATCGCCTCGCGGATCATATCGTCGATCGCCTGCGTCTCCACGCCCGGCACCATGTGCGGCGCGATCATATCGAGAATCTCGGCCGCGAGCCGCCCCGCCTTGCGCATGCCTTCGAACCCTTCGGGCCCGTGCAGCTTGATCGCATTGGTGCGGGTGAGCGCCGTATCGTCGGCTTCGATATAGGTCGTCATGCCGGCAATATAGTCGAGAGCGGCTATTTCCCCAAGACTTGGCGCGCCGGCACGAGCCGTACTTCGTGCATCATCCGCAGATAACCGTCGAAATAGGGTTTGTGGCTGGCCCCGACGATCACGAGCGCGCGCTGGCCCGGATAATGGCCCATCGCCGCGCGGACGTTGGCGACCATATGCAGGTTCCGCGTCTCCCACCAGGCGACATAGCGGCGGCCGAAATGTTCGGGCGAGACTGTCGCATAGGCCTTGCCCATGTCCGACCGCACGAACGCCTCGCCGACATCGGCACGGTTATAGAAGCGATAAAGCGCGAGCAGCGAGGCCCCGTCCTTCAATCCGGCTTCCATCGCCTGCGCCTGTTTTGCGAGCGGCGGGCGTTCGCCGCTCCAGATCGCCTGCATCGCCTTGTCCTGGCCCGGCGGTGCTTCCGCCTGCACGCGGTCGGAAAAGTGATCGTCGGCCGGATAGACGCGCTCCAGTCCGAGCCGCGCGGCAAGCGCAGCGGCGATCAGATAATTCTCATTCTTGCGGATCGCCAGCTGGTCGAGTTCCGCAACCAGCTCCGGGCTGACACCATCGCCGGCCTTGCGCTCGGCCCTGGGCAGCCGCAGCCACTGGACCGTCGCGGAACCGAGATTGCCCGCGCCTGCGAAAAGCGCGGCCAGATGCCGCCGCGCGCCCGGCGTGGGATCTGGGCCGAGCCTGACGACGGCTTCTTCCGCCGCCGCTTCAGCCGCCGGCATGTCGAGACCCGTCGAGGCCTTCACCAGCGCGGCCAGCTTTTCGGTGCGGCTGCAATAATCGTTGGCGGTATCCGGCCAGCTCTTGTCATAGCGGCGGAGCAAATAGCATTCGGGGCCGGACAGGCCTTCGATCGTGATCACCCGCGGCTTCCATGCCGCCAGCCGGTCGAGCAACGGGGCCAGCCAGGCGGGATCGAATTTGTCCATGCCGGAAAGATGCGGCGTGCCAAGCACCAGCACCGGGCTTGGATCGGCGACCGGCCAGGGCCCGATCAAAGGCGCTGCCTGTGCCGCCACCCCGGTCAGGCCCAGCGCCACTGCCAATGCCCAAGCCCTTATCGTCATGCCACTCCTCCCGATCTGAGAGGTGTATTATCTATATAACTCACACCCGACAAGCTGTTGCGTGAAAGAGCGGCTTGGGTCAGGGCTGGCGCATGAGCGCCGAACGCATCTGGACCGCGGGCCTTGTCATTATCGGCGACGAGATTCTGTCCGGCCGTACCCAGGACAGGAACATTGCCCAGATCGCGCTGTGGCTGAACCTGCAAGGCATTCGGCTCACCGAAGTGCGGGTGGTCGGGGACACCACGGCCGCTATCGTCGAGGCCGTGAACTCGCTCCGCGCCCGCAACGACTATCTCTTCACAACCGGCGGCATCGGACCGACCCATGACGACATCACTGTCGACGCGATCGCGGAAGCTGTCGGTGTGGGCGTCGAGGTCCACCCCAAGGCACGCGCGGTGCTGGAGGGCTATTATGAGACGCGCGGCGGACTGACCGAGGCGCGGCTGCGCATGGCGCGCGTGCCTGCCGGCGCCGACCTGATCGAGAATCGCATGTCCGGCGCGCCTGGCATTCGCTGGGGCAATATCTTCATCATGGCGGGCGTGCCGCACATCACCGCGATGATGCTCGATGCGCTGTCCGGCACGATCGAGGGCGGCAAGCCCATGCTTTCCGAAACAATCGGCTGCTGGGTCGCCGAAAGCGAGATCGCCGAGCTGCTGCGCGCGACCGAGACGGCGCATGATGGCTGCCAGATCGGCAGCTACCCTTTCTTCCGCGAGGGCCGGACCGGCGCGAACTTCGTCGTCCGCTCGACCGACGGGCCGACGCTTGCCTCATGCGTCGCGGACCTTCGCGCGCGGCTGATCGAGGCCGGCCGCGAGCCCGTCGACGGCGGTATCTGATCCGCCATGGCGCGGATTCTGCTGGGTTGGGAGCTGGGGGCGAATCGCGGCCATTGGGTCCGCCTGTCGGCGATCGCGCGCCGCCTTGCCGAACAAGGCCACGAGATCGCGCTGGCCGCGCAACGGCTGAGCGGCGGCTTCGAGCTGCCCGAGCGCGTAACGCAATGGCAGGCGCCGGTCTGGCCCCGCCTGCTCGGCAGCGTCGGCCCGATGGGCGGCCCTGCGCCCAACACGATGGGGGACATTCTGGTCCGCATGGGCCTCGACGGCGAGGATGTTTTGCCTTCGCTGATCCAGGGCTGGGAGGCGATCTTCGCCGCCTTTCGCCCTGACGTGGTGGTCGCCGATTTCGCGCCGGCTTTGCTGTGCGCGGTGCGAGGCCGTTGTGCCAGCATAATCGTCGGCTCGGGCTTCGACACGGTGCCAGCCACCCTCGCGTCCTTCCCGAGCATGACCGGCCAGCCCGCCGCTTATGGCGAGGCGGAGGCGCTTGACCGGATCAATCGCGGCCTGTCGCAAAGCGGCCGCGCGCCGCTCGAACGATTCCCGCAGATGTTCGAGGCCGACCGGGTGTTGCCGGGCACGTTCGCCGAGCTCGATTTCCATGCCCGCTGGCGGACCGGGCCGGTCGTCGCTCCATCGGTCGCCCATCCGGTGGGCGAGGCCGGCGAAGGCGAGGAGGTCTTCCTCTACGCCGACTCCTCGCTGCTGCGCACGGCACCGCTCTGGGATGGGCTGGTCCGCGCGGCGTTGCCGACCCGCGTCTATGCCCAAGGTGCCTCCGCTGCGCAGCATACCGAGCTCGAAAAGCTGGGCCTCAGGGTAGAGCGCCAGCCGATCCCGTTCGCAGAAATCGCGCGGCGGTCCCGCGTCGTCATGTCCTATGGCGGGCTGGGCTTCACGAGCAGCGCGCTTGCCGCCGGCGTGCCGAGCGTCGTCGTCCATTACGACCTCGAAAAGCGGCTGAACGGCGAAGCGATCACGCGGCTGCAGCTGGGTGGGCACGTTTATGCGGGCGCGATCCAGGCCGACGCTTTCGCGACCTCGCTGCGCCAGCTCTATCAGAATGACAGCTTCCAGCGCCGCGCGCGCGAACTGGCGCTTTCTTTCCGCGAGCGGCTGTATCCGACCCAGGAGGAAATGGCGGTGCAGGCGCTTGGCGAACTGCTCGCCTAGTCCGTGGCTCGCGGCATCCGCGTCAGCAGGATCAGCGCGAGCAGCCCGAACAGCGCCGAGACCAGGAACGCCGCCCCAGGGAAATAGACCGGCGCGCCGGCGCTGGTGAATTTCGCCATCGTGCCGGTCAGCAGCACCGGCGCGACGATCGCGCCGATGCCCATCGCCATACTGCCGATGCCCTGCACTTCGCCCTGGGTCTCCGGAGTCGCGCGGCGGGAGAGCATCGCCATCAGGCTCGGCTGCACCAGCGACTGCACTGCGATCGCGGCCATGATCGCATAAGCCATCCAGGTCTTGGTCGCGAAGGCATAGGCGACGAAGCCAAGGATCGCACCGGTCAGCCCCAGCATCGCCGCACCGCGCTCGCCGAGCCGCTTCACGATCGGGCCGGTCAGGAAGGTCTGGGTCAATGCCATGATCAGGCCCACTGCTGCGAAGCTGGCACCGATCATCAGGTTCGACCAGCCGAACTGCGCGATCGCGTAGAAGCTCCAGGTCATCGGATAGACCATCGAGGCGATCTGCCACATGGTCAGCACGATCACAGCCATCGCCATGCCCGGCACTGCTCGCGCGCTGGCGAGCGCCCCCAGCGGATTCGCCCGCCGCCAGTCGAAGGCTCGGCGATGATCTCGCACCAGCGTCTCGGGAAAGATGGTCAGGCCGTACAGGAAATTGAGTCCGGCAAGGCCCGCGGCCGCATAGAAAGGCGCGCGCTCGCCGACCTGGCCCAACAGGCCGCCCAGCGCCGGCCCGGCGATGAAGCCGATGCCGAACGCGGCGCTGATCAGCCCGAAACTGCGCGCCCGGTCTTCGGGCGGCGTCGTGTCGGCGATCGCGGCCTGCGCCGGGGAGTAGCTTGCCCCGAACGCGCCGGACAGCACGCGGCCGAAGAAGATCAGCGGCAAAGTATGGGCGACGGCCAGCAGCAGATAGTCGATCGCCATGCCCGCGAGCGCGATCAGCAGCACCGGCCGCCGCCCGAACCGATCGCTCAGATTGCCTTGCACCGGCGCCGAGAAGAAGGCGGCGACCGCGATCGCGAGGCCCATCCAGGCCCCGATCTCGATCGCATGGGCCAGGTCGAACCGCCCGACGCTCATCAGCAGCCGGGGCAGCACCGGCATGATCAGGCCGAAGCCGATCGAATCGATGAAGATGGTCGCGAGCACGAACCGGACCGCGGACGCAGGACGGTGTGGCATTGTCTTGATCCCCTGAAAGCCGGCCTGCGGTTGCGCCGGAGAAATAGAAGCGCGAAAGCCGCCGAGGCAAATTGAGAAGCGAGGCGGCAATGGATTTCAGCCTGGTCGATGTGTTCGGCGTCGCGGATTTCGGCGGCAACCCGGTCGCGGTGATCCATGATGCGACGAGTCTCGACACTGAGGCGATGCAGCGCATCACGCGCTGGCTCAATCTGTCCGAATCGACCTTCCTGCTGCCGCCGACCGATGCGCAGGCCGATTACCGGGTCCGCATCTTCACGCTGGAGCGCGAGCTGCCCTTCGCCGGCCACCCGACACTCGGCACGTGCCACGCCTGGCTGCGGGCGGGCGGCACGCCCCACGATCCGGGCCGCATCGTCCAGCAGTGCGAAGCTGGGCTGGTGCCCGTGCGGAACGATAGCGGCGGCCTCGCCTTCGCCGCCCCGCCCTTGATCCGCTCCGGGTCCGTTGACGACGCGACGCTGGATGAGATCGCCGGCATTCTCGGCATCGGCCGCGACCGCATCGTCGATGCGGCCTGGACCGACAATGGCCCTGGCTGGGTGACAGTGCTGCTCGGCTCGGCCAAGGAAGTGCTGGCGCTGGAGCCGGCGCGCAGCCATCCAGGCCGGATCGATATCGGCGTCGTCGGCCTTTATCCGCCGGGCAGCGAAGCCGCGTATGAAGTGCGGGCGATCTTCACCGCCGGTTTCGGGTCGCTGGTCGAGGATCCGGTGACGGGCAGCCTCAACGCATCGGTCGCGCAGTGGCTGCTGGAGAGCGGCCGCGTCACCGCGCCCTACACCGCCGCGCAAGGCACGCGCCTAGACCGCACCGGCCGGGTTTCGGTGAGCCAGGCGGACGGCCAGCTGTGGATCGGCGGCAACACCCGCACCTTGTTCCGTGGAGAAGCCGCCTTCTGATTTGGCGCCGGTGCGGCTATGCCGGGCCCCATGTTCAAGGAAATCCCGGACCTGCTTTCCCCGGCGCAAGTGAGCGAGCTGCGCGCGATCGCGGCTGCTTCGCCCTTTGTCGACGGCCGCATCTCCAACCCGCACAGCACCGCCAAGCATAATCTCCAGCTGCACGACCAGGTGGGATATCAGAAATCCTCGCAGCTGCTGCTCCAGGCGCTGAACGGTCATGAGGATTTTAGGAACTATGCCTTTCCGGTGACGATCGCGCCGCCGCTGCTCACTGTCTACCAGCCCGGCATGCGTTACGGCGCGCATGCCGATGCCGCCTTCATCCCGCTGCCGAGCGGCACGATCAGATCGGACGTCAGCTGCACCATCTTTCTGAGCGATCCCGCGGCCTATCAGGGCGGCGAACTTGTGATCCACCTGGGCGCCCGCTCGGTCGCGTTCAAGGGCGCGCCCGGCAGCGCAATCGCCTATCCGTCCAATACCTTTCACGAAGTCGCGCCGGTGACGGAAGGACAGCGGCTCGTCGCCATCACCTTCGTGCAGAGCTGGATCGCCGATCCGTTCCGCCGCGAGATGCTGTATGAGATCAACGAGATCGCGGCGCTGGAAGGGCTGGGTATGAAGCCCGACAATTATGCGCGGATGCAGCTTTTCCAGCAGCGGCTGCTGCGCCACTGGGTGGATCGGCCTTAGGGATGGAGCGGGTAGCGGGAATCGAACCCGCGCGTTCAGCATGGGAAGCTGACAGGCTACCATTACATCATACCCGCCTGCGGAAGCGCGCTTGCCACAAGCGCGGACGCCAGGTCAACGAATGAACGCGCGCTTCGCCGCTGCGCTGGCCGCGCTGGGCGTGCCGGAAGACGAAGCGATCGGCGTCGCTGTCTCCGGCGGACCCGACAGCCTGGCGCTGCTGCTGCTCGCCGCCGAAGCGCAGCCGGGGCGGGTGCGCGCGGCGACGGTGGATCACGGCCTGCGCCCGGAAGCGCGTGCCGAGGCGGACGCGGTCGCGGCAGTGTGCGCGCGGCTGGGCGTGCCGCACGCCATTCTGAGCGTGGCGGTCGAAGGCAGCGTGCAGGCAGGTGCCCGGGCGGCGCGCTATGCGGCGCTGGCGGACTGGTGCCGGGCGCAGGCGCTGAATTGGCTGGCGACCGCGCATCATGCCGACGACCAGGCCGAGACGCTGCTGATGCGGATCGCGCGCGGGGCGGGCCTTTCGGGGCTGGCCGGGGTGCGGGCCAGGCGGCCGCTGAGCGAGGGCGTGACGCTGATCCGGCCGTTGCTCGACTGGCGCAAGGCGGAACTGGAGACGCTGGCGGCGCCCCTCTCCCCTGCCCTCGACCCGAGCAATGCCGATCCGGCTTATGATCGCACCGCCGCGCGCGCGCTGCTCGCCAGCACGCCCTGGCTGGAGGCGGAACGGCTGGCGGCGAGCGCGGCGCATCTGGCCGAGGCGGAAGCAGCGCTGCACTGGGCGGCGGACCAGGCGTTCGCGGAGCGGGTGAGGGACGATACGCTCGATCCAGCCGGCCTGCCGCCGGAGATCGTGCGGCGGCTTGTCCTGCACATCTTCGCGGCGTTCGGCGAGGCGCCGCGCGGGCCGGAGCTCGCCCGGCTGATCGCGGCCCTACAGGAAGGCCGGGCCGTCACGCTCGGCACGGTCAAGGCAAGCCCAGGCCGCCGCTGGACCTTCGCCCCCGCCCCGCCGCGCCGGACCGGCTAGCGTTCGCGCCAATAGGGATAGCGATCGCGGATATGCGCCTGGAAGAAGCGGCCGTGCGACGGGGCGGACAGGAAATCGCCCGCGACCCGCGGCGGCACCTCGAAATAGCGGTACCAATCACCATCGGTGAAGCGCACGCGCAGCGCATGCGCCTTCGCATCATAGTCGATTTCGCGGATGGCTTCGGATGAGACGGCGACCATGACAGCGGAACGCCGTCCGGCCGGAATGCGTTCCCAACCCCATGATCCGCAAACTGAAATCGGGCGAGTACCGGCTGTATTCGAAGAAGACGGACCCGAAGACCGGCAAGCGCCGTAACCTCGGCACGTTCGGCACCCGCGCGGCGGCGGAGAAGCACGAGCGCGACGTGCAATATTTCAAGCGGCACTGACCGATGGCCGCGAAGTCCAAACGCTGGTCGCAGGACGTGACCGAACATTCGGATGCGCTCGACCTGAAGGACAAGGTCTTCACGCTGGACGATCCGGCCGCGATCGCCGCCTCGCTCAAGCGCTCCGCCGAGCAGAGCAAGAGGCGCAAGGGCACGCCGTTCCAGTCGGCGATGTCGATGCTGACTTTCTACATCAACCGGGCAGGCAAGGAGCTCCCCAAGGAACGCCGCGATACGCTGGAGCGGGCCAAGGGCGAGCTGCGCAAGGCGTTCGGGCGGGCGGAAAGCTGAGGCGGTCGGCGCGAAAGGTCACGAATGTTCGCACTGGCCATGAGCGTTCGCCAGGCTTGCCTTTCACCCGTCCGCGACAGCGTCGGTAAGCGCCTCCAGCTGGCCGGCAAAGGCGGCGCGCGCTTCGGCCTGCGGATCGGCCGCCTCATCCCGACGCTGCTCCCACGGCGCGGCGTAGCGCCGGGGGTCGAGGCGGGCGAGCAGCCACATCAGCAACTTGTCGCTGGGTACCCGCTTCTCCGCGATCAGCGCGCCATCCTGGTAAACCTGTTCAGTGCGGCCGTGAATCGCGCGGTCGAAGGCGAGCGCGGAGAGCCGGCCGACCGCGAGCCGCTCCGCCAAGTCCCAGGCGGCCGCGAAAGCGGGCGCGCGGACGCGCAACCGATAGGCGGAGCGCGCCGACAGCCGCGCCGCGCTGCTCGCCAGATGAACCGATCCGGTTTCCGCGAGGTAGGAGAGGAACAGCCGCTGCCTGTCCGCGCTCCATCCCATCAATCGCTTGCGGCTGTCTTCCAGCGGAATGCCGTCAAAGGGATGTGCGGGGGGCGGCGGGGCTTCGTCGCCCGGTTCGCTGGCGGGCGCCAGCAGGTCGGTCGGCCAGGCGATATTCTGCTCGGGCACGGGCACCAGCGAAAGCCGTGGCCCGCCCGCCTCGTCTGCTGCGTTCGCGACTTCCTCGACGCGCCTGTCGGCGGCGTACCAGGCGTCGAATTCCTCGTTCGTGAAATCCCGGGCCGTCCCTCGCCTGCGCATGAATGTTCCCCCTATTGCCGTGAAGTGCATCACATTTATCCTATCTGGTTCTATGTAGGACAGAGAAATTGCGCCGCTTGCATCGGCGGACCCGGCGCGGCAGGCTGCGCCGATGCTCTGGATCGTCCTTGCCCTGCTGGCGCTGGCCGTGGCCGGCATGATGTACGAATGGAGCCTGCCGCCGGAAGAGCGCGCACGGAGCCGCCAAGATCGCAAGCAACGGCGCCCGGCCGCGCCGCCGCCCGCCCCGCACGAGACATTCGAGGAAGAGCTGGCGCGCGACCCGGCCGGCGCGCTCGCGCGGCACGGCACGCCGGAGGACGCGGAGCGCCTGACGGCGCAGGGCGTGGACCTGGAAGCGCTGGGCTATCGGCCGCCGCAAGACGGCGGATAAAGCGAGGCGCCTCGCGGGCGGTGCTGCCCCTGCACTCTTTCGCAGCCTTCAGCGCCTCCTGTCGGGTGAGGGGAACGGTCAGGCGTGGCGAAGGGCTGCGGGCGGTATCGTCAGGCGGAGGCCAGTTCGACTTCGATGAGCCTGGTTTCACCATCGCAGTCCTGACAATCGGCATGGTCGTACAGATCGCCGAGCACCCACTCCTGCGTCTTCACGTCCCATCTTGCCCAAGCGTCGCGGGTGACGTTGTTGCCGCCGCACATGGAGCAGACGAAAGTAACGCGCTTGCCCGTGGTCGCCATGCGGTTAGTCTGCCTCTCAACGATCCCGGGGGCAAGCGGTTGGCGCGCAAGAGTTGGACGGATGCGTGGTCGAGGCGGCCCGACGACAGGTGGCGCGGAGCGGATCATCGCTGTTCACCCGGCAGGCGCTGATCGAAGCCGAGCTCGACAACATGATCGGCGCGACGGGATCGCGCGGCGCGACGCCGTTCCAGACGCTGAGCCGAGAGCTGCAGCAGCTTCGGCAATCGGGAGCGCTGGAATTCATCGACGATCACGGCACCTATCGCTGGCTCGGGTTGCCGTGGGAGCGGCAGCAAGGGACGAGCAAGGGTGTGTTCGTCATCGGCTCGCACTCCATCTATGCAGACGAGCCGGAACGCTTCTATCGCTTTCCGCCCCAGTGGATGCGCAACGCGGCGCAGGTGGTCGGCAATTGGATCATCTATCAGGAGCCACGGCGCGCCGGCCCGCGCGGCTATTATGCGGTGGCGAAGGTCGAGCGGATCGTGCCCGATCCGACCAACGAGGGCATGTTCATGGCGCTGATCGAGCCGGGCTCCTATCTCGAGTTCGGGCGGGACGTGCCGTTCCAGCTTGAGGGGCAGGCGGTCGAGCGTGGGCTGCTCAATCCCGACGGGCGGCTGAACAATGGCCGGGCGATCCAGTCCATCCGGGCGATCTCGAACGAGGACTTCAATCGCATCGTCGATCTCGGCCTGGTCGAGGACGAAGAGCTGCTGCCGCGCATCGACGAAGACGAGCCGGCGGAGCTGCGGGTGTTCGAGAAGCCGGACCCTTGGCAAGGCTCGGTCGATCGCTCGACGACGCTCGTCAGCCGCAAGGTGCGGGACCGGCAGTTCCGCAAGCGCGTGCTGGACGTTTACGATTGCCGCTGCGCGCTGACCGGCATGAAGCTGATCAACGGCGGCGGCAGGGCGGAAGCGCAAGCCGCGCACATCATGAGCGTGGAAGCGGGCGGGCCGGATGTGGTCACCAACGGCATCGCCCTATCCGGCACGGTGCACTGGATGTTCGATCGCGGGCTGATCTCACTGGGCGACGACGGCGAAATCCTTCTCTCGCGCAAGATCAACGACATCGAAGGCGTGGAAAAGATTATCTACCCGGATCGGCGGGCGCGGCTTCCTACATTAGCTACGCACAGACCACATTCGCGGTATTTGCAATGGCATCGGAGCGAGTGTTTTCACCAGTGAAGGTGTGAAACAACCTTCTCATGCGCCACTCGGCGGGACAGCCACTTCTCTATATACAATCAATGGACTAAGTCCCCACGCCGCGATAGGGCGTCCAAACTGCGCGGTCATAAAGCCAGTTACCTGGATGAAGTGCAATACCATTGGAGACACTAGTCCATCGATATTTTTGTCGAGTACAGGCTGTATACCTTCGACATGGTCGTGCGGTAGCGCATCAACCACACCAAGGACATTCCATTTTCCGCTGATATGTACCGGAAATTTCAGTGGTATATCTAAGTCTTGAAGACTAAGATACTTTCTCTTGACGTTGAACCAGAAATGGTAGTCATCAGCCACCATCACAAATCCTATGCCCAGCGGCAACGACGTAATAAATTCCCGTATAACGCTCGCCAGATGCTTCTTTTCTTGCCTCTGAGCTGCGTTAGGCTTCTTAGTAGGCACATCGTTATCCGATACCCCCGCTGCGATCAAATTATCGACGGCCTGCGCGGACATGACTCGGCTAATAAGAGAGTAGTCGAAGCACAGTAGGTTTCCAGAAAAAATCCTGATCTGTTCAACATCAGGTTTTATGCCCGTGAAGGCCGAGCCTTGTCCGCTAACTGTTTCGATAAGACGGCGAGAATTCGACCACAAGGGATCATACGTTTCCCGCACCTCCAAACTGACATCCCGCTCGCCCTCTAGGCCTGCGGAAATCGGGCCGAGCGACAACCCAGCCTTCCTCGTGGATGTTTTTCCCTTTGAGCCCGTTCGCTCCGATTCGGTCGGAGATCCTGAGCCAAGGAGCTGCGCAAGAAATGATGCAACGCGCTCATGATCTGCGTACAAAAAATCGAGTAGCACGGATTCGCTCAATTGGTATCTCCTATATCCTGCTTTCCGAGGAGACTCCTGAGCGCGGATATTTCCGCCTCGTCTGCCTCTAGTTTCGCAAGAATTTCCGATGCCGTCTCGTCGGGTCCATCTACGGTCAGCCGAAAAGTAGCATTGGGGTGCTTTGCTACGAACCTCTTGAAATCGTCCATTAGGGTCTGAGTCTGAAGGATTGCGGCAGGGCTGAATGGACCGTCGAAGTCGCCCAGCGATCTAAGTAGCTTCAGCGTCTTTTCATGACTCATATTTAGACCGCCTCCCCAATTCGCACGGGCAAAGCCCGTGCCGTCGGTCGGCGCTGTGCGCGGCCGGCCGGGCGCGCCGCACGGAGCGGCGATTTAGAGCACTAAATCGCCGCGCGTCGCGCCCTACTCCGCCGCCACGCCGGCCCGCGCGAACATGTCCTCGCCGCT
>JAFEEY010000019.1 GCA_018240865.1 Pseudomonadota bacterium | reverse complement strand
GGCCGCTCGCGGCGCTGAAGTCGCAGCTGAGCCCGGCGACCGCCGCAGAACGCCAGAAGGATCTGGCCCGCACCAGGGCAGCGCTGGCGATGCTGGAGAAGGTCGATCGCGCCAGCCTGTCGTCGTTCGGCCAGCTGAACCTCGACGTCGTCCGCTATTCGCTGACCGGAATGACGGTCGCGCCGTCGCGCTGGAACATCGATTCGGCCGTCCGGCCCTACCCGATCTTTCAGCAAGGCGGCGCCTATTTCAGCACGCCGGACTTCCTCAACACCGCGCATACGATCAGGTCGGCCGACGATGCCGAGGCCTATCTGTCGCGCCTCGAAGCCTTTGCGCGCGTACTCGATGAAGAGACCGGGGATCAGCGTGAGCAGGCCGCGCGGGGCTTCCTTGCGCCGGGCTGGTCGCTCGACCTGACGCTTGGCCAGATGCAAAAGCTCCGCGGCCAGCCCGCGGACCAATCGACGATGGTCGTCTCGCTCGTGAAGCGCGCCGGCGCGGCGAACATTCCCGGCGATTGGGGCGCCCGGGCTGCGAAGATCGTCGCGGACAAAATCTATCCCGCGCTCGACCGGCAGATGGCGATGCTGAAGGAGCTGCGGCCGACCACTCGCGCCGGCGATGGCGCCTGGCGGCTGGATGACGGCGCGGCGATCTACGCCGTCGCGCTGGAGCAGATGACGACGACCAAGATGTCGCCGGAAGAAGTCCACCAGATGGGCCTGGATCAGGTCAAACAGATCAGCGCCGAGCTGGACACGATCCTGAAGGGCCAGGGCCTGACCAAAGGCACCGTCGGCGCTCGCCTCGCCGAGCTCAACAAGCGGCCGGACCAGCTTTATGCCGACAGCGCCGAAGGTCGCGCGGCGCTGATCGCCGGCCTCAACGACGATGTGAAGCGGATGACGGCACAGCTGCCGCGCTTCTTCAACACGCTCCCCAACCAGCCGCTCGAGATTCGCGCTGTGCCGGTCGAGATTCAGGACGGCGCCTCCAACGGCTATTACAATCGCGCGGCCTTGGACGGCTCGCGGCCGGCGATCTACTTCATCAACCTGAAGGACGTCGGCGACTGGCCGAAATACACGCTGCCGTCGCTGAGCTTCCATGAAGGTGTGCCAGGCCATCACCTTCAGATCAGCCTGTCGCAGACCTCCAAGGAAATCCCAACGCTGCGCAAGATCGGCGGCTTCTCGCCCTATTCCGAAGGCTGGGCGCTCTATGCCGAAGGCATTGCCGACGAAGCGGGCGTGTATCGCGGGCCGCTGGAGCGCGCGGGCTTCCTGCAATCCTATCTGTTCCGCGCGACGCGGCTGGTGGTCGATACCGGCCTCCACGCCAAGCGCTGGAGCCGCGAGCAGGCGACCGACTATATGGTCGCGACCACGGGCTTCGCCCGGCCCCGCACCCAGCGCGAGGTCGAGCGCTATTGCACCCAGATCGGTCAGGCGTGCAGCTATAAGGTCGGCCACGGCGTCTGGACCCGGCTGCGTAAGGAGGCGGAAGCCAAGCTCGGCAAGAAATTCGACGTGAAGCAATTCCACGACGTGCTACTGGAAGGCGCGATGCCACTGACGATCCTGGAACAGCGGGTCCGCGAACGCATCGCGGCGGCGGGGTAGTTTCCAAACCCTCCCCCTTGTGGGGAGGGCAAGGGAGGGGGCCGGCTCGCGTCTGCGAGCCGAGAAGAGTCTTTGTGGCAAGCCCGGCTGCGCCGATCTCGCGCCCCCACCCCAACCCCTCCCCACAAGGGGGAGGGGCTCAGGCTCCCAGCGCCTCCACTTTCTCCGCCAGCTCCAGCCAGCGCAGCTCGGCGGCGTCTTTCTCTTCGCGCGCCTTGTCGATCGCGGCGGTGAGGGCGGCGAAACGCTTCGGGTCGCGCGTATAGAGGTCGGGATCGGCCAGCGCCGCTTCATCGCGCGCGATCGCGGCTTCGATCTCCTCGATCCGCGCGGGAAGCAGGTCGTAATCGCGCTGATCCTTGTAGCTGAGCTTGGTCGGTCGCCTCGTTTCGCCCGCCCCGAGCGTAGTCGAGGGGCGCGTCTCGGCGTTCGGTGCGGACGCCCCTCGACTACGCTCGGGACGAGCGGAGGTAGAGCGCGGCGGGGTGCGCTTCCGCTCCCAGTCCGCATAGCCGCCGGCGACGATATCGACCTTGCCCGAGCCGTCGAGACCCAGCGTGACCGTCACCGTGCGATCGAGGAAATCGCGATCATGGCTGACGATCAGGACAGTGCCGTCATAGTCCGCGATCACTTCTTGCAACAGGTCGAGCGTTTCGAGGTCGAGATCATTGGTCGGCTCGTCGAGCACCAGCAGATTGGACCGTCGGGCGAACTCGCGCGCCAGCAGCAGCCGCGAGCGCTCGCCGCCGGAAAGCGTGCCGATCCGCGCATCGGACAGGCCGGGCTCGAACAGGAACTCCTTCAGATAACCCTGGATGTGCTTCTTGACGCCCCGCACTTCGATCCAGTCGCCGCCGTCCGCCAGCATGTCGCGCACCCGCTTCTCCGCAGCGAGCAGGCTGCGCTGCTGGTCGATGATCACACCGTCCAGCGTCTTTGCCAGGGTCACTTCGCCTTCGTCAGGCGCGATCTCGCCAGTCAGCAGCTTCAGGAGCGTGGTCTTGCCCGCGCCATTGGCGCCGACAATGCCGATTCGGTCCCCGCGCTGGATACGAAGCGAAAAATCCTTGATGATCGTCCGCTCGCCATAGCGCTTGGTGACCTTCTCGGCCGTAATGACGGACTTGGTGCGCACCCCGTCCGCCTCGATCGCGAGCTTGGCGGCGCCCGTCGGGCCCAGCATCGCCGCCCGCTGCGCGCGCATCTGGTTGAGCTTTTCCAGCCGCCCCTGGTTGCGCCGCCGCCGGGCGGTGACGCCGCGTTGCAGCCAGTGCAGTTCCAGCTTCAACTTGGCGTCGAGCTTTTCGGCCGCGCGCTCTTCCTCGGCATAGGCTTTTTCCTGCCACGCCTCGAAACCGCCAAACCCGACTTCGGCGCGGCGCAGGCTGCCGCGGTCCAGCCACAGCGTCGAGCGCGTCAGCCGCGTCAGAAACGTGCGATCGTGGCTGATCGCGATGAAAGCGCCGGTGTAGCGGTTGAGCCAGGCTTCCAGCCAGTCGATCGCCGCCAGATCGAGATGATTGGTCGGCTCGTCCAGCAGCAGCACGTCTGGCCGCATCGCCAGCGCCCGCGCGATCGCCGCCCGCCGTCGTTCGCCGCCCGAAGCGGTCGTGGCACTGCGCGACAGGTCGAGCCCGATCTGATCCGCGATCGCCTCGACCTCGTGCAGCGCCGGCGCCTTGTCGCCCGAAACAGCGAAATCGCGCAGCGTCTCGAAGCCGTCCAGTCTCGGCTCCTGTTCCAGCAGAACGACATTGGTCCCCGGCACGATCGTGCGCCGGCCCTCGTCCGCCTCGATCCGGTCCGCGAGCAATTTCAACAGCGTGGTCTTGCCCGCGCCATTGCGGCCGATCAGCGCGAGCCGGTCGCGCTCGCCGATATAGAGGTCGAGATTTCGGAACAGCCAGCCGGACCCCTGGACGAGGCCCAGCCCTTCATAGGCAAGAACGGGCGCGGACATGGGCGGCCGTTTAGAGACGGTTCCGCTCTCTGTGAAGGAGATGCCAGCTTTCGCTGCATGACGGGAAAAGCCAGGGGCCGTCATGCCAGCGTAGGCTGGCATCTCTTCCGCCCGCCACCTGAACCCGCATTAACCCGCACATTCATTCGCTATTCAAAGCTTTTCCCCTAGGCGCTATGCCGATGAACGGAATGATGCGTTGTGTATCTGTTGCGCTGATCGCGCTTGCCGTCGCCGCGCCCGCTTCCGCGCAGCGGCGGGGCGATCAGTATCGCGCCTATGAGGCGCGGCAGGCGGGGCAGGTGATGGCGCTCCGCGACATCGAAGAGCGTATCCTGCCGCGGATGCGCGGCTCCACCTATCTGGGGCCTGAATTCGATGGCGGCGTGTACCGGCTGAAGTTCATGCGGGCCGGATCGGTGTTCTGGGTCGATGTCGATGCCCGCACGGGCGCGGTCATCGGCCGGTCCGGCTTTTGAGGGGAATTGCATGCGAATTCTGATCGTCGAGGACGAACCCAATCTGGGCGCGCAGCTGCGCAAGACGCTGGAAGGCGCGGGCTATGCGGTCGATCTGGCGACCGATGGCGAGGACGGGCATTTCATGGGCTCGACCGAGACCTATGACGCGGTCGTGCTCGATCTCGGCCTGCCGGAGATCGACGGGCTGACCGTGCTCGATCGCTGGCGCAAGGAAGGCAAGGTCATGCCCGTGCTGGTGCTGACCGCGCGCGACAGCTGGTCGGACAAGGTCGCGGGGCTGGATGCCGGCGCCGACGACTATCTCGCCAAGCCGTTCCAGTCGGAAGAGCTGATCGCCCGGCTCCGCGCGCTGATCCGCCGCGCCTCGGGCAATGCGAGTTCGGAGCTGATCGCGGGCGATGTCCGCCTCGATACCCGCTCCGGCAAGGTTACGCTGGCCGGCGAGCCGGTGAAGCTGACCGCGCAGGAATATAAGCTGCTGAGCTATCTGATGCACCACAAGGGCAAGGTCGTCAGCCGCACCGAGCTGATCGAGCATATCTACGATCAGGATTTCGATCGCGATTCCAACACGATCGAAGTGTTCGTGACGCGCATCCGCAAGAAGCTGGGCCAGGAAGTCATCACCACGATCCGGGGCCTGGGCTACAGCCTTGAGGATATGAGCGCGGCGTGAAGGTTCCAACCCCGTTCGGGCTGAGCTTGTCGAAGCCCTCCCTTTCTTTTCCTGGTTTCCGGAAGAAGAAGGGAAGCCTTCGACAAGCTCAGGCCGAACGGAGAGGAATTCAGGCTTGAGCGAAGCCGCAATACAGAAGCGCCGTTCCACCGGCTCGCTCAGCCGGCGGATGATCCTGATCGCCACGGCGTGGATCGGCCTGCTGCTGCTGGGCGGCGGGCTCGCACTCGACCGGGTGCTCAGCAACGCGATCACGCGCAATTTCGACGATTCGCTCGCCTATGTGCTGACCGCGATGATCGCCTCGGCCGAAATCGGGCCGGGGGGCGAAGTGCTGCTCAACCGGCCGCTCGGCGACCAGCGCTTCCTCGAACCGAATTCGGGCCTTTACTATCAGATCAGCGGGCAGGGCTATGAGCCGTTCCGGTCGCGGTCTCTGTGGGACCGGTCGCTGAAAGTCGGCGGCCTGCACAATGATATCGACGTCCATGTCCGCGACAGCAAGGAATTCACAGATGAGCCGCTGCGCATCCTGGAGCGTGATGTGGTCCTGCCGGGGTCGAAAATCCGCTGGCGCTTCCAGGTCGCGCAGAGCCGACAGCAATTGGACGAGCAGATCGCGGTGCTGCGCAAGACGCTGGTGCGCAGCTTCGCGCTGCTGGGCATCGGCCTGATCGTGCTGGCCGCGCTTCAGACCTATTACGGGCTGTGGCCGCTGCGGCGGGTGCGACGGGCGATCCAGAAAATGCGCTCCGGCACGGCGACAAGGGTCGACGAGCCGTTACCGGACGAGCTGGCGCCGATGGTCGAGGAACTGAACGGCCTGATCGAGCATAACGAGACCCAGGCGGAAGAAGCGCGGCGTCATGCCGGCAACCTCGCCCATGCGCTCAAGACACCGCTGACCGTCATCATGAACGCGGCCACGGCCAACGCCGCCGATCTGCCCGAAACGGTATGCCGGGAGGCGACGACGATGCGGCGCCAGGTCGATCACCACCTTGCCCGAGCGCGCGCGGTGGGGCGGCGGGGGCACGCGCACAGCCGGGCCGATGTCTGGCCGGGCCTCGAGGCGGTGGAGCGGGCGGTCGCGCGGCTGTATCCGCAGGTCCGCATCGACATCGCCGGGCCGAAGAACCTGGCCGTCCATGTCGAGCGGCAGGATCTGGACGAGCTGCTTGGCAATCTGATCGAGAATGCCGCGAAATATGGCGGTGGCAGCGTGTTCGTGACGGTTTCGGGCGAGGCCGGGTTCGTCGAGTTCCTGATCGAGGACGATGGCGCCGGCATCCCCGAGGAAGAGCGGCAACGCATCTTTGACCGCGGGGCGCGGCTGGATACCTCGAAACCCGGCACCGGCCTCGGCCTCGCCATCGTGCGCGACGTGGCGGAGATTTACGGCGGCACGGTGACGCTGGAGGAAAGCGAAGATCTGGGCGGGCTCGCAGCGCGGCTGCGCTTGCCGGCCGCGGAAGAGAGCGGAAGCCTGCGGTCCAGCGCCAATCGATGAACATTCGATACGAATCGATGAATGTCGCGGCTGTTCATTTGCACCGGTCGTAACAGCCGATAGTATCCCATTGTGTTCAGTCCGGGGGATTCCCAATGAAAGCTCGTATTCTGGTCGGCGCGGCCGCGGTTGCGCTGACTGTTTTCGCCACACCCGTCCTCGCGGCCGGCAAGCCGCAGCTGGGCGATTTCGGCTATGATGCCGCCGGCATGGACAAGGCCGTCCTGCCGGGCGACGATTTCTACAAATTCAGCAACGGCAAGTGGGATGAAGCAACGCCGATCCCGGCCGATCGCTCCAGCTGGGGCGGCTTCGCGATCCTGCGCAACCTGTCGGACGAGCGCACGCGCGAGGTCATCCAGCAGGCGGCCGCGACCAAAGGTGCTCCTGGCAGCAACGCGCAGAAAGTCGGCGATTTCTATTCGAGCTTCATGGACGAAGCCGGAATCGAGGCGAAGGGCCTGACACCGGTAAAGCCGGAACTGGACGCGATCGCGGCGCTGAAAACGCCCGCCGATCTTGCCAAATGGATGGGCGACGCCAATCGTAACGGCACCACCATCCCGATCGGCGCCGAGGTCGAGCAGGATCTGAAGGATAACAGCAAATACGCCGTCTATATCGGCCAGGGCGGACTGGGGCTGCCCGACCGCGACTATTATCTCGACGACAGCAACCCGAAATTCGTCGAGGCGCGCGCCAAGTACAAAGCGCATGTCGCAGCGATGCTGAAGCTGGCCGGGATCGCCGATGCCGATGCCAAGGCGCAGGCCATCTACGACCTCGAAACCAAGATCGCGAAAACGCACTGGACCAAGGTCCAATCGCGCCAGATCGAGAAACTCTACAATCCGGTCGCCGCGAACGAGCTGGCGGCGAAGATGCCGGGTCTCGACTGGAACGCCTATCTCGCCGCGGCGGGCGTGACCGGGCCGACCGTGATCGTCGCCCAGCCGAGTGCCGTCATCGGCACCGCCGCGCTGATCCAGTCCGAGCCGATGTCGGTCTGGAAGGATTATCTGACCTATCACACGCTTTCGAACGCGGCGGATGTGCTGCCCAAGGCATTCGTGGCCGAGGATTTCGCGTTCAAAGGCACGGCGCTGTCCGGCACGCCGCAGCTCAAGGAGCGGTGGAAACGCGGCGTCGACATGGTCAATGGCGGCATGGGCGAAGCCGTCGGCCAGCTTTATGTCAGCAAATATTTCCCGCCGGAATCGAAGGCCAAGGCGGAGCAGCTGGTCCGCAACCTCATCTCCGCGATGGATTTGCGGCTGCAGAAGCTTGAATGGATGGCGCCCGCGACCAAGGAACAGGCGCGCCAGAAGCTCGCCGCCTTCACCTACAAGATCGGCTATCCCGATAAATGGCGCGATTATTCGAAGCTCGTGATCAAGGCCGGCGACGCCTATGGCAATGCCGATCGCGCGGCGCGCTTCGAATATCAGCGTAATCTGGACAAGATCGGCAAGCCGGTCGATCGGGGCGAGTGGGGCATGACGCCGATGACGGTGAATGCCTATGCCAATCCGCTTTTGAACGAGATCGTGTTCCCGGCGGCGATTTTGCAACCGCCATTCTTCGACCCCAATGCCGACGACGCCGTGAATTACGGCGCGATCGGCGCGGTGATCGGGCACGAGATCAGCCATCACTTCGACGATCAGGGCCGCAAGTTCGACAAGACCGGCAATCTGACCGACTGGTGGACGCCGCAGGACGCGGAGCGGTTCAAAGCCTATACCGACCGCGTCGTCGCGCAATATGGCGCTTATGAGCCGCTGCCGGGCAAGCATGTGAATGGCGAGCTGACGCTGGGCGAGAACATGGCCGACCTGGCCGGCCTCAATGTCGCCTATGACGCTTATCACATCTCGCTAAACGGCAAGCCCGCACCGGTGATCGACGGCTGGAGCGGCGACCAGCGCTTCTTCCTGGGTTACGGCCAGATCTATCGCGCCAAATATCGCGAGCCGATCATGCTGCAGCTGCTGACGACTGACCCGCACACGCCGGGCAATTGGCGGCCTTATGTCGTCCGCAATCTGGATGCCTGGTACACTGCGTTCGACGTGAAGCCGGGCACGAAATATTACCTCGCGCCGGATCAGCGCATCAAGGTTTGGTGATTGGGCAGTGGTGGGCCCGACGGCTCACCACTTCGTCATTGCGAGCGAAGCGAAGCAATCCAGCCGAGCGTCAGCCTCAGGTGGATTGCTTCGTCGCTCTGCTTTTCGCAATGACGAGACTTACGCCTGTGCCGGCATCAGTGCGTCGTCGATCTCCCGCGCGCGAATGGCGGCGGGGCGGCTCATGATGCGGGCGAGATAGGCGTCGAAATTGGGCCGCTTGGGCAAGGTGCCGAACTGCGTGCCCCAGCCGATATGCGCTCCGACATACAGGTCCGCCGCGCTGAATTTTCCGCCGGCAAGATAGTCGCTGGCGCCGACCGCCTGGTCGAGCACGTCGACCATCAGGTCATAGCTGCCATAGCCGACCATCATCTTCCGCTCTTCCGGAATCTCGAGGCCCAGCACCTTGTCGTTCACCGCCGCCTCGACTGGGCCTGCGGCGTAGAAGAGCCAGCGATAATAGGCGCCGCGATCCTTTGAGCCGGGCGCAGGGGCCAGGCCGGCTTCCGGAAACGCATCGGCCAGATAGGCGCAGATTGCGGCGCATTCGGTCACGATCGTATCACCGTGCTTGATCGCCGGGACTTTCCCCATCGGGTTTATCGCCAGATAGTCCGGCGCCTTCATCGACGCGGCATAGTCGAGCAGCACCGTCTCATAGGGCGCGCCGACTTCCTCCAGCATCCAGCGGATGATCCGGCCGCGCGACATCGGGTTGGTGTAAAAAATCAGCGAATCGCTCATCGTCATTCTCCCTGAAATCGAAAGAGAACATAACAGGAACGAAACGTCGCGCCAACCCGCCTATTGCTGCCCGGCCGCGCCGCCCTTGTTCCGGTACCGCTCGAACCAGGCGAGGATCGCCGACGCCTTGGCGGCCGATTGCGACGGCCGCGCCGCGATCGTGCCGTGCGCGGCGCCGGGAATCTTGACCAACGCGGTCGGCACGCTGCGCAGCTGCAGCGCCGCATAATATTGCTCCGCCTCGCTGACCGGGGTGCGGTAATCCTCCGAGCCCACCACGACCAAGGTCGGCGTCTTCACATTGCCGACGAGCGACAATGGTGAGCGCGCCCAGAAGGATTGATAATCCTCCCAGGGATAGGAGCCGAACCAGTAGCGCGAGAAGAAGGCCGGATTGTCGGCGGTGAGCGCGAAGCTCGCCCAGTCGATCACCGGTTTTTGCGTCGCCGCTGCCTTGAACCGGTCGGTCTTGCCGACGATCCAAGCAGTGAGCACGCCGCCGCCCGATCCGCCGGTCACGAACAGATTGTCCTGGTCGATCGTGCCGGTCGCGATCGCCGCATCCACCGCGGCCATCAGATCGCCATAATCGTCGCCCGGATATTTGTGGTGGATGAGGTTCGCGAATTCCTCGCCGTAAGAAGTCGATCCGCGCGGATTGACCGAGAGCACGGCATAGCCGGCCGAGGCGTAAAGCTGATCGTCGGTCGAAAAATGCGGACCATAGGCCGCGAACGGGCCGCCATGGATTTCAAGGATCAGCGGATATTTGCCGCCCGGCGCCGCGCCCGCCGGTGTCGTCAGCCAGGCCTCGACTTCCCGACCGTCCGCTGCCTTGGCGGTGATCTTGCGCACGGAGGCCAGGGCCTTGGACCCAAGCACATCATCGCTCAGCCAGGTCAGCCGCCTCGCGCCGCCGCGCCATACCGAGAGGTCTGCGGGCCGTTGCGCGCTGCCGCTGGTATAGGCGACCGCGCCGTCATGCGAGACGCTGAAATCGCCGCCCGTATAGGGCCGGTCGATGCCGCCACCGGCAAGGTCGCCGGTCAGCTGAGTGATCCGCCCGTCAAGGCCGACGCGGGCGAGGCGGGTCATGCCGTGATCGTCATACTGGATGATGAGCGCGGCATTGCCGTTCCACCGCGCCTGATCGACGGTGCGATCGAGATTGCCGGTGACGACGCGCGCATTGCGGCCGTCCGCATCCATCACCGATAAAGTCGCATTCTGATAGCCGAGCCGTTTGTCCTCGAAGCCGATCCAGGCGATGTGGCGGCCGTCCGGGGAAACGACCGGGCTGGCATCCGGCCCGCGCCGGTCGGTGAGCGCAGTCAGCGCGCCGCTGTCGACGTTCAGCGCATAGACTTCGCTGTCCATCGGCTCGCGTTCCCAATCCTTGCGGTGGTTCGCGCTGAAATAGAGCGTCTTGCCGTCGGGCGCCCAGCTGAGCGGCCCGCCATCGTCGATCTGGCCGAAGGTCAGCTGGCGCGGCGCGCCGCCGTCTGCCGAGACGAGGAAGATATGATCGAAGCCGGGCTTGCCGTAACCGCCTTCGTCGGTGCGGTATTGGACCGAGGTGATGACTTCCAGCGGTTTCGCCCATTCCGCGCCCTCAGGCTTGTTGGACGGCGCGCTGCCCAGCTTCGGCGCCTCGCCCGGCACGCGCATCAGATAGGCGATGCGGGTGCCGTCCGGCGACCAGCTCAAGGCGCCCGGGCTGTCGGGCAGGCCGGTGATGCGCGCGGTCTGGCCGGTCGCCATCCAGCGCACATAGAGCTGCGGAGCGCCGCCTTCGGCGGTCGAAACATAAGCGAGGCGCTTGCCGTCAGGCGACCAGCGCGGGCTCATATGGGCGCCGCTTCCTGCCACCAGCGGCGACTGCGCGCCGGTCCGCGCGTCGACCAGCCAGATCGTCGAACGGGCGCGATCGGTCATGATGTCGTGCGATCGCCGCACATAGGCGATCTGGCTGCCGTCGGGGCTGATCTGCGGGTCGCTGGCCCATTGCAGGCCGAACAGGTCGCGGCCCTGGAAAGTCCGGTTGGGGCCTTCGGTGGCGGGCTGGGCGAGGGCGGGAAGCGAAAGCGCGAGCAGTGGCAGGAAAGTCAGGCGACGGAGCATGAAGCGGCCTCTCTTTATCGGGAGGCGGCACTGTGCGCAGAAAATGCGCGCGATCAAGCCTGGATCGTCATTCGTCCTGCAGATCGCGCGCCACGTCCGACCGGCGCAGGATCGCATCGATATGGCTGGCCTCGTCAAAGCTCTCATCAGGCAGGAATTTGAGCTGGGCGGAGAATTTGAGGTTCACGCGCTTGGCGACCTCGCCGCGCAGATAGCGGACGTTGCGCTTCAGCGCCTCGATCACCTCGCGCTCGTCGGCGCCGAGCAGCGGCTTCACGAACACCGTCGCGTGGCGCAGGTCCGGCGACATCCGCACCTCAGTCACAGACACGCTGTGCGAGGCGAGCACCGGATCATGGACATCGCCGCGCATCAGGATTTCCGACAGCACATGCCGCACCTGCTCGCCCACGCGAAGCAGGCGGACGGAGCGGGTTTCGGAGGTGGCGTGAGAGACCATAGAGCCAAACCTTATCCGTTCGCTTCGAGCGAAGTCGAGAAGCGTTCAACGCCGTGTTCGCGTTTCTCGACTTCGCTCGAAACAAACGGTCTCAAGGTGGTTATAGCGTCCGTTCGCGCAGCTCGACCTCGAAGGTTTCGAGGAAGTCGCCGGCCTTGATGTCGGTATGGCCTTCGAAGGTCACACCGCATTCCAGGCCCGCGCGCACTTCGGGGACGTCGTCCTTGAACCGGCGGAGCGAGGCGATCGAGCCATTGTAGATGATGACGTCGTCGCGAGTGATGCGGGCGCGGAGAGCCTTGCGGATATAGCCCTCGACGACCAGCAGGCCGGCCGCCTTGCCGTGCTTGCCGGCGCTGAACACTTCGCGGACTTCGGCGCGGCCCACGACATGCTCGATCGCTTCCGGACCGAGCTGCCCGGCCATGCCGGCGCGGATCTCGTCCGTCAGGTTGTAGATGACGTCGTAATATTTGAGCGCCACGCCGTCGCGGTTGGCGATCTCGCGCGCCTTGGCGTTCGGACGGACGTTGAAGCCGATGATCGGCGCCTTCGATGCCGAAGCCAGGATCACGTCGCTTTCAGTGATGCCGCCGACGCCCGAATGCAGAATGCGGACGCGGATATCGTCGGTGCCGATCTTGTTCAGCGCGCCGACGATCGCTTCTACCGACCCTTGCGTGTCGGCCTTCACCACGACCGGATATTCGATCGCCTGCTTGTCGCGCAGCGCCGAGAACATCGATTCCAGCGAGGCCGGTGCCGAAGTCGTCCGCTTCTGCTGGATCACGCCGGCGCGATAGGCGGCCACTTCACGCGCACGCGCCTCGTTCTCGACGACGGTAAGCTGGTCGCCCGCACCCGGTACGCCCGAAATGCCGAGCACTTCGACCGGAACCGACGGACCCGCTTCCTTCACATTGCGGCCCTTGTCGTCGATCAGCGCGCGGACCTTGCCGCTTTCCGCGCCGACCACGAACACATCGCCCACACGCAGCGTGCCGCGGTTGACGAGCACAGTCGCGACCGGGCCGCGGCCCTTGTCCAGCTGGGCTTCCACTACCGTGCCTTCGGCGGCGCGGTCGGGATTGGCCTTCAGCTCCAGCAGCTCGGCCTGCAGCAGGATTTTCTCGATCAGCTCGTCGAGATTGGTCTTCTTCAGCGCGGAGACTTCGACGTCCTGGACGTCGCCGCCCATATCCTCGACGATCACTTCGTGCTGCAGCAGTTCCTCGCGGACCTTTTGCGGCTTGGCTTCCGGCTTGTCGATCTTGTTGATCGCCACGATCATCGGCACGCCGGCCGCCTTGGTGTGGTTGATCGCCTCGATCGTCTGGGGGCGCAGACCGTCATCGGCCGCCACCACCAGCACGACAATGTCGGTGACGTTGGCGCCGCGCGCGCGCATCTCGCTGAATGCTTCGTGGCCCGGCGTGTCGAGGAACGTGATCTTGTCGCCCGATTTCACCTGCACCTGATAGGCGCCGATATGCTGGGTGATGCCGCCGGCCTCGCCCTGCACGACATCGGTGCCGCGCAGAGCGTCGAGCAGCGAGGTCTTGCCGTGATCGACATGGCCCATGATCGTCACCACCGGCGGGCGCGCTTTCAGCGTGTCGGCGGCATCCACATCCTCATCGGACTGGATGTCGATATCAGATTCCGAGACGCGCTTGATACGGTGGCCGAACTCGGTGACCAGCAACTCGGCGGTGTCCTGGTCGATTGTCTGGGTGAGAGTGACGGGCATGCCCATCTTGAACAATGCCTTCACCAGATCGGCACCGCGCTCGGCCATGCGATTGGCGAGCTCACCGACGGTGATCGCATCCGGCACGACCACGTCGCGAACCTGCTTGGCCTGCGGCTGGCCGAAGCCGCCCATCTGGGCGCGCTTTTCCTTCTCACGCGCGCGCTTCAGCGCGGCAAGCGAGCGGGCGCGGGCGCCTTCATCATCCGACAAGGCGCGGGTGACGGTGAGCTTGCCGGACTGGCGGCGATCGTCGCCGCCGCGCGCCGGGCGCGCCGGACGGGCGGGCGGCTCGGGGCGGCGGGCAGGCTGGACCGGCGTGAACCGGCGCGGGGCCGGGCCGGACGCGGCGCGCTCTTCGCGTGGTGCTGCTTCAGCCTCGGACGCGGCGACGGGGGTTTCGGCGGTTGGGGCAACGGTCTCTTCGGCGGGACGCGCGGCGGCTTCTTCGGCAGCCTTGCGGGCCTCTTCCTCGGCGCGGCGATTGTCTTCGGCGCGGCGGCGCTCTTCCTCGCTCGCCTGATGACGGGCCTGCTCCTCGCGGCGGCGCGTTTCCTCGAGCGCGGCCATGCGCGCCTCTTCGGCCTCACGCAGCAAACGCTCCTGCTGCTCGCGCCGTTCAAGCGGAGTCATGGGCCGGTTCGATGCCTGCGCGGGCGCCGGAGCCGGTGCCGGCTTGGCGGCCGGCGCGGGGGCGGGCGCGGCGGTGACTTCGGGCTCAGGCGCGGGTGCGGCTTCGCTCTCGCCCGGACGGCCGAGAATGCGCCGCCGTTTCACTTCGACGACGACGGTGTTCGAGCGGCCATGGCTGAAGCTCTGCTTCACCTTGCCGGTCTCCACCGTGCGCTTCAGGCCCAGAGGAGCCCGCGCGCCCAGCTTCGGCTTTTCCTTGTTGTCGATATCACTCATGAACCGTCGTCAGCCCTTCATTCGCAGCATCTGCCGCTGTGCCCGAAGGCGCAGCAGCGGCGATTGAACCTTGCGAGCGCGTTTCGCAAGGCCGTTCGCCTGAACCAAATCCGATAAACCTGTGCCAGCGGGAGAGCATGTCTCCCACGCGCTTGGCAGCCCCTGGGTCGGTCACCGCGACATGTACCACATTCTCGCGGCCCAGGGCAGACGACAATATGGTGCGCGGCGCGGCGATTACGAGACCCTTGAGATCCGTCCCTTCGGCATCGCTGCCGACGCGCAGCGCCTGATCGAGCTTGCGGTTGCCGTCCTCGCCCGCGTCTGCCGCGTGGAGCAGCAGCGCGACCTTGCCGCTTCGCGCCGCGGCGTCGATCCGCTCGCCGCCGGTGACCAAAGTCCCCGCCCGCGCTTCCAGCCCCAGCCGGTCGAGCGCCGCGCGCTCCAGCTGCGTCTCGATCTGCTCGGCCAGGTCGGCGG
This sequence comes from Pseudomonadota bacterium, assembly GCA_018240865.1. GTDB lineage: Bacteria > Pseudomonadota > Alphaproteobacteria > Sphingomonadales > Sphingomonadaceae > Sphingomonas_B. The sequence goes on along the minus strand of JAFEEY010000019.1, from coordinate 11,977 downwards.
GAATCGTAAGGTCGCGCTGGCGGAAGGCCCGGCCCAGCGCACCGCGCAGCTTGCCGCCAACAAGCGCCGCGCTCAGCGCCCCCTTGTCAACGCCGATCCACGCACCCCGGCCAGGCGCTTTGGCGCGCACGTCGGGCAGCACTTCATTGCCGGGCGACAAGACAAGCCGGATCAGATCGGCACGGTCGATCTTCGTGCCGGTCAGCACGCATTTGCGTTCAGGGCCGTCCTTGTCCGCCTTGACGGGCTTGGGCGGCAGCGCCGCCTGCACCCGCGCCTCGGCGGCCGCCGGATGCTTCAGCTTGAGCTTCGGCCGCTCATTTGGAGGATTCCGCAACTGCGTCCTCCTCAAACCAGTGGGCGCGAGCGGCCATGATGATCTCATTGCCCTGCTCTTCGGAGAGGTTGTAGTCGGCGAGCACGCCGCCCTTATCCTGCTCCCGCTTGGGTGCCTGCTCCTCGCCGCGGCGGCGCGGCTCGGCCTTCTTCTTGGCGACGAGCTCGTCGGTGGCGAGGTCGGCGAGATCGTCCAGCGTCTTGATGCCTGCCTTGCCGAGCGTGACCAGCATCGCTTCGGTCATATACGGCATACCGGCCAGATCGTCCTCGACGCCCAGCGAGCGTCGCTCTTCGCGCGCCGCTTCCTCGCGCCGCTCCAGCGCTTCCTGGGCACGGCTCTGCAGCTCGGCGGCGAGTTCCTCGTCAAAGCCCTCGATCGACGCGATTTCGTCCTGCTCGATATAGGCGACTTCCTCCAGGCTGGTGAAGCCCTCGGCGACCAGCAGCTGGGCGAGCGTCTCATCCACGTCGAGTTCGGTCTGGAACATTTCCGACCGTTCGGAGAATTCGCGCTGACGCTTCTCGCTCGCGTCGGTCTCGGTCAGGATGTCGATTGCCTTGCCGGTCAGCTGGCTGGCAAGGCGGACATTCTGGCCGCGGCGGCCGATCGCGAGGCTCAGCTGGTCGTCGGGAACCACGACTTCGATCCGGTCCTCTTCCTCGTCGATCACGACGCGGCTGACATTCGCCGGCTGCAAGGCGTTCACGACGAAGGTCGCGGTGTCGGGCGACCAGGGGATGATGTCGATCTTCTCGCCCTGCATTTCCTGGACGACCGCCTGGACGCGGCTGCCCTTCATGCCGACGCAAGCGCCGACCGGGTCGATCGAGCTGTCGCGGCTGATCACGCCGATCTTGGCGCGGCTGCCCGGATCGCGTGCCGCCGCCTGGATCGTGATGATACCGTCGTAGATCTCCGGCACTTCCTGCGCGAACAGCTTCTTCATGAAGTCCGGATGCGCGCGGCTGAGGAAAATCTGCGGTCCGCGATTCTCGCGGATCACGCGCAGGATCAGCGCGCGGATGCGGTCTCCAACGCGGACGACTTCGCGCGGAATCTGCGCGTCCCTGCGGATCACGCCTTCGGCACGGCCCAGATCGACGACGACATGGCCGAACTCGACGCGCTTGACGACGCCGGTGATGATCTCGCCGACGCGGTCCTTGAACTCTTCATATTGCCGCTCGCGCTCGGCCTCGCGGACTTTCTGGAAGATGATCTGCTTGCTCGCCTGGGCCTGGATGCGGCCGAACTCGATCGGCGGCAGCGGATCGACAATGAAGTCGCCGACCTTGGCGCCCTTTTGCAGGCGCTGCGCGTCGTTAACGTTCACCTGCTTGTAGATGTCGTCGACCAGCTCGACGACTTCGACGACGCGCCACAGGCGCAGGTCGCCGTTGGACGGATCGAGCTTGGCGCGGATGTCCATCTCGGCGCCGTAGCGGTTCTTCGCGGCGCGCTGGATCGCGTCTTCCATCGCCTCGATGACGATGCCTTTGTCAATCAGCTTCTCGCGCGCGACCGAATCCGCGATCGCGAGCAGTTCGGCCTTGTTGGCGGAAACGGCGGCAGTGGCCATTAGTCGTTTTCCTCTGCTTCAAATTCTTCCGCGCCCTCGCTGGAGAGCGGCTGGGTTGCGGCAATTAGCCTGTCAGTGAGCGCCAGCTTGGCACTCTCGATGCTTGCGAAAGGCAGCGCGTGGCGCGTGCCGTCCTGCGTGACGATCGTGACATCCGCGCCTTCGACGCCATCCAGATCGCCTTTGAATTGTTTGCGGCCGTCGAGCTTCTCGGCGAGCGTGATGCGCGCCTCATGCCCTTTCCAGTCGTCGAAATCCTTCAATCGGGTCAGCGGCCGGTCGATGCCGGGTGAACTGACTTCCAGCCGATAGGCGTCCGCGATCGGATCGGCGGCGTCCAGCGCGTCTGACAGGCGGCGCGACAGGTCGGCGCAATCGTCGATCGTCAACTGGCGCGTGTCCGGCCGCTCCGCCATCACCTGCAGGGTCGGATCGGACGTGCCGCCGATCATCGCCACGCGCACGAGATCGAAGCCGAGTGCTTTCGCCTCGGGCTCGATCAATCGCGTCAATGCGGCGATATCCGCCAAATCCCTATCCTTCGCGCATAAGCGTTCGCGCCGCCGGAACCCGGAGGGGCCCCGACCTCTTTCACCATAACGATGTAAGAGAAGCGCATTGCGGATATAGGCCGATCGCTGCCAAGGCGCAAGCGGCCGATGCTGCTGGCGTCAGCGAAAAATAGGGAGTAACGGATGCGTTTTCTCACCCTCGCCCTGATCCTCGTCGGAACCGGCTGCTCGGCCCAGACGGCAGAGCAGTCTGCCGTTGCGGCGACTGCTTCAGGCCGGGCCAATATGGCAACCAGCAAGCCTCCGTTCGCCATGACGCAGATGGGTCAGTTCCAGGAACCGTTCGCGCTGGCGTTTTTGCCGGACGGCGCTCTGCTCGTGACCGAAAAGGCAGGCGTGCTGAAGCTGCAGATGCCCGATGGCGGCGTGACGCAAGTGGCGGGCGTGCCGGCGGTCGCGGTCGGCGGGCAGGGCGGGCTACTGGATGTCGTGCTCGCACCCGATTTCCGGGCCAGCCGGACTGTCTATCTCAGCTGTTCCGAGCCGCGTCCGGACGGCTCCAGTCTTGACCTTGCCCGCGCGACCTTGTCCTTGCACCAGGTTCAGTGCGTGCGCGCGCCATGCCCGCCTCAGGCCTCGCTCGGCAATCTCAATGTCATCTGGCGGGCCGGCTCGGACGGCAAGGGCGGTCAGTTCGGCGCCGTCATCACCTTTGCGCCGGACGGAAAGTCGCTGTTCCTGGCCTCGGGCGAGCGCCAGCGCTTCACGCCCGCGCAGGACGAAAGCCAGGCACTCGGCAAGATCATGCACCTGACGCTGGACGGGAAGCCGGCGCCCGGCAATCCGTTCGCCGGCAAGACGGGTGCTGCGACCGTGCAGGTCTTCGATCCGCCCAAGAATACCGGGTCCGCCGCCTCCGCTCCCGCACGCACCGTCGCCGCGCGTCAACCCAACACGACGCCGGCCGAGACCTGGTCGAGCGGTCACCGCAATCCCTATGGTCTGGTCTTTACGGAAGGCGGGGCTTTGGGACGTCGAAATGGGCCCGAAGGGCGGCGACGAGCTGAATCTCGTTCTGCCCGGCAGGAACTATGGCTGGCCCAACGTATCGTATGGGGACAATTATGACGGTTCGCCGATCGCAAAGCCAAAGGCCGGTGACGGCTATGAGTTGCCGAAACTCTGGTGGAATCCGGCCATCTCGCCGGGCGGCATGATCTATTATACGGGCGCGATGTTCCCGCACTATCGCGGCTCGCTGTTCATTGCTGCGCTGTCGGGACAGGGCATCATCCGGGTGCGCGTGAACGGCGATACCGCCAAGGCTGAAGATTATTGGGATTTCGGCGCTCGCATCCGCGACGTGGCCCAGGCGCCCGACGGCGCGATCTGGGTGCTGGAAGATGGCGGACGCGGCGCCGAAGGCAGGCTCTGGCGGCTCACACCAGCAAGGTAGACCGCCCGCCCGCGAACGCATCTTCGCCGCTGCGCGCCGCACTCGCCGCCAGCCGCTCGCGCACCCGCGCATGCTCGCGGGCGAGCGCCGTGCGCGCGGCCCGGCTCAGATCGTCGCGGGCAGCGAGATAACTGCAGAACCGCTCGGTTTCGACGAGGAAATGGACATTGGTCGTCGGCTCCGAGTCCCAATAAGCGGAAATCAGCCGGTTGAGATCGTCGCCAAGCGCTGCGCACAGATCGGGACAGTTGAGCGCCACCGGAGCCAGCCGGTTGGCGCGGTAGAGCATGCAATTGGCTTCCATGCCCTTGCTGGCGACGATCGCCGTCAGCCGCCCCGCCTCTTCGGCAGTCAGGTCATAGCGCCCGGTCAGCAGCGCCGGGTCAGCCATGACTTCGCGGCACCAGGCCGGTGAGGCGGTGAAGTCCGTCAGCGCGCGCTGGAAGGCGGCGAGGCTCATGCCGCCTCCCTGACCAGTGTGCGCGATCCCGCGATCGCTTCGGCCGCTTGCTGCATCGCCTCCAGCTCGGCGATCACGCCGGCAAGGCCGATCCTTTTGTGATAGGATTCGTGATATTCGAACGTGATCGCAGCGAGGTTCGGAAAGCGCGGGCCCCACGCCGCCAGCCATTCCCAGACCGCATCGGGCGTCCGCCGCGAATGGGAATCGGTGTAATGGCCGCGCAGCATGTCGCCGCCCGCGATATGCACTTCCAGCACGATCTCCGGGTCGAGCGCGGCCAGATACTCGTCCGCCGACCAGCCGAGATTGCGCGTGTTGGCGTAGAGATTGTGCAGGTCCAGCAGCATCTTGCAGCCGGTCCGCGCGTACAGCCGGTTCAGGAATTCCGGCTCGCTCATCTCAGGATCGGGAATGGCCGAGAAGATCGTGCCATTCTCCAGCGCCAGCGGCACGCCGCCTAGTGCCTGATCCATCAGCGCGAGTTTTTCCGTCACGATGTCGAGCAGCTCTTCGCCATGCACGACCGGCAGGCCCATGCCCGCCTGCGCGTTCGGCACCGATCCGCCCGGCGCCAGGAACATGCTTAGATGCTCGCTATACCATTGATAGCCAAAGTGGCGGTGCGAGGCGGCGACTTCGTCCAGCAGCGCTTCGTCGATCGGCATCGCGCTCGGCAGCGACAGGCCGATGCCATGGCCGATCACGCGGTGGCGCTCGGCATAGCGGCGGAGCTCCGCGATCGCGGTATGGGCGTGGGAAAAGCGTCGCGGCTCGCCCAGGCCGAAATCATACCAAAGCCGGTCCGGGATGACCTCGACATGGTCGACGAGGGCGCCGGCCGCGTCCAGCACGGCCGGCACCGCCGGATTGTAAAGCAACCCGACCAAAGGCTTCAGCGAAGCCACCTCGTCTCGTCCTCAGTGTCCGAGCTGGACGTCGAGCACGCGGTCGAACCGCTGCTCCCAGATCACGTCGATCGTGCCCGACAGGCATGCACAGCCAGTCAGGCCCTTGATGACGTCGTTGATGAGCACTTTGTCGATCCGGGCGATTTCGTCCGGCGTCAGCTTGCCGGGGTGAGAGACACGCACCGCGCGATTTTCACCCTTGGCCCCCAGTGAAATCTGGGCCGTGCGGCCGCGCGTGGTGACCTTTTCTGGTTCCAACATGATGATGTTCCTCTGCCAATCCCCAACGGGGGGTTCGACAGCCGTCATCCGGTGCCGGGAACAAGCACTCTCATCCGCCTGCGCAATGGCTGCCCCAAACGCACGCAGGGGTCGGCGACTCCAAGGTTGGTTCATATCAGACTGTGCCGAGACGGGACACTCTGATACGCGGTGTCCCGTCGCTTAACCCTGTACTTTGGTCGATGAGATCAGGCTGGAACGGGTGATCGACGACGAGCCCTTGCCACTGCGCCGGCCAAGCCGAAACCGCCGATCATCAGCGCCCAGGCGGAGGGCTCCGGCACGCCTTCATTGCCGCCTGCGATGGCATCGAAGCGGAAATTGTCGGCCACGCCCAGCCGGTTGAGGCCGAAGCCGACCCTGGTGCTGCCCGGCGCATAGCCATAATCACGGCTGAAAATCTGGGTGGCGCCGTTGGCGAATACAGTCAGCGTCGCGACTGTGCCATTCACCGCCACATCGATCTTGCCGGACTGGAACGGATTCAGGTCCAGAAACAAGCCGTTCAGGTCGTTATTGCCGATGTCGAAGCCGTAGCGATCGAAAAAGCCGTCGCCATTATTGTCCTGCACCTTGATGAAATAGCTGTTCGCGGTGCCGTAGCCGAACGACAAGGCGACATAGCTGCCCGCATCGACGCCCCGCAGCGAAGCATCCAGCCCGGCATTGACGGAAGTGGAGTTGTTGTAGGTCGCCAGCGACACGAAATTGGTCGTGATCGCCTTGTTGCCGCTGATCCGGAAATTGCCGTTCTCGACAGTGTAATTGTCGCCGATCGTCAGCGCATCGGGCCGGTTGAAATCGTCGGTCACGGTTGCCTGCACGGCAGTCGTGGAAAACAGCGCGGCGAGGGCCGCAATCGCAAGTCGCATAGTCGTTTCACCCCTGAGTTGGTCAGTGGGTGCGCCCGTTAACGCCGCCTTGTCCGTGCCGAATAGCAGCGCGACGGAGCTCGCCGCTTCGGCGACGAAGATGTTGTGGCTGCGACGAAAATCAGTTCCGGACGTATCGGAAGTACCAGACTTCATGCCTCTTGCGACGGGCCTTGGCTTCGTAGCGGGTCTGCGGCCAGTCGGCGGGACGGGTGAGGAAGTCGGCGGCGCTTTTCGCCTGCCATGCGAAGTCGCGGCGCTGGTTCATGATCATGCATGACCAGCGGCAATAGACAGGGTCGTCCGTGCCCAGCCGGAACTCGGCGCCGGGCCTCAGCTTGGCCGCGATCAGGTCGACAGGGCCATGGTTCATCATCCGCCGCTTGGCGTGGCGCGCCTTGGGCCAGGGATCGGGGTGGAGCAGATAGAGCCGGTCGAGCGAAGCGTCGGGCAGCCGCTCCAGCACGTCCAGCGCGTCGCCCATGTGCAGGCGGATATTGCCCAACTCGCGGTCGTCGATCTTGGCGAGGGCGCCGACGACCCCGTTCAGGAAAGGCTCGCAGCCGATAAAGCCGTGCTCCGGCCGCGCCTCGGCCTGGGCGGCGAGATGCTCGCCGGAGCCGAAACCGATCTCGAACTCCAGCGGCCGGTCGCCGCCGAACAGGGTACGCGCGTTGAGCGGGCCTTCGGGAATGGCGACGCGGGGCAGCAGGTCGGCGACCAATTCCTCCTGGCCGGCGCGCAATTTATGGCCCTTGGCGCGGCCGTAGAGGCGGCGGATCGTCAGTGGATCGGTCATGCCGGGCGCGCTAGCTTGGGCGGCGGCGCAAGCCAAGAGGCGGGGAGACGATCGAATGAAGTGGATGCTGGTGGCCTGTGCGGGGCTGATCGCGATAGCACCGGCTAGCGCGAAGACCGTCTATGTCCATGCCGGGCGGCTGATTGATCCTGCGACCGCCACCGTCTCGACCGACCGGCTGATCCGGGTCGAGGACGACAAGGTCGCCGCGATCAGCCCCTGGAAAGCGCCGCCCAAGGGCGCGGAAGTGGTCGACTGGTCCGGCTATACGGTGCTGCCCGGATTGATCGACCTGCACACGCATCTGGCCGATGTCGGCGATTCCGCCGATCCGCTGCTGCCGTACAAGACCTCGCCCGCCGCGACGGCGCTGCTGGGCGCGCAGCATGCGCTGGTCACGCTGAAGGCCGGTTTCACGACCGTGCGCGATGTCGGCACGTATCGCGCTTTCACCGATGTGGCGCTGCGCGATGCGATCGCGGCGGGGCAAGTGCCGGGGCCGCGTATGCTCGTCGCGGGCGCTTACATCACCAAACCGGGCGGGGGCGGTGAAGTGAATGTGAAGGGCCTGACGATGCCCGAGGATATGCGCTTCGGCGAGGCGTCGAACCCGGCCGAGGCGCGCGACAAGGCGGAAAAACTGTTCGCCGGCGGCGCCGATTTCCTGAAGCTGATCGCGACCGGCGCGGTGCTGGCGATCGGCACCGAACCCGGCCAGATCGAGCTGGACGAGCCGACGATCCGCGCCGCCGTCGAAGTCGCCAAGGCGCATGGCAGCTATGCGACCGCTCATGCGCACGGCGCGGAAGGGATCAAGGCAGCGATCCGCGGCGGCGTCCGTTCGATCGAGCATGCGAGCCTGATCGATGACGAAGGCATCGCGCTCGCCAAGGCGAAGGGCGTGTGGCTGGTCATGGACATTTATGACGGCGACTGGATTGCCGAGGAAGGCAAGAAGGCCGGCTGGCCCGCCGAATATCTGCGCAAGAATGACGAGACGACCGAGGCCCAGCGCCAGGGCTTCGCCAAGGTGGTGAAAGCGGGCGTGCGGATCGGCTTCGGCACCGATGCCGGCGTCTATCCGCACGGCCTCAATGCCCGGCAGTTCGCCTATATGGTCCGCTACGGCATGACGCCGATGCAGGCGATCCAGTCAGCGACGGTCTCCGCCGCCGAGCTGATCGGCTGGCAAAGCAAGGTCGGCCGCGTCGCGCCGGGCTTCTTCGCCGACATGATCGCAATGAAGGGCGATCCGCTCAAGGACGTGCGGGTGCTGGAACAGGTCGCCGCCGTGATGAAGGGCGGCGCGGTGGTGCGCTGACCAACTTTTACATTCTTCGCGACTTCACATTCTTCACATGAAATATGTAAAGTTCGGGGTGCTGGACGAGGTCAAAGAGCCGATCGCAGGAGGTATCAGACCGGCGCGGATGTCGGACAGGGAAAAACGCCCTTTACCTCGTCATTCCCGCGAAAGCGGGAACCCAGCGGTAACAAGGAACTGGCGGCGCGAAGCGCTGCCGCGCTTGATTTAGCTGCAGCTAGGTTCCCGCTTTCGCGGGAATGACGAAAGGGTGGAGTGTCCGCAATGGGGTGGATTGCAGACATTCGCCTTGCTTGCCATCGGTCGTCTCTCCACAACGGCTGAGATGCCCAACAGTCATCCCGCTGAACTCGCACCTGAAGTGCAAACCGCTGTCACAGCGCTTTGCGCTGAAGGGGACGCACTCGCATCTGCCGGACGCTATGAAGATGCCGTTCAATGCTACAACTCGGCCTTTGAGCTGGTGCCGGAGCCAAAGAGCGACTGGAACGCATCGACATGGATACTCGCGGCCATAGGCGATGCTTGCTTTCTCGGCGACTACCGCACTTCAGCCCGAGAAGCCCTCGAATATGCCATGTCGTGTCCAGACGCTGTTGGTAATCCGTTCCTGCATCTTCGGTTGGGACAGGTTCTATTCGACGCCGGAGAGGAGGAAGCAGCAGCGGATAACCTGATGCGGGCATACATGGGAGCAGGTGCGGAAATCTTCGCCGATCAGCACCCGAAATACCGCCAGTTTTTAGCTACCCGCGCAATCCTTTAGAGTCCGCAATGGGTCGTTAGCCGACGTTACCGCGCCGGCCGGCACGGTTTGCCTTCATATTCGAACCGCTGGTTGGCGTATTCGCGGCCGTTCCAGCGCTGGACAGGGAAGCAGAAGCCGGGGCCGCCGATCGAGAGGTCGGGATATCCCGCTGCGCCTTTGGTCTTCAAGGGTTCGGGGATGCCGCTGCCGCTGGTCATCAGCCGCCAGCCGCCGCTCGCTTCTTTGGTCAGCAGCGCGAAACCGGCTTCGTCGCGGCCGTAACAGAAAGTGCCGCTTTCGGTGAGAATCACTTCCGGCCGGCCATCGCCATTCAGGTCGCGGTAGAGATCGACGCGAAGGCCTTCCGCGTTCGGTTCCTCCGCGCACAGCACCCATTTTGCGCCGCGCCGGGTCGCGCCGGCGGCCTTGTAGATGGCCGGCAGTTCGACGGGCGGCGGGCTGGCGGCTGCGGCGAGTGAGGCCAGGATTGCGAGCATGATGTCCCCCTGAGTCGGTTCAGGCGGAGGGTATCACATCCTCATTCGTCGTCCGGTTTCTTCTTCGTCATCCCGGTCTTGAGCCGGGATCCACCTTCTTGAAGGCAGGTGGGTCCCCGCTTTCGCGGGGATGGCGAATGTTTGGACGGCGGAGCGTACTTAAGCCAGCGCCGCCTTCAGGGCATCGACCAGGTCGGTGCGTTCCCACGGGAAGAAGTCGCCTTCCGCCTTGCGGCCGAAATGGCCATACGCCGCGGTCTTCGCGTAGATTGGCTTGTTCAGGCCCAGGTGGGTGCGGATGCCGCGCGGGGTAAGGCCGCCCAGCTGTTCGATCTTGCCGATCGCCGCTTCCAATTTGTCGTCGCCGACCGTGCCAGTGCCGTGCGTGTCGACATAGAGCGACAGCGGCTTCGACACGCCGATCGCATAGGCGAGCTGGATCGTGCAGCGCTGGGCGAGGCCGGCGGCGACGATGTTCTTGGCGAGATAGCGCGTGATGTAGGCGGCCGAACGGTCGACCTTGGTCGGATCCTTGCCGCTGAACGCGCCGCCGCCGTGCGGGGCTGCGCCGCCATAGGTGTCGACGATGATCTTGCGACCGGTGAGGCCAGCGTCGCCGTCGGGCCCGCCGATCTCGAAGCTGCCGGTCGGGTTGATGTGATAGACGGTGTTGTCGCTGAGCAGGTGGGCCGGGATCACCTGGGCGATCACGCCCTTCACATAGGCATGAAGCTCGGCTTCCTTGTCGCCTTCATCATAGCCCTTGCCGTGCTGCGTCGAGACGACGACCGCGGTGCAGGCGACCGGCACGCTGCCTTCATAGCGCAGCGTCACCTGGCTCTTGGTGTCAGGCTCGAGGAACGGCGCCTTGCCGCTGTGGCGGTCGGCAGCCATCTGCTCGAGGATCTTGTGACTGTAATACAGCGTCGCCGGCATCAGGTCCGGCGTGTCGTTGGCGGCATAACCGAACATGATGCCCTGATCGCCGGCGCCTTCGTCCTTGTTGCCCGAGGCGTCGACGCCCTGCGCGATGTGCGCCGACTGCGGATGCAGATTATTCTCGAACCGCAGCGTCTCCCAGTGGAAGCCGTCCTGTTCGTAGCCGATCTTCTTGACCGTATCGCGCACGGTCTTTTCGACTTCTTCCTGCACGCCCGGCGCCCAATTGCCGGCTTCGTCCATGATGCCCTTGCCGCGGATTTCGCCCGCCAGCACGACCAGTTGGGTGGTGGTCAGCGTCTCGCAGGCGATGCGCGCTTCCGGGTCTTTCGACAGGAACAGATCGACGATCGCGTCGGAAATCTGGTCGGAAACCTTGTCCGGATGGCCTTCGGACACCGATTCGGACGTGAAAAGATAATTGGAGCGCATTGTCGGTCCTGTACTGTGAGAGGCCCGAAGGCCACATATAAAGATATGTTTATGTGTGCACGCCTCTAGCGGCGGCGGAGGCGGATGACAACGGCCAAAGCGGTTAACAGCAGCGCGACGATCGCCGGAAGCAGATTGCCCCACAGCGCGAACCAGGTCGGCGATCGCGGCTCAGGCAGCCCCGCGTCGACCACGCCGGCCTTGTGCTGCCCGATGCTGGCAAGGAGCGCACCATCGGGGCCGATCACGGCGGAAATTCCGGTCGGCGTTGCGCGTACAATCGTCATGCCTTCCTCCACCGCGCGCAGCCTTGCCTGGGCGAGGTGTTGCGGCGGGCCCCAGCTGCCGAACCAGGCATCGTTCGACGGGTTGAAGATGAAGCGCGGGCGATGCCGGGGATCGACGACTTGGCCGGAGAAGATGATTTCATAGCAAATCTGGAAGCCGACCGGGCCGATGCCGGGAATATCGAAGGTCCGCGGGCCGGGGCCCGGCCAGAAATCGAGATCGCCGGGGACGAGGCGGGAGAGGCCCAAGGGCGTCAGGATTGTCCGCATCGGCAGATATTCGCCGTAAGGGACAAGATGCGCCTTGTCGTAACGCGCGGCAATGCGGCTGTCGGGCCCCAGCGCGAACACGCTGTTGCGTCCGCCGATCGCGCGGCCGGCCTTGTCATATTCCAGCGCGATGCCCCCTGTCAGCAGCACGTCGTTCCGGCCGACCGCTTTCATCAGATAGCGGCGCAGGCCCGGCTCTTCCTCCAGCAGATAGCCATTGTCGATCGCGGCTTCCGGCCAGAGCAGGATGCGGGGCTGGCCGGTGGGCT
>JAFEEY010000018.1:25409-35155 GCA_018240865.1 Pseudomonadota bacterium | reverse complement strand
CGAAAGGCCGTTCGCGCTGGCGATGGTGAGCTCGCGGCCGAACATGCGCAGCGTATTCGATTCGGTGAGCTGGTTGGTGGCGAGCGCGCGCACCGCCACCGCGAGCGTCTGGGTGCCGGCATTGCCGCCCATGCCGGAGACGATCGGCATCAGCACGGCGAGCAGTGCGAAGCGCGCAATCTCGCCCTGGAACAGCCCGACCACCGAAGCAGCGATCACCGCTGTCCCAAGATTGACGACCAGCCAGGTCAGCCGTGTGCGGATCGTCATCGGAATCGGCTGGTTGATGTCCCCGTCGCCGGCGCCGGACAGGCGGAGAATGTCCTCGCCCGCTTCTTCCTGGATGATGTGGACGATGTCGTCGACCGTGATCATGCCGACCAGCCGGCCCGAGGCATCGACCACGGCTGCGGAAATCAGCGCGTATTTCTGGAAGCGGAGCGCCACTTCCTCCTGGTCCATATCGGCCGGAATCAGCGTCTGCTCGCGCTTCATCACATCGGCGATGGCGATGTTGCGCGGCGTGCGCAGGATCCAGCTGAGCTGGCAACTGCCGACCGGATGATGGGCGGGATCGACGACAAAGATTTCCCAGAAATCGGTGGTTAGCTGATCGTCGCCGCGCAGATAGTCGATGACGTTGCCGACGGTCCAATGCTCGGGCACCGCGATCAGCTCGCGCTGCATCAAGCGGCCGGCCGATTCCTCCGGATAGCTGAGCGCTTCCTCGATCGCGGCGCGATCGTCCGGCTCCATCTGGCGCAGCACTTCGCGCTGCTCGGCCGGCTCCATGTCTTCGATGATCGCGACCGCGTCATCGGTATCAAGTTCGGAGGCGATATCCGCGACCTGCGACGGCTCGAGCTCGTCGATCAGATCCTCGCGGACATAATCGTTCATCTCGGCGAACACGTCGCCATCCAGCAGGTCGGTCAGCGCGGCTGCGAGGGGACCACGCCATTCGCTTGGCGCCAGCTCGAACAGGTCCGCGATGTCGGCCGGATGGAGCGGCTCGACCAGCGCGCGGGCAGCTTCGGGATCGCTCTCCTCAAGCCGCTCGATCACGGCCCGGACAAATTCCGGCTTCAGCCGGTCGTCCTCGTCGAGCTGGGTTTCGGGTTCGCGGGCTGCTGGCTCGAGTTCGGTCTCGCTCATCGCCGCCTCCGGTCTTGCGTTGCCCGTGGCGGGCTTAGCAGGGAAAACGCGACTTTCAACTTTCCCGTGCAGCGCGGCGGCCTATATGGGCGCAACGCTTTTCCAAGGAGATATGACATGGCCGGCGACACCCTCACTTTTTCCCTCGACAGCGGCGGCGACGTCGTCATCCGCCTGCGCCCCGATCTCGCGCCCGGCCATGTCGAACGCATCACCGAGCTGGCCAATGAAGGCTTTTACGACGGCGTCGTCTTCCACCGCGTGATCGACGGTTTCATGGCGCAGGGTGGCGATCCGACTGGCACCGGCATGAGCGGATCCGACAAGCCAAACCTGAAGGCCGAGTTCAACAGCGAGCCGCATGTACGCGGCGTCTGCTCGATGGCGCGGACGATGGACCCGAACAGCGCCAATAGCCAATTCTTCATCTGCCTGGATGACGCGACCTTCCTCGACCGCCAATATACGGTGTGGGGCGTGGTCGAAGAGGGCATGGAGTTCGTCGACAAGCTCCCCAAGGGCGAGCCGCCGCGCCAGCCGGGCAAGATCCTGAAAGCGACGGTTTCGTAAGCAAAAACCTGTCATCCCGAACTTGTTTCGGGACAAGCGCGACGTAGCGTGGCGATCGGGGTTTTTCTCGAACGCCACGCTGCCCGATCCTTATCCTGAAACAAGTTCAGGATGACGGGGGAAGCTGGTAAGCGCCTCCCATGAAAACCCTCCTCGTCATGCTTGGCGGCGCGATCGGCGCAGTGTTGCGCTTCCACTTGGGCGGGGTGACGATGCGCGCCTGGGGCCCGGCTTTTCCCTGGGGGACGCTGATCGCCAATATTTCGGGCGGGCTGGCGATGGGACTGCTCGCCGGCACGCTGGCGCGGGTAGGCAGCGCCAATGAGCCGTGGCGGCTGTTTCTGGCCGTCGGCGTATTGGGCGGCTACACGACCTTCTCGGCCTTCAGCCTGGAAACATTTGGCATGATTGAACGCGGACAATATGCGCTCGCCGCGGCCTATATCGTCGCGTCGGTCGCAGGCGCGATCGCGGGGCTTGCGGGTGGCGTGCTGGTGATGAGGGCGGTGGCATGAGCGAGGTCCGCACTTTCACCGTCGCTCCGGATGACGACGGCATCCGGCTCGACCGCTGGTTCAAGCGGCATTTGCCGGACATTTCGTTCGCGCAGGTCTCGCGCTGGGCCCGCACCGGCCAGCTCCGGCTCGACGGCAAGCGCGCCACGCCCGGCGACCGGATCGAGGCGGGCCAGTCCATCCGCGTGCCGCCGGCCGAGCCGCCCGCGCCCGAAAAGGCACGGCCGAAGCGCGAACGTCCGCCGCTGACCGAAGACCAGATCGCCTTCGCGCAGGAAGTGGTGATCCACCGCGATTCCCAGGCGATCGTCATCAACAAGCCGCCCGGCCTCGCGACCCAGGGTGGCACCAAGACGCACGAGCATGTCGACGGCCTGCTCGATGCGCTGCAGTTCGAGGCGGAAGGGCGGCCCAAGCTGGTCCACAGATTGGACAAGGATACCTCGGGCGCGCTGCTGCTCGCCCGCACCAGCCGTGCCGCGACTTTTTTCGGCAAAAGTTTCGCCAGCCGCACCGCGCGCAAAGTCTATTGGGCGCTGGTGACCGGCGTGCCCTCGATCGAGGACGGGTTTATCGACCTGCCGCTCGCCAAGCAGCCGGGCACCGGCGGCGAGAAAATGCATGTCGACGAAAAGGAAGGGCTGCCGGCCAAGACCCGCTACCGGATGATCGAGCGCGCGGGCAACAGCACGGCCTGGCTGGAGCTGCAGCCGCTGACCGGGCGGACGCATCAGCTCCGCGCGCACCTTGCGGCGATCGGTCATCCGATTGTCGGCGACGGCAAATATGGCGGGCAGGATGCCTTCCTGACCGGCGGCATCAGCCGAAAGATGCACCTCCATGCCCGGCGCATCCGCATCGACCATCCCGACGGCGGCCGCCTTGACGTGACGGCCGAGCCGCCCGCGCATTTCGCGGAAAGCCTCGCGACCTTGGGCTTCGACCCGAGCCTTGGCGACCTGCCGCTCGACGAAGTGAAATTCAGCGAGACGGCGGAAGGCAAGCGCCGCGCCACCAGCGCCGCCGCCAAGACCCGTCGCAAGGAACGCAAAGGCGAGCGCCGGAGCCGGGGGCGTGGCTGAGGATCGGGTGGCATACTCTAGCCCCTCCCCCTTGTGGGGAGGGGTATGAAGCATAACCGCCTCGCTTTGTTCGATTGCGACGGCACATTGGTCGACAGCCAAGCAGCGATCTGCCGGGCAATGGACGAGTGTTTCACCGCTCACGGCCTGACCCCGCCGGAGCGCGTGCGGACGCGGCGCGTGGTGGGACTGAGTTTGCCGCACGCGATGCGCGCCCTGCTGCCGGAAGGCGAGGATAATCTGCACGACGCCCTCACCGAAACCTACAAGTCCGCCTTCCAGCGCCACCGTGCCGAGGGGCTGGTCGAGGAACCGTTGTTCGACGGACTGGCAGAAGCGATCGACGCGCTGGAAGCCGACGGCTGGCTGCTCGGCGTCGCTACCGGAAAGTCGGACAGGGGCTTGCGGCTGTGCCTGGAACGGCATGGGCTTCATGGCCGCTTCGTCACGCTGCAGACGGCCGACCGTCACCCGTCCAAGCCCAATCCGGCGATGCTGCACGCGGCGATCGCGGAGGCTGGCGCCGCGCCTGAAACGACCGTGATGATCGGCGACACCAGCTTCGACATGGCGATGGCCCGCGCCGGCGGCGCGCACGCGCTGGGCGTCGGCTGGGGCTATCATCACCCTGAGGAATTGCGCGCAGCGGGCGCGGCGGCAGTTGTCGAGACCACGCCCGAGCTGTTGCGCTGGATGAAGGATTTCACATGACCGACGATCCCGCCCGCAAACGTTTCCTGGCCATCTCGCTCCTGCGCCTGTCCGGCGCGGTGCTGGTGATGTTCGGGCTGGTGATCGCGGCGGGGCGCTTCGAATCGCTGCCGCGCCTTGCCGGGATCGTCATGGTGGTGGTCGGCGCGCTCGATTTCGCGCTGGTGCCCCTGCTGCTCGCCCGGCGCTGGCGGACGCCCAAATGAGGCGCTTCTGGAAAGAAGCGACGGCTGAAGGCAATATGGTGCTGCTCGACGGCAAGCCCGTGCGCACGCCCAAACGCCACGCGCTGGAGCTGCCGACGCCGGCGCTGGCCGAAGCGATCGCGGCGGAGTGGAACGGCGTGGGCGACGAGCTCGACCCGCGGGCGCTGCCGCTGACCGGCCTCGCCAATGCAGCGATCGACATCGTCGCGCCGGACCGCCCGGCCTTCGCCGAATCCCTCGCCAAATATGGCGAGAGCGATCTGCTTGCCTATCGAGCGGAGAGCCCAGCCGAGCTGGTCGCGCGGCAGGCAAAGGAATGGGATCCGCTGCTCGAATGGGTCCGTGCGCGCTATGACGTGCATGTCGATCTCGTCACCGGCATCATGCACCGGCCCCAGCCGGAGGCGACGATCGCGCGGCTGCGCGACGCGACGACGGCGCTTGATGCGTTTCGGCTGGCGGCATTGTCGCCGTTGGTCACGATCGGCGGCTCGCTGATCGCCGGGCTCGCGATCGTGGAGCGGGCGTTCGACCCCGAGCGCGTCTGGGAAGCGGTCAACCTCGACGAGCTCTGGCACGAAGAGCAATGGGGCACGGACGAACTCTCCGCCCAGGCCCGCGCCACGCGCCGCGCCGAATGGAGCGCAGCGGTGCGCTTCCTGACGCTGCTCGGCTGATCAGTCGGCGAACAGCAGAACCGGCGTCTCCAGCAGCTTCTTCAGTGCCTGCACATAGGAAGCGGCGTCCCAGCCGTCGACGACGCGGTGATCGCAGCTGATCGACAGGTTCATCAGCTTGGCGCGAACCAGTTCGTCGCCGTCGAAGACGGGGCGTTCGACGATCTTGTTCGGGCCGATGATCGCGACCTCAGGGCGATTGATGACCGGTGTGGTGGCGATGCCGCCGAGCGGCCCCAGCGATGTCACGGTGATGGTCGATCCGGACAGCTCGGCAGAGGTCGCCTTGCCGGTGCGCGCGGCTTCGGCGAGGCGGCCGATCTCGGTTGCGAGCTGCCAGACATTCTTGGCCTGCGCGTCGCGGATCACGGGCACCATAAGACCCGCATCGGTCTGGGTCGCCATGCCGATATGAACGGCGCCGTAGCGCGTGACCACGCCCGCTTCGTCGTCGTAGCGCGCGTTGAGCATGGGAAATTGCGGGAGGGACTTGCACATCGCGACAATCAGCAACGGCAGCATCGTCAGCTTCGGCCGGTTGCCGCGATTGGCGTTCAAATCGGCGCGCATGTCTTCCAGCGCGGTCACGTCGATCTCGTCGACATAGGTGAAGTGCGGGATGTTGCGCTTCGCCGCCGCCATATTCTCGGCGATGCGGCGGCGCATGCCGATCACTTTGACCTGCTCGTCCGCACGCGGAGCGGCCGGGCGGCCATAGCCCTGGCCGGCGCTGTAGGTGAGGAAGACGTCGAGGTCGGCGTGACGCACGCGCCCATCCTGCGCGGCTTTCACGCTGGCGAGATCGATGCCAAGCTCTTTCGCCCGTGCGCGCACGGCGGGCGAGGCGAGGACGGATTTATGCGAGGTCTCGTCAAGCCCGCTCGGGATGAGCGGTGCGGGAGCGGTCTCAACAGAAGGGAGGGCTTCGACAGGCTCAGCCCGAACGGGGGAAGGTGTGACTGAAGGCGGCAGATCCGCTTCGGTCTCGGCCGACATAGGCGCGGCCTTTTCCTCGGCCGGCGAGGGAGTTTCCGCGACATCGTCCTCGCCCTCGGTCTCGATTACCGCCAGCGCGGAGCCGATCGCGATCGTGTCGCCCGCTTCGCCAGCGATCTCGCGGACGATGCCCGCGACCGGCGATTCCATTTCCACCGTCGCCTTGTCCGTCATCAGGTCGGCAAGCTTACCGTCTTCCTCGATGCGGTCGCCGACCTTGACGTGCCAGGCGACGATTTCGGCCTCGGCAATGCCCTCGCCAATATCCGGCAGCCGGAAAGTGTACAGGCCCATCACATCATTCCCTTGTCAGCCGTCGTTGCGAGGAGCGCAGCGACGAAGCAATCCGCCAGTTCGGGCGCGCACCTGGATTGCTTCGCTTCGCTCGCAATGACGGAATGGCGGCAGTTCATCGTCAGTCCTTCATGATCTTCTTGATCGCTTCGCCGATGCGGACGGGGCCGGGGAAATAGGCCCATTCCAGGCTATGCGGATATGGCGTGTCGTAGCCGGTGACGCGCTCGACCGGCGCTTCCAAGTGATAGAAGCAGCGCTCCTGCACCTGGGCGGAGAGTTCGGCGCCGAAGCCGGAGGTGCGGGTCGCTTCGTGGACGACGAGGCAGCGGCCGGTTTTTTTGACTGACTCCTCGAT
The DNA here is from genome assembly GCA_018240865.1 of Pseudomonadota bacterium. Lineage (GTDB taxonomy): Bacteria > Pseudomonadota > Alphaproteobacteria > Sphingomonadales > Sphingomonadaceae > Sphingomonas_B. The sequence goes on along the minus strand of JAFEEY010000018.1, from coordinate 28,591 downwards.
CGTCTCGATGTCGAGCGGCAGCAAGGTGCGCAGGTCGATCAGTTCGGCGTCGATGCCAGTCTCCTCGATCACGCCGGCGCAGACATGAACCATCGTGCCATAAGCAAGGATCGTCAGCGCCTCGCCCGGCCGCACGATCTTCGCCTTGCCCAGCTCGATCCGGTAATATTCCTCCGGCACTTCGCTGGCGTCATGCTTCGACCAGGGCTGGACCGGCCGGTCGTAATGGCCGCTGAACGGGCCGTTGTAGATGCGCTTCGGCTCGAAGAAGATGACCGGGTCATTGTCCTCGACGGCCGCGATCAGCAGCCCCTTGGCGTCATAGGGCGTGGACGGGATCACCGTCTTCAGACCCGAGACATGGGTGAAGATGCCTTCGGGCGACTGGCTGTGCGTCTGGCCGCCGAAAATGCCGCCGCCGAACGGCGAGCGCACCGTCAGCGGCGCGATGAACTCGCCGGCCGAGCGGTAGCGCAGCCGCGCTGCTTCCGAGACGAGCTGGTCCAGCGCCGGGTAGATATAATCGGCGAACTGTATTTCAGGGACCGGCCGCAGCCCATAAGCGCCCATGCCGACTGCGACGCCGATAATGCCGAGCTCGCTGATCGGCGTGTCGAATACGCGGGTCTTGCCATATTTGGACTGCAGCCCCGCCGTCGCGCGGAATACGCCGCCGAAATAGCCGACATCCTCGCCCATCACGACGATATCGGGATCGCGATCCATCAGCACGTCCAATGCCGAGTTGATCGCCTGGATCATGTTCATCCGTGCCATCAGCTCGTCTCGATCCCCGCGGCCTTGGCTTCGTCCAGCATCTGCTGGCGTTGCTCCTTTAAGTGCCAGGGCATCGTCTCGAACACGCCCTCGAACATGCTGGACATAGGCTGGTGCATACCGTGGCCGAGGATGCCGTTCTTCTCGGCTTCCTTCTGCGCGGCCTTGACCGCGTTGGCGAGCTCAAGGTCCATCGCGGCGTGGCGCGCGTCGTCCCATTCGCCGATGCGGATCAGATGCTGCTTCAGCCGGGCGATCGGATCGCCCAGCGGCCAGCGCTCCGGCTCCTGCACCGAGCGGTAGGCGCTCGGATCGTCGGAGGTCGAATGACCCTCGGCGCGATAAGTGAAGAATTCGATCAGCGTTGGTCCCTGATTGGTGCGCGCGCGCTCCGCCGCCCAGTCGGTCGCGGCATAGACGGCGAGCGCGTCGTTGCCGTCCACGCGCAGCCCTGCGATGCCATAGCCGATCGCGCGCGCGGCGAAGGTCGTCGCTTCCGCGCCGGCGAAGCCTGAGAAGCTGGAAATCGCCCATTGGTTGTTGACGACATTCAGGATCACCGGCGCGCGATAGACAGCGGCGAAAGTGCAGGCGGAATGGAAATCGCCCTCGGCGGTCGATCCTTCCCCGCACCAGGCGGCGGCGATTCTTTTGTCGCCCTTGATCGCCGACGCCATCGCCCAGCCGACCGCCTGGGGTAGCTGCGTGGTCAGGTTGCCGGAGATCGAAAAGAAGCCCGCGTCCCGCGCCGAATACATGATCGGCAGCTGCTTGCCGCCCAGCCGGTCGCCCTTGTTCGAATAGATCTGGTTCATCATGTCTACGAGCGGCCAGTCCCGCGCGATCAACAGCCCCTGCTGCCGATAGCTCGGGAAGCACATATCGTCGCGATGGAGCGCCATTGCCTGGGCGCAGGCGATCGCCTCCTCGCCCGTGCATTTCATATAGAAGCTGGTCTTGCCCTGACGCTGGGCGCGGTACATCCGCTCGTCGAACGCGCGGGTCAGCGCCATCGCTCGCAGGATCGCGCGCAACGTGTCGGGATCAAGCTTCGGATCCCAGGGACCGACCGCATTGCCGTCATCGTCGAGCACCCGCACCAGCGAATAGGCGAGCGCGTGAAAGTCGCTGGGGCTCGCTTCGACCGCAGGGCGCGGCGCGCTGCCGGCGGCGGGGATTTGAAGGTCGCTGAACTCGGCTTCGTCGCCGGGCCGGAACTTCGGCTCGGGGACGTGCAGCCTAAGCGGCGGCAGGTTGGGGCGAGTGGACATCCTCTCTCCAGAATCGGGCTTAGGCGGCCCTTTGCCGCGAGTGTAATAAAATTACAAAGGCCAATGAAGCCCCCTCAAAGCCTTAATGCGCGAATGGCCATTCCGGCACGCCGGGAACATCGACGCGAAAGCTGAATATGCCCCCGGATTGCGGCTCGCCCTCCTTGCGCGCGCTGGTCACGAACGCCGTGCGGCGATCATCGCCGCCGAACACGATCATCGTCGGCCGGCTGACGGGCAGCGCGACTTCGCCGACCACTTCGCCTGCTGGAGACAGCCGCGCGATCCGTCCGCCGTCATAAAGGGCCGACCAATAATGGCCCTCCATATCGAACGAGCCGCCGTCCGGCCGCCCTTCGCCGATCGGCCATTGATGGAAGGTGCGGCGATTGACGAGCTTGCGGTCGATCACATCATAGATGCGCAGTGCATGGCTGGGCGTGTTGGCGTGGGCGAAGCGGCCGCCGTCCGCGGTGAAGGCGGCGCCATTGCAGGTCAGCATCTCCCCTTCGATCCAGGTCACGCGGCCGTCCGGATCGAGCCGGTAGAGCGCGGCCTCGCCGGTCTGCTTGGTCGTATCGACGCTCCCCGCCCAGAACCGCCCCCAGGGATCGGTGCGGCCATCGTTGAAGCGATAATCCTCCTTGCCCGCCAATACCTGCTCGCCGAACGGTTCGGGCTCGGCATCCCAGCCGTCGAGGGTGGCGAATCCGTCTTTCATTGCCAGCAGCAAGCCGCTCCTGCGAAAAGCGAAACAGCCAACCGGCTGGTCGAAGGTCCGGCGCTGGTCCGCGCCGGTCTCGGGATCGAAGCGATGCAGCTCCTTGCGCGCGATATCGACCCAATAGAGCCGCCGCTCGCTTGCGTGCCAGCGCGGCCCTTCGCCCAGCTCGGCCCTGGCATCGAGGATCAGTTCGGCGTGCAGGCGGCTTCCCCTTGACGGAAACGTAAACTCCGCCTCTTCTGCCGCGAACAGGAGAGGCCGATGATCGAGACTCACAGCCGTACCGCGTACACGCCCGAACATGAAGCCTTCCGTCAGACGGTCCGCGCCTGGCTGCAGAAGGAGGCCGTGCCGCACATCGCGAAGTGGGACGAGGCCGGCATCGTCGACAAGTCGATCTGGCCCAAGGG
>JAFEEY010000018.1:14187-25249 GCA_018240865.1 Pseudomonadota bacterium | reverse complement strand
GACCGAGCCCGGCACCGGGTCCGATCTGCAAGGCATCCGCACCACCGCGAAGAAGGATGGCAATCACTATGTCATCAACGGCTCCAAGACCTACATCACCAATGGCCAGAATGCCGACCTGGTCCTGGTTTGCGCCAAGACCGACACCGAGGTGCAGCCGGCCTGGAAAGGTGTATCGATCATCCTGGTCGAAGCGAGCCGTGAAGGTTTCAAACGCGGCCGCAATCTCGACAAGATCGGGCAGGACGCCGCCGACACGTCGGAGCTGTTCTTCGAGGATGTCCGCGTGCCGATGACCAATTGCCTGGGCGAGGAAGGCAAGGGCTTCATCTATCTGATGTCGGAGCTGCCGCAGGAGCGGCTGTCGATCGCGGTTGGCGCCCAGGCCTCGGCTCAGCGCGCGTTCGACGACACCGTCGCGTTCGTGAAGGACAGGAAGGCGTTCGGGAAGCCGGTGTTCGACTTCCAGAACACCCGCTTCACTCTCGCCGATCTGAAATCGAAGCTGCAGGTCGGCTGGGCGCATCTCGACTGGGCGATCGCACGCCACCTGAAGCGCGAGCTGACGCCGGAGGAAGGCGCGGCGGCCAAGCTTTGGCACACCGAGCTGCAGTGGGAGATCATGGACAAATGCCTGCAGCTGCACGGCGGCGCCGGCTATATGAACGAATACCCGATCGCCCGCGCCTGGCGCGGCGCTCGGGTCACCCGCATCTTCGGCGGGACGAACGAGATCATGAAGGAGTTGATCGGGCGGAAGCTCTGAGCCGGGCCGTTTCATTTCGGGACGGATTGACCGGTGCCGATCGAACGGGGGTTGCAGGCTTCGCCGTGCTTCTCCTAAGGTCGGACCGTCAAAAAAGGGGTCAATATCAATGTATAAGCTTCTTGCCGCAGGGGTCGCGGCGTCTCTTGCCGCGCCGGCCGTCGCCGGACCGGTCGTGATCACCGGCTCGGAGCAGCCGGGCTATGGGGAAACCGGTTTTTCGGCCGTATCGACCGATAACCGTCAGATCCGCGCCGTCGGCATCTACGAAGCCGGCAGCTCGGGCGCGGGCAATCCGTTGCGGCCGTTCGACGCCAAGGTAGTTGTCGAAAATCAGGGCGGTGAAGACCTGTATCTGGTGCTTTCGGCCTATGCCCCGACCAACTGGATTTTTTCGGGCGCCGGCCTCTCCTCGCTCAAAGGCGTGTTGTTCAACGGCTATTCCGCGCAGACCTATCAAGGTCTGAACGGGAGCGTCGCGATCACGGACAAGACCGGCATCGGCAACTACATCGTATCGTGCACTTATACCTATCCGGGCGCGAGCGGCGGCGGATGCGCGGCGCCGACAGCGCTGTTGCAATTCGCGTCCAACCTTTACGGCGGCCCGGTGGACAGCTTCATCGGCAAATACAGCGCGAACGGGCTGCTGGTCACCGGAACCGCTGCTCCGGGCGTGCCTGAGCCGCGGAGCTGGGCGCTGATGCTTCTCGGGTTTGGAGCCGTGGGTGCCGGCATCCGCGTCCAGGCGAAAAAGCGGGTTCCGTCCGCCGTCTGAAACCTCTGTGCCGCCGGGGCGGTTCAACCCGCCTCGGCGGCCGGTGCAAGCGGCCCGGTCTCGAACCCTGACCGGTCGATGGCGTAGACGACATGCGTCGTCTCGACTCCCGCCATATCGGCGCGCTCGATCCGGTCCGTCAGCAGGCCACCGATCTTTTCCATTGCGCGGCGGGAGCGGACATTGGTCTCACCGACCCAGAAGATCACGCGCTCGAAATGTCCGAGCGCATGGCCGATCATCAGCCGCTTCATCGACCGGTTGACTGCGCCACCCCAATAGCGGCGGGCGATGAAGGTCCAGCCGATCTCTATCTCGTTCGGCAGGGCGCGGCGGACATCGAAGCGCGATGAGCCGATCACTTCACCGCTTGCCCGGTCGATAACCGCCAGCGCGCCCCCGCTCGCCAGCGCGTTGGCGAAGAATTGGCGGAACACGGGCTCCTGCCAGCGGTCATGCGCCGGATGAACGGCCCAGATCAGCGGATCGGAAGCGACCGCGAACAAGGCGTCCCAATCGCCCGGCTCCAGGGGCCGCAACCGCACCGCATCGTCGGCAAGCTCGGGCTGGGCATCAAAATCGGTCATCGCGATCCTGCTTTTCAGAAACGAAATCTGGCCCATTCCTCCAGCGGCGCGCGATCGCTCCGCAGCGCGGCCGTCGGATGGCTCTTGTCTTCATAGCCGATCGCCATGCCGCAAAAGAGCATGCGTTCGGGCGGCGTGCCCAGGAAATCCGTCACTGTCTCCGGATACATGGCCCAGCATTCCTGCGGGCAGGAAGCAAGACCATGTTCGACGAGCAGCAGCATCAATGTCTGCAGATACATGCCGAGGTCGCTCCACTGCGGAGGGCCCATGGTGCGGCTGACCGTGCAGAACAGAGCGAGCGGCGCGCCGAAGAAATCGAAATTGCGGGCAAACCAGTGCCTTCGCGCGGCCCGGTCGTCGCGAGGAATGCCGAGATAGCCGTACATCGCCTCGCCGATCGCGACGCGCCGGGCTTCATATGGGTCGTCCAGCTCCGGCGGATAGATGGCATAGGTCGGCGTTTCGCGATGTCCTGCCGCGATCTTCGCGACCATCTCCCGCCGGAATGCCGCGAGTGTTTCCCCGCCCAGCACGTCGATATGCCAGGGCTGAAGATTACCGCCCGATGGCGCCCGCGCGGCAAGCGCGACGAGGCGGCGGATCAGCGCCGGATCGACCGCGCGCGCCGCGAAGCTGCGCACGGCCCGGCGCGCGGTCACGGCATCCGTCACGGTCATGCGGCCACTCTCCCCTTCGTGCGTTACGCGCTCCTAGCCGCCGCACTCCTGCGCGGCCAGAGCCGGAAACGCCCGCGCCATGCGCCTGTCGATCGACGCCTTGCTGGACTATGAACTCGATGCGCCGGCAGACCTGCTGTTCGCGGTCGAGGTCGCGCAGATGGCCGACCAAAGGCTGATCGAGGACCGGCTCACTGTCTCCGGGGTCGAACCGCTGGTGCCGATCACCGGCGAGGAAGGGATTGGCCGCCGCACCTGGACGCGCGGCGAGGGACGATTCACGGCGCGCTACACCGCGCTCGTCGATATCGAGCGACCGGTGCCCGATCTGGCGGCGATGCGGGCGGACGATCTGCGCGCCTTGCCGCCTCTCGTCGTCCCCTATCTTTTCGCAAGCCGATATTGCGAGGCCGACAGGCTGCACCCGATGGTCTGCCGCGAGTTCGATGGTCTGGCGGGGGGCGCGAAAGTGGCGGCGATGATGCGCTGGATCGGCGACCATATCGACTATGTGCCGGGCGCGAGCGACGCGGCGACAACGGCGGTTGATACGTTGTTGTCGCGCCGGGGCGTGTGCCGCGACTTTGCCCATCTGCTGATCGCGATGGCGCGTGCCGCCGATATTCCGGCGCGGATGGTCGCGGGCTATGCCTGGAATCTGGAACCGCCCGATTTCCACGCGCTGGTCGAGGTCTGGCTGGACGGAGCATGGCAGCTGATCGATCCCAGCGGGCTCGTCAGCACTGATGCGGTCGCCCGGATCGGCGTTGGCCGCGACGCGACCGATATCAGCTTTCTCACCATTTTCGGGACGGCGCGGCTTCTCGATCAGCGCGTGTGTGTCGCACGCCTCACCTCTCCCTAACGTAAACGTAAGAATCGTCTTGCTCTCTCCGCCGCGATCAGCGACACACAGCGCAACGAACGGGAGAAATGCGATGGCCGAAGCCTATATCGTCGATGCAGTCCGAACGGCCGGCGCCAAGCGCGGCGGTAAGCTCGCCGGCTGGCATCCCGTCGACATGGCGGCGGCGGTGCTCGATTCGCTGGTCGAGCGGACCGGTATCGACGGCGGCGCGGTCGAGGATGTGGTGATGGGTTGCGTCAGCCAAGCCGGACAACAGAGCTTTCAGGTGGGCCGCAATGCGGTGCTGGCGACGAAGCGCCTGGGTGAACGCACACCGGCCGTCACGATCGACCGGCAATGCGGCTCCTCGCAACAGGCGATGCAATTCGCGGCGCAAGCCGTGATGTCCGGCACGCAGGATATGGTGATCGCCGCCGGCGTCGAATCGATGACCCGCGTGCCGATGGGATCGAGCGGCGCGTTCCACGCGAAGGAAGGACTCGGCACGTACAAGTCGCCGGGCCTCGAAGCGAAATATCCAGGCATCATGTTCTCCCAATTCATGGGCGCGGAGATGCTGGTGAAGAAGCACGGTTTCTCGAAGGACGAACTGGATCGCTTCGCGCTCGCCAGCCATGAAAAAGCGAAGGCCGCGACGGAAGCGGGCGCGTTCGCGAATGAGATTGTCGCGCTGGAGATCGAGACGCCTGAAGGCTCGCAGCTCCACCGGATCGACGAAGGCATCCGCTTCGACGCGACGCTGGAGGGAATCGCGAGCGTCAAATTGCTGCAGGAAGGCGGCAGCATCACCGCCGCCAACGCCAGCCAGATCTGCGACGGCGCTTCCGCCGTGCTGATCGTGTCGGAACAGGCGCTGAAGGATCACGGCCTGACCCCGATCGGCCGCATCCACAATCTGACCGTCACCGCCGGCGATCCGGTGGTCATGCTGGAAGAGCCGCTGTTCGCGACCGAGCGCGCGCTGAAGCGGGCCGGCATGCGGATCGAGGATATCGACCTTTACGAAGTGAACGAAGCGTTCGCCCCGGTCCCACTCGCCTGGCTGAAACATACCGGCGCCGATCCGGCGAAGCTGAACGTGCACGGCGGCGCGATCGCGCTCGGCCACCCGCTCGGCGCGTCGGGCACCAAGCTGATGGCGACGCTATTGAACGCATTGAAAGCGCGCGGCGGCCGCTATGGCTTGCAGACGATGTGCGAAGGCGGCGGCATCGCCAATGTGACGATCGTCGAGCGGCTGTAACAAACACCGGCTTGGCTGAGCCTGTCGAAGCCCTCCCTTTCTTTGGACTCCGAAGTTCAAGAATAAGGGACGCCTTCGACAAGCTCAGGCAAGCCGGCATTGAGGTGGGAGGATGCGGAATGAAGCTTGGGAATGACATCGCCGCCGTCGTCACCGGCGGTGCCTCGGGGCTCGGCGCCGCAACCGCCCGGGCGCTGGCGGCGAAGGGGGTGAAGGTCGCGATCTTCGATCTTCAGACCGGTAAGGGTGAAGCTGTCGCGGCCGAGATTGGCGGCGTGTTCTGCGAAGTGAACGTCACGTCGGACGAATCGGTGGACGCCGGCTTCGCCAAGGCGCGCGCCGCGCATGGGCAGGAGCGCATCCTGGTCAACTGCGCGGGCACGGGCAATGCGATCAAGACCGCGAGCCGTTCCAAGGAAGACGGCTCGATCAAGCACTTCCCGCTGGATGCGTTCAACTGGATCATCCAGATCAATCTGGTCGGCACGTTCCGCTGCATCGCCAAATCGGCGGCCGGCATGCTGACATTGGACCCGCTGGAGGACGGCGAGCGCGGCGCGATCGTGAACACAGCCTCAGTCGCGGCGGAAGACGGGCAGATCGGCCAGGCGGCCTATTCGGCATCGAAAGGCGGCGTGGTCGGCATGACGCTGCCGATCGCGCGCGATCTGATGGGCGAAGGCATCCGCGTGAACACGATCCTGCCCGGCATTTTCGACACGCCCCTGCTTGCCGCCGCGCCGCAGAATGTGCGCGACGCGCTTGCCGCTTCGGTGCCGTTTCCGAAACGGCTGGGCAAACCGGACGAATATGCGCGGCTTGCCCTCACCATGATCGAATGCGGCTATTTCAACGGCGAGGACGTGCGGCTGGACGGCGGCATCCGCATGGCGCCGCGCTGACTTTCTCCCTCTCCCCAGCGGGGAGAGGGTTGGGGTGAGGGGGTTCTGAGCGCGTGCGATAAGCGCCGAGCCCCCTCGCCCGGTCGGCTGCCGCCGACTCGACCTCTCCCCGCTGGGGAGAGGTGAATCAGGCCTTCGCTGCTTTCGCCCGTTCGATCGCTTCGATCACGATCTGGCGCGCGGCCTCCGCGTCGCCCCATTGGCCGACGCGCACCCACTTCTCCTTTTCGAGATCCTTATAGTGGGTGAAGAAGTGCTCGATCTGCTGCATCACGATCGAGGGCAGATCGTCGCGCTCGCCGACGTCGCTGTAATAAGGAAAAGTCGAATCGACCGGCACGCAGACGAGCTTCTCATCGCCGCCATGCTCGTCTTCCAGATTGAGCACGGCGATCGGCCGCGCCTTGACCACGCAGCCCGGGATGAAGGGCGAGCGCGCGATCACCAGCGCGTCGAGCGGATCGCCGTCCGGCGACAGCGTGTGCGGCACGAACCCGTAATTCGCCGGATAGCGCATCGGCGTGTGCAGGATGCGATCGACGAACAGCGCGCCCGACTTTTTGTCGAACTCATACTTCACCGGCTCGCCGCCGACCGGCACCTCGATGATGACATTCAGATTGTGCGGCGGCTCGTCGCCGCACGGGATCAAGTCGATATTCATATCGTCTCTCGATTTCCCGTCATGCTGGCCTTGATCCGGCATCCCGCTTCTTCTTGAAGGGCAGAAGAAGCTGGACCCCGGCTCAAGGCCGGGGTGACGAAGTGAAAAGGGTCGTACTCACCGGGGGGCGAGCAGCCTGTCGAGCGCACCCTCTCCGGTGCCTGTTTTCTGGAAGCGCGGGTAGCGCAAGCCGCCATGCCAGTCGAGCGGGACTTCGCGGAAAGCGTCGAACTTCTTCACCAGCAGCCGGATCGGCTCCTTCGAGGATGCGGCGGCAGTGACGGCCTCCTTCAACGTGTCGATCGAATAGGGCTTGCCACCCACCGCCACGATCTCGGTGCCGACAGTCAGCCCGGCCTTGTAGGCCGGCCCATCCCAGATCACGCCCGAGATTTTCTTATCCTTGTCGACCGACAGGCCGCCGGAGAAGCTGAGGTCCACCCCCTTGGAACGCTTCTCCGCGTCCTTCATGAACGGTGTCTGCTCTGGCGCATAGACCAGCGTATAGCCGCTTGCGGTAAAGCCGGTCATCGGCGCGCCCTTGGCGTTCTCAAATTGGCGCGCTTGCAGCAAGCCGGCCCAGTCATAGGGCGCGAGATCATTGAGCGTCCTGACGACATCGTCCAGCGTGTAAGTGAGCGTGCCCCAATCCCTGTCACGAACCCCGAAAAAGGCGCGCGCGAAATCGTCCATGCCTTTCCGGTTCCCGGTCAGCCGGCGCAGCGTCGCGTCGACTTCCAGCCAGATCAGCATGCCTTCATTGTAATAGTCCTCGGAGCGCTGCCAGCTGAGCCAGCCCTTCGGCCGGCGGGCGGAAATGATCGGATCGTAGGTCGTGTCTTCGAGATGCCGCCATTCGCGCGCCGGGCGCTGGTCGAGCGTCGCCGCGATCGAGGCGAGCGCGTCCAGCGTTTCCTGCTTGGTGAACAAGCTCGAGCGCGCGCCCAGCACATAGCCCCAGAATTGGGTCTGCCCTTCATAGACCCAGAGCAGACTGTCTTTGGTCGGCGTGTTGTGATCCGGCGTCCACAGCCCGGCGGGGCGGCGATATTTGCCGTTCCAGCTGTGCGAATATTCGTGCGGCAGGAGGTTGCGGCTGCCCGGGCCGTCATTCCATTTGGTGAAATAATCGGCATCGACGCTATTCTCGGAACTGCGCTGATGCTCGAGGCCGATGCCGCCCAGGCTGTCGCTCAGCGAGAACAGGAATTCATATTTGTCGTAATGCTGAGCGCCGAACAGTTTGACCGCCTGTTCGACCAGCCGGCGATGGGCGGCGATCTGCTCGGGCGTCGCGGCGAGATCGGCGGCTTCGTCGGCGACGATGTTCAGCCGCACGTCCGGCGTCAGCTGCTCCTGCCGCCAATAGCGCCCGGCGAAGACCGGCGAATCGACCAGTACCTCGAAATTGGCCTTTTCGTAGCGATAGGTGCTTCCGGTCGCGGTCGAAGGCAACCCCGAGAAAGCGCGCCAGCCGTCCGGATAGCGCGCCGTCGCCTGGATCGGAATCTGGCGCGCGTAATAGCCCGCCGGATACAATGCGACCGAGTTCCATTGCAGGTTCAGGATCGCCGGCGTCATCACGATCCGGCCCTGGTTGCCATCGGTTGCCGAGATGAATTGGAAGGCAAGGTCGATCGCTTTCGCACCCGCCGGCACGTCGATATGGAAGGCATAGACATCGTAAGGATCGCGCCGCCACGCGACTTTCTTGCCGCCCGCGGTGATGACAAGACCGGCGAGCTTCTCGATCTCGCCACGCGGCGCATGAGCGCCCTGCAGCCATTTGGCGAAGAGCAGGGTCATCGGCCCGCTTCCAGCAACCGGGATCGTCTCCTTCACCCGGAAGATGCCTCGCGTCACGTCGGTCGCGTCAACGTCGAGCTGGAGGGTGCCGGGATAGGGCACATCCTTCGCTGCCGGCACTGCACTGACGGCAGGGATCGCCTCAGGACGGGTGTTTTCAGCAAACAGGGGCGACGCGATCAGCGCCGAGGCGAGCAGGAGAGAGCGGATGGCCATGGCCGCATCGCTAGCGGCCGCGCCCGCGTGATTCAATTGCTCGCTATCATGTTGATCGAAAAGGCGAGAATGCCGATGTTGAAGACGAACGCCTCAAGGCAGTGCCAGGTGGAGACGCGCCGTATCGCGGTGCTGGTGATGTCGATATCCGCGGTCTGGAAGGTCATGCCGAGGATCAGCGAGAAATGGAGGAAATCGGAATAGTCCGGCGTCTCCGTGCTCGGGATCGACAGCCCGCCCGCGAACCCGCCGCGCCCCTTGCCCGCGCTGTAATAGAGATGCGCATAATGCAGCGCGTAAATGACCTGGACGAACACCCAGGACATGGCCAGCGTGACGATGACCAGCGCCTTGGAATACTCGCTCTTGTTCGTCACCACCTGCGCCACAGCGCCGAACACCACCGCACTGATCGCGACCGATATAATCAGAAGCGCGACGCGATTGGCGTCATTCTGACTGGCGTGCCGGCCGATCGATTTCGGATCGCGCGTGCGGAACAGGGGAATGAGCGACATGAAAAACAGCAAAGTCGCGATGTCGAAGCCGATCAGGAAATCGAGCAGCGCCGATGCGTAAGTCTCGCGCGTTGCCGCCCAGGCCGCGACGATGAGCAGTGCAAGCGCGTACAGGATGAAGCGGGGCGGAGCGATGCGGTTGCCGAGCTTGCGGGCCATGAGCCGGACCCTAGCGCAAGTCGGAAGGATGACATAGACGCGCGCGATCTATGGCGAAGATAGAAACCCCGAGGCCCATTCGCGGCACCCAGGACATGCTTGGCGAGCAAGCGCTGCGCTTTAGCCACGTCGTCGATACGTTCGACCGGGTACGCAAGCTCTACGCCTTCCAGCGCGTCGAAGTGCCGGTGTTCGAGGCGACCGCCGTGTTCGCGCGCTCGCTGGGCGAGACGACTGACGTGGTCTCGAAGGAAATGTACACGTTCGAGGATCGAGGCGGCGATTCGCTCACCCTTCGGCCGGAGTTCACGGCCGGCATCGCGCGCGCTTACCTCACTGAAGGCTGGCAGCAATATGCGCCGCTGAAGGTCGCGACGCACGGGCCCCTGTTCCGCTACGAGCGTCCACAAAAAGGCCGCTTCCGCCAGTTCCACCAGCTCGATGCCGAAGTGATCGGCGCGGGGGAACCAGCGGCAGACGTCGAGTTGCTGGTGATGGCCGACCAGCTGCTGCGCGAGTTGGGCGTGAGCGACGGCGTGACGCTGCAGCTGAACACGCTGGGCGATGCCGAGACCCGCGCGACGTGGCGCGACGCGCTGATCCGGCATTTTGAAGCACACCGCGACGCGCTGTCGGAGGAGAGTCTCGACCGGCTGCAGCGCAACCCGATGCGCATCCTCGACAGCAAGGATCCACGCGACCGCCCGGTCGCCGACGCCGCGCCGTCGATCGACCATCACCTGACCAGCGAGGCGGGCGCCTTCTTCGAAGCCGTCACCAAGGGGCTGGACGCGGCCGGCGTCGCCTGGACGCGCAACGCCCGGCTGGTGCGCGGCCTCGATTATTACCGTCACACCGCCTTCGAGTTCGTCACCGACCGATTGGGCGCGCAAGGCACGGTGCTGGGCGGCGGCCGCTATGACGGCCTGATCGAAAACTTGGGCGGCCCCCACACGCCCGCCGTCGGCTGGGCGGCGGGGATCGAGCGGCTGGCGATGCTGATCGAAGCGCCAAAGGCCATGCTGCGGTTCGAAGTTATCCCAGAAGCGCCGGAGTTGAACGAGGATGCTCAGCAGGTAGCCGCGAAGTTGCGCGCTGCCGGCATCGTAGCAAATGTATCGTTCCGAGGCTCAGCGCGTGATCGCGCCGCTCGGGCACGCAAGCGCAGGGACACGATGTTGCTCTACGTAAAGAATGATGGAGCGTTGAACCTGAACGCCGGGAATCTTGATCAAGATTGCATCGACGCACCGGAAGTTGAGAAGGTATTCGACGTACTTGGCCGCACGCGCTTTCCGATGGGCTTCGTTGGGCAACTACCAGCGAACTCGAACGCATGACCACAATCTCCCCCGAACGGATTGCGCAGATCGAGGCGCGGCGGGATGAGTTGCAGGCGCTGATGGCGTCGGGCGAGCTGGCAGCCGATCGCTTCGTCGCCGTGTCGAAGGAATATGCGGAGATCGAGCCGGTCGCGGTGGCGGCGGCCGAGGTGCGGCGGCTGCGCGCCGAGCTGAACGTGCTCGCCGGCCTCGCCAACGACAATGATCCCGACATCCGGGACATGGCGGTGGAGGAAGTCGCGGTCATCCGGGAGAAATTGCCCGTCGCCGAGCGCGACCTGGCGGTAAAATTGCTCCCTCGCGACGCCGCAGACGAACGCGCGGCTATGCTGGAAATCCGTGCCGGAACCGGCGGCGATGAAGCGGCCTTGTTCGCCGGCGACTTGTTCCGCATGTATCAGCGCTACGCCGAGGATCGCGGTTGGCGGATCGAGCTCATTTCCGCCAACGCCGCCGAGCTGGGCGGATACAAGGAAGTCGTGGCCAGCGTCACCGGCCAGGGCGTGTTCGCACGGCTGAAGTTCGAAAGCGG
>JAFEEY010000018.1:3351-14167 GCA_018240865.1 Pseudomonadota bacterium | reverse complement strand
ACCGTCGCCGTGCTGCCCGAGGCCGAGGATGTCGATGTCCAGATCGACGAGGCGAAGGATCTGCGGATCGACGTCTATCGCTCGTCGGGGCCCGGCGGCCAGTCGGTCAACACCACCGATTCGGCGGTGCGCATCACCCATTTGCCGACCGGCCTCGTCGTCATCCAGCAGGACGAGAAATCGCAGCACAAGAACAAGGCGAAGGCGCTGAAAGTGCTGCGCACCCGCCTCTATGAAATGGAGCGCGAGCGACTGAACAGCGAACGCGCCGGCGCGCGCAAGTCGATGGTCGGCAGCGGCGACCGGTCGGAGCGCATCCGCACCTACAACTTCCCGCAAGGCCGAGTGACGGACCACCGCATCAACCTGACCCTCCACCGCCTCCCCGAAATCCTGGAAGGCCATATGGACGAGCTGATCGAGGCGCTGATCGCCGAGGATCAGGCGGAGAAACTGGCGAATCTGAATGGGTGATCGGTCAACCCACACTCGCTCGTCCCGAGCGAAGTCGAGGGGCGTTTGACGGACGCTGAGCTGCGCCCCTCGACTACGCTCGGGACGAGCGAAGCCTTGAGGGAAGCGACCGGTCTGCTCGCCTTCGTCTCCGACACCCCCCGCCTCGATGCCGAACTCCTGCTTGCCCACACCCTCGGCATCTCTCGCGAGGCACTGCTTCTCGGCGGCGACCGGCCCGTTCCGCCCGCTTTCGAATCCCTCCTCCGGCGCCGCCTTGCGCATGAGCCGGTCGCGTACATCACCGGCAGGCGCGCTTTCTGGACGCTGGACCTCAATGTCACACCGGACGTGCTCATCCCGCGCCCGGATAGCGAGACGCTGATCGAGGCGGCGATCGCGCATTTCCGCGGCCGTGCGCCGCCCACGATCCTCGATCTGGGCACTGGCTCCGGCGCGCTGCTGCTCGCGGCGCTTGACCAATGGCAGGACGCCCGGGGTCTTGGCATCGACCAGTCCGCCACTGCGATCGCGGTCGCGAGGGGCAATGCCGAAATGCTGGACCTCGGCGCCCGCGCGACATTTGTCCGAGGTGACTGGGCCGATGCGATCGACGCGCGCTTCGACCTGATCCTGTGCAACCCGCCCTATGTGGAAACCGATGCAAATCTCGCGCGGCAGGTCGCGGATTATGAACCGGCCTCTGCCCTTTACGCGGGTGCAGACGGGCTGGACGATTATCGCCGCCTCATCCCCCAGCTCCCGCGTCTGCTCGCGCCCCTGGGCCTCGCCGCGATCGAGATCGGCGCCGATCAGGCCGCCGCCGTGTCGGCGCTGGTCGAGGCGCAAGGCCTTGCCGCCGGGTGCCGCAAAGACCTGGGCAACCATGATCGTTGTATCGCCGTCACGCGGCCGCAAGATTAAATCGCCAAGTTTAGGCTTGGATTTTGGGGAACGAATCACTAGATAGGCCCTCACGAGGGGCAGGCAGTTTTCGTCACAATGCGCCGGGATGGCGATTTACGAGACAGTCTGGCTCATTCCCACAGCTAAGACGCGGTTAGACCCGGCCGCGCTGGCGAATGGCGGGAGCGTGCGCGCTGAAATGGCGCTGCGGCTCTCCTCAGGGCCGCGCATATGCCGATGGGACGAGGTGCTGGAGAGAAAGCGGCACGGAAACGTTTTTGGGTGAAGTAGAGGACATCCTTTGATCGACAATCGTCAAGGTGGACGCCGCCGCGGTCGTGGCGGCCAGCGGCCGCAGGGCAATCCCGGGCGCCCGGGTGGCGGTGGCAACCGCATCGACAATCGCGCCCGCGGCAATGCCCAGCAGCTACATGAGAAATACAAGAATCTGGCGCGCGACGCTCAGATGGCCGGTGATCGGGTAAACACCGAATATTATCTGCAGTTCGCGGACCATTATTTCCGCGTGCTGAGCGAAAGCCGCGCCCGCTTCGAGGATCAGCGTCCGCGTCGCGACGATAGCGACGAAGGCTATGACGCCGAGGAGGGCGATGAGTTCGAGGCGCAGAGCAATCGCGATCCCCGCGACAATGGCCAGCGCCGCGACCATCAGGGCCAGGTGCGCGACCGCAGCTTCCGCCGCGATGACGAACAGCCGCGCCGCGAGCGCCAGCCCGAACAGGCCGGCGGCGAGGACGAGGGCAATGCCCCGGTCCGCGCCAATGACGATGATGGCGGCGAATCCCGCCAGCGCCGTCCGCGCCGTCCGCGCCGCGAGGAATCCGAACAGGCGCCGGCGTTCGACGCCGGTGTGCTGCCGCCTTCCATCGCTGTCGGCAATGACGCGGGCGACGATGAAGAGCCCGCCGCGCCGCGCCGCCGGGGCCGCCGTCCCCGCGCCGAAAGCGCGAATGACACGGTCGAAGTGCCACCCGCAGCCTGATCCGCTGAGGCTCAAGAAACAGGAAAGGGCGCCCGGCCTTGTCGCGGCGCCCTTTTCGTTGCGGCAGGCCGTGCCGTTCCCCCGCCAGTGCGCGGAGCGCGAGCATGCCTCTCATTGTTCCTTCATCCCCCGCGCCATATCTTTTCGGCCATGTTGATTTCACGGCGGGGGCTGATCGGAACGGCGACAGCGGCAGCGGCTCTGATGCCTGCGCGTGGGTTTGCCGCGCTCGACAGCCATGGCGATATCGTCAATGCGGCCCGGCTTGCGCTGGCGCGGCATGGCAGCAGCGCGCAAACGCGCGATCTGGTCGGCGTGGCCGATTTCAGCCCCGCCTCCAGCGCGGCGCGGTTCCATCTCGTCGATATCAATAACGGTCGCACCGCGAGCTATCTCGTCGCGCACGGCCGAGGTTCGGATCCCGACCATAGCGGCTGGCTGAAACGCTTTTCCAACGACGAAGGATCGAGCGCCACGTCGTCGGGCGTGTATCTCACCGCCGGCGAATATCAGGGCAAGCATGGCCGCTCGATGCGGCTGAAAGGGCTCGACCCCAGCAACTGCAACGCCGAAGCACGCGCGGTCGTGATCCACGGCGCCTGGTATGTCAGCCCGCAAATGGTCGCGGAGCATGGCAAGCTCGGCCGCAGCGAAGGCTGCCTCGCTTTCAGCGAAGCCAATTTGCCGCAAGTGCTGGAACGGCTCGGCCCCGGCCGGCTGATCATCGCCGGAAAATTCTAGGAAACCCGTGCCCGACTGCGGTTGTTGAATGGGCATACCGTCCTGTTTTCGCATGTCCAAGCTCCTCCTCACCTCGATCCACGACGTCAGCCCGCGCTTCGAGATGAAGATCGAGCAGCTGATCGCCGCGATTCATGGTGCGACCGGTTCGTCCCAATTTGCGATGCTGGTGGTGCCGGATCATTGGGATCAGGCGCCGATCGCCGCTGACAAGGGCTTTCAGCGAAAACTGCGCGCCTGGTCCGACGCGGGCGTCGAGATGTTCGTCCATGGCTGGCGTCACCGCGACGATGCGCCCCAAGGCTTCAAGGGCCGGCACATGACCGCGGGCGAGGGTGAATTCCTGAACCTCGACGCCGCCGAGGCGACGCGGCGGATGCGCGACGGGCGCGCCCTCATCGAAGACATCATCGGCCGGCCGGCGGCCGGCTTCATCGCTCCTGCATGGCTCTATGGGAACGGCGCGCAAGAGGCGTTGCGCACTCTCGATATGCCGGTGGCAGAGGATCATTTCCGCGTCTGGCGGCCGGGCGACGGGGAGGTGCTGGCCAAGGGCCCGGTGATCAGCTGGGCGAGCCGCAGCCGGTCCCGGATCGCCAGCTCCCTCGCCTTCGCCGGCGTCGCACGGATAGCGCTCAAACCGCAACGAGTGGTCCGCGTCGCGCTGCACCCGGGCGATACGACCGTTCCGGCGCTGATGACCAGCATCGACCGCACGCTGCGCAGCTTCGCCTATAGCCACACGCCCTCGGGCTATCGCGGATTACAGTGATTTAATCTCGGAAACTGAGGCTCAGCCCTCGCTCCGGCGTCTTATCGCCGATGCGTATCCTGGTTCCCCTCCACAGTTTCGAGCCCGGCGGCTCGGAGCGTGTCGCCCTCCGCCTCGCGCGCGCATGGCGCGATTCCGGCCACGATGTCCGGATCGTCCTCGGCCGCGACGAAGGCCCACGCCCGGCATTTGCCGATGGCCTGGATTTCGAGGTTCTGCAGCGCGGCAGCTTCTCCACGGCCCCATTCGAAACGCTCTGGATGATCGCCGGGCTGCCGGCCCGGCTGCGCGATTTCCGGCCCGATCTGATCTTCCTGCCTGGCAACAGCTATGCCGTGGTTGGTGCCGTGCTGAAGCTGCTGATGGGCGGTGCGTGCCCGCCGCTGGTCCTGAAAATCAGCAACGATCTCTGTCGCCGCGACATGCCGGCCTTGGGTCGCGCCTTCTATCGCCTCTGGTGTCGTCTGCAGGGCTGCATGCTCGACCGGTTCATTGCGCTGACGCCGGCCATGAAGCGCGATGTCCGGCGGGCATTGGGCGTCGCGCATGACAGTATCGCCGTGATCGACAATCCGGTGCTGTCCCGGGCCGACGCCGATGCCATCGCGGCGCTTCGGCGGGCGACCGCCCGGCCGCATGCCGGCCGGCGCTTCCTCGCGATCGGCCGGCTCGCGCCGCAGAAGAATTTTGCGCTGCTGCTCCGCGCTTTCGCCCGCATCGCCGGGCCGGAGGATCGGCTCGCCATCGTCGGCGAAGGCGGGGAGCGCCTGCGGCTCGAACGGCTGGCGAAACAGCTTGGCATAGAGGACAGGCTGCTGATGCCCGGCCATATCGCGACACCGGAAGCCTGGCTGGCCGGCTGCGACGTCTTTGCCTTGTCGTCCGACTATGAAGGTTTGCCGGCCGTGGTGCTGGAGGCGCTGGCGGCGGGGTTACCGGTCGTCGCGACCGATTGCAGTGCTTCGATGGCCACCCTGCTGGAAAATGGCCGTTTGGGCCGCCTTGTGGCGCCTGGCGATGTGGAGGCGCTTGCCGCGGCGATGGATCGCCCGCTCGTGCCCGATCCCGCGCGCTCCGCCGCAATGGCTGCCCGCTTCACCGTCGAACGCGCGGCGCCCGCCTATCTCCGCCTGTTTGGCGCGTTGGGATCAAATGCCCAGGCACAGGCACAACCCGGCCTTGGTGGCGCGCATGTATCTCGCTGACGCGACCTTGCCCGGCCCGGACGGCGCGGCCCTTGCCCATCCGCCGCGCACTCTGCCCGATCCCGGGCTGGCCGGCAGGCTTGGCACTGCCCGCCCGACTGTCTGGGCCGGGCGTGCCATCACGTTCAGCCTGCTGGTCGCCGTTTTGTGGCAACTGCGCCAGCTCGATCCGCACCAGGTGCTGGCCGATGTTCCGGCAAGCCCGCTGTTCTGGCTGGTCTTCGCAGCCTCCTACGCAGCCGCGCCGGTGGCCGACTGGATCATTTTTCGCCGCCTCTGGCGCATTCCGGCAGAAGGCCTGGTCGCGCTCACCCGCAAATTTGTCGGCAACGAATTGCTCGTCGGCTATATCGGCGAGGCCTATTTCTACACTTGGGCACGCGCGCGCGCGAACCTGACCAGCGCGCCGTTCGGGGCGATCAAGGACGTCGCGATCCTCTCGGCGCTGGTCGGCAACGCCGTCACGCTCGCGATGCTCGCCGCCGCCTTCCCGGCGCTGCGCATCGTCCATCTGGGGCTCGGCGGGCCGGCCTTTCTGATCTCGATCGGCGTGACGCTCACCTCGTCGCTCGCGATGATGTTCTTCCGCAAGCAATTGTTCGGGCTGGCGCGCAAGGATTTGTGGTTCGTCGCGTTCGTCCATTTCGGCCGGCTGGCATTGAAGACCTGGCTGGCGGCGCTGATGTGGCACATTGTTCTGCCGGGTCAGCCGCTGGAGCTCTGGGTGCTGCTGTCCGCGCTGCGGTTGCTGCTTTCGCGCTTGCCGCTGCTGCCGAACAAGGATCTGGTCTTCGCCGGCCTCTCCGTCCTGCTGATGGGGCACGACGCGCAGATCGCGACGATGATGGCGATGATCGCGTCGCTGACGGTGGCCGCGCATGTGGTGGTCGGCCTTGCCTTGACCGGCTTTGATATCGCGCGGGGCGACAAGGCATGATCGCCGCGCTGCTCCTCGCCGCGGCCGTGCTGCGATCGACGCCGACGCTCGGCATGGCTGAAGGCCGCTGCCGCCCGAACGAGCCGGGTCCGGCCTTTCTGGTCACGCTGGTGGGACTCAAGGACCGGCAGGGTCTCGCCCGGGTTGAGCTCTATCCGCCTGACGATCAGGATTTCCTCGCCGACGACAATGTGCTGATCAGCGCCGGCAAGCCCTTCCGCCGCGCCGAGATCGCCGTGCCGCCGAGCGGGCCGGTCGAGCTCTGCATCCGCGCGCCGGCGCCTGGCACTTATGCGCTGTCGGTGCTGCACGACCGCGACGGCAACCGCAAATTCGGCCTGTCGGTCGACGGCATCGGCTTTCCCGGCGATCCCAGGCTCGGCTGGCGCAAGCCACGCGCGGCGCAGGCGACCGCGCATATAGGTACCGGCATCACGCGGATCACGGTGCGGATGAACTACCGCCAGGGGCTGCTTTCCTTCGGGCCGATCACGGAGAAGAGATCATGAAGATCGTCGATGTGAACGCCTTTTACGCGCCGCAAGGCGGCGGGGTGCGCACTTATGTCGAACGGAAGCTGCTCGCCGCGCGGCAGACGGGCCATGATCTGACCGTCATCGCCCCCGGCGAGAACGACCGGATCGAGGAGCGCGGCGCCGGCACGCGCATCCGCTGGATCGCCGCGCCGGCTTTTCCGCTCGACCGCAAATATCGCTATTTCGACGATGCCGCGCGGCTGCACGCGGCACTCGACGAAGAACGGCCTGATCTGGTGGAAGCCAGCTCGCCCTGGCGATCGGCGCGCTTCGTCGCGGACTGGCCGGGTGCTGCGCCGCGTGCGCTCATCATGCATGCCGATCCGCTCTCCGCCTATGCGTATCGCTGGTTCGGACGGGTCGCTTCGCGGCCGACGATCGACCGCTATTTCAACGCCTATTGGCGGCATCTGCTCGCGCTCGACCGGCGTTTCGACCTGATCGTCAGCGCCAGCCAGGGCCTGTCGCAGCGGCTGAGCGACGGCGGCCTCGGCCATGTCACGACGATTCCGATGGGCGTCGAACCGGGCCAATTCTCGTCCGCACTCCGCGACCCGGCATTGCGCGCGACGCTTCTGGCCGAGTGCGGCCTGTCGCCGGGCGGACTGCTGCTCATCGGCCTCGGCCGGCTCGCGGCGGAAAAGCGCTGGCCGCTGGTGATCGAAGCGGCGATGGCGGCGGGCTGCCGGGCCGAAATCGGCCTGATCCTGATCGGCGAAGGCAATGACGCGCCGCGCCTCGGCCGGCTGGTTGGTGAGAATCCGCATGTGAAACTCACCGGTGCCATCCGCGACCGCGCGTTACTCGCCCGCATCCTTGCGAGCGGTGACGCGCTCATCCATGGCTGCGAGGCCGAGACATTCTGCATCGCCGCCGCCGAAGCCAGGGCCTCCGGCCTGCCGCTGATCGTGCCGGATCAGGGCGGCGCTGCAGACCAGGCGACCGGGCCTTATGACCGCCGTTATCGCGCGGCGTCCGCGAAACATGCGGCGCGGTGCATCCTCGAGCTCAGCGCTTTGCCGCGCGGGGCGGCGTCCAGCGGACCTCAGCGCCTGATGGACAGTCATTTCGCCGAGCTGTTCGCCGCCTATGAGGCAGCGGCGCTGCGGCGGCTGGCGGCGTGACCGCCGCTTCTATCGACCGGCCCCGCGGCAAAGCGCGGGCGCAGCAGCTGGCGCGGCGAGATGCGCCCGAAAAAACGCGCTATTCGCCCGGTCTGATCATCGCCGCGCGCTTCCTCTGCTGGGCGACGCGCAACAATCGCCAGCCTTAACTCGCCAAGACCTTGTCGATATCTGCGGCGCTATGGCGTTCCTCAAGATGGGGGTCGCCGCTGGTGCGGTTGATGATCCGCCCGCGCTGCACCGCCGGCCGTGCCGCGATCGCTTCGGCCCAGCGCATCACATGCTTATAGTCGCGGGTCGAAAGGAACAGATCGGCGCCGTCATAGGCCTTGCCCATCGCGACGAGGCCGTACCATGGCCAGATCGCGATATCGGCGATGCTGTATTCGTCGCCGCCGACGAATTCGCTTTCGGCCAGCCGCCGGTCGAGCACATCGAATTGGCGCTTGGCTTCCATCGCATAGCGGTCGATCGCATATTCGATCTTCACGGGCGCATAGGCGAAGAAATGGCCGAAGCCGCCGCCCAGGAACGGCGCGCTGCCCATCTGCCAGAACAGCCAGGACAGGACTTCGGTGCGCGCCCTGACGTCGCCGGGCAGGAAGGCGCCGAATTTCTCGGCGAGATAGAGCAGGATCGCGCCGGATTCGAAAATGCTGACCGGCTCCGGCCCGGACCGGTCGACCAGCGCCGGAATCTTCGAGTTGGGATTGATCGCGACAAAGCCCGATCCGAATTGGTCGCCATTGCCGATGTTGATCAGCCAGGCGTCATATTCGGCGTCCGTCCTGCCCAAGGCCAACAGCTCTTCCAGCATCACCGTGACTTTGATGCCGTTGGGGGTGCCCTGCGAATAAAGCTGCAGCGGATGCGCGCCGACCGGCAGTTCCTTGTCATGCGTCGGCCCGGCGATGGGGCGATTGATCGAAGCGAACTGGCCTCCGCTCGGCTTGTTCCAGGTCCAGACCTTGGGCGGAGTATATTGGGATTGGTCGGTCATGCTGCCTCCTTGGCTGAGACGCTGAGCTAGTGAGGCGCGAGCGTCGATTGAAGGCGTGCTGGCTGCAAGCTTTAGTTTGCCCGTCGCTAGCCCGGATTGTCCGCCAGCCGGTCGAGCGCCGCACCCTCGATCCGCCACGGATCCCAACCCGTCTGCTTGCTGCCGCCCAGCCGCTTGTAAAAGGCCATCGCGTCCACATTCCAGTCCAGCACGGCCCAGTCCATGCGCGGGCAGCCGCGCGCTTTTGTCTCCTGTGCGAGCCGCCGGAACAACGCCCGGGCAATGCCCCGGCCGCGCATATCCTCCTCGACGAACAGATCCTCTAGATACAGGCTCGGCCGCCCGGTCCAGGTCGAATAGGTTAGGAACCAGAGAGCAAGCCCGACCGGTCTGCCGTCGATCTCGGCCAGAAAGGCGAAGACCTGCGGATTGTCGCCGAACAGGGTTGCGGCCAGCGACTCTTGCGTAGCCTGCACGGCATCGGGCGCACGCTCATAGACGGCGAGCCCTTTGACGAGCCTCAATATGCTTGCCTCGTCGCCCGGCCGGGCCCAGCGGATGTCGAGCATCACAGACTTGCCTCCAATGCCAATTCCTGGGGTTTCCGGGGTGGCCGGACGGCGATGTAGCAGCCGGCCACGATCAAGCCAGTCCCGGCCAGCACCCACCAGCCGACCGCCTCGCCGAAGATCAGCCATCCCCACAGCGCGCCCCAGCCGAAGCCGGTATATTCGACGACAACCAAA
Source organism: Pseudomonadota bacterium (assembly GCA_018240865.1). Classification (GTDB taxonomy): domain Bacteria; phylum Pseudomonadota; class Alphaproteobacteria; order Sphingomonadales; family Sphingomonadaceae; genus Sphingomonas_B. The sequence continues at coordinate 4,744 of JAFEEY010000018.1, read as the reverse complement.
GATTGCGCTTCCGCCCGCGCATAGGCCCAGGACAGGCACATCAGCGAAAAGAGCGCGAGCGACGCGCTGAGCAGGATCGGCGGCGCGTGCGCGGCCGCGGGAACGACGGCATAGAAAGGCGCGGTCAGCAGCAGAAATAGGCCGGTGGTCAGATTCTGGAAAAAGCCGACCTCGACCGGCGAGGCGACCAGCGCCTGTTTGCGCATCAGCACCAGGTTGAAGGCGTAGAGCACGGCCGAACAGAGAATGGCGCCCATCCCGGTCAGCACCGCCGGTTCGTAGCGCCCGCTCGCGCGCGTGATCAGCATCAGCGCGACGCCCGAAAGGCCCAGCGCGGAGCCGATGATCGCCTGCGGCCGGATACGCTCGCCAAGGATCAGGCTGGCGAGATAAAGCGCGATCAGCGGCGCGATGAAGGAAAGCGCGATCGCTTCGGCGAGCGGCACTCGCGCGATGCCCCAGAACCACAGCACCGCCATCACCGCGACGATGGCGCCGCGCAGCAGATGCAGGCGGAAAGTGCTTTTCGCAGGCAGCGGCAGGCGCTTGGCGAAGAAAATGGCGCCGCCAATCAGCGACCCGGCGATCGTGCGCCACAGCGTCGCATTGTAGGCGCCGATCGCGATCGACAGGCCCTTCATCGCCGCATCCATCGCCGTGAAGCTGGCGATGCCGAGACAAGCGACGGCGAAGGGGATGGCGATCGAACGAGGCGCGCTCATTTGAGCGCCCTGACCGCGGCGCTGTCGAGGCAATCGCGGCCGAGCGGACGCGGCGCGGATGGCTGTGCGTAGAGCGGCACTTCATAGGTCTTGCCGAGCGCGACAGTGCCGAACAGGCCCGGCGCATAACCGGCGCAGCGCATCACCTCCCGGAGCAGTCTGGGCGGCGTGTCCCACGCTTCATAGCTCAGGCGGAACGTGCCCCAGTGAATGCCGATCGCGCGGGAGGCGCCCAGCCCGGCGAACACTTTCTCGGCGCCGATCGGCCCGATATGGCTGCCGACGCCCATCTGTCCCGGCTCGAAGCGGAACGCCCCGATCGGGATCAGCGCGAGGCGGACCGGCCCATGGGCAGCGGCCTCGGCGGGCCATTTGCCGTCGCCAAGCCCGGTGTCGCCCGCGAAGAAGATGTTGCCGCGCGGCAGCTTGATCACGAAGCTGGACCACAGCGCGCGGTTGCGATCGGTGAACCAGCGGCTGCCCCAATGATGATTGCGAGTAACGATTACCTCTCCGCCGTTCCTTAGCGGCACGCGCGTGCCCCAATCGCGGCCCAGCACTTCGGCGCCCGTACTGCGAATGATCGCGTCATTGCCAAGGCCGGTGACGATCAGCGGGCGGTCCCTGTCCCACAGCCGCTTCAGCGTCGGCAGGTCCATATGGTCGTAGTG
>JAFEEY010000018.1:0-3297 GCA_018240865.1 Pseudomonadota bacterium | reverse complement strand
TCGCTCCACACCGGATCGGTCAGGATGTTGAGGCCCGCCGTCTGCACCAGCACCGTCGCATGGCCGATCCAGGTAACGAGCATCCGGCCACCAGCAACCCGTGCGGGCGGCTTGCCGGGCGTCAGTGCGACCTTTGACGGCCAGGGCGGGCGGCCGTCGGAGCCGGTCACGTAGCGCACAAGGAAGCCGCCACGGCTCCGGCCGGCGGGCGGGCGTACTGTATCCTCGCCATCGGGATTGAAGAAGCGCTGGCCGTCGAAATGGGCGCTCACCGGTCCCCGATAGTAGATGCGATCGAGGAAGGACGGCACGAGCACCACGGCGAGGCACAGCCCGGCGATCGCGAACAACAGCGCCGCGCCAAGCCATTTCAAAACCTGTCCGATTGCGCCGCCCATGATCTGCCGTCATCCTCCGCCCGATGCACCGCATAAGGCTCCTGATCCTCGCCGCAACCGCTTTCCTCTCGGCCTGCGCGACGCTGCCCAGACCAAGCCCGCCCAGCGCCGCCGTGCGCGTAACGTTCGACAAGGACCGCATCCTGCACGTCGAAGCACGGAACGTCGGACCGGACGATCCGGTGCGCATCGCCTCGATCTCCAAGCTGATCACGACGCTGGGCGTGATGCGGCTGGTCGAAGCGGGCACACTGGATCTAGACAGCGACGTCTCGCGCTGGCTCGGCTGGCAGGTTCGCAATCCTGCTTTTCCGGACACGCCGATCACGCTGCGGCTGCTGCTGTCGCATCGCTCCAGCCTCACAGACAATGTCGACTATGCGATTCCACTCGGGAAGACGGTCAGGGAGACGCTGACCGATCCCAAGGCCTGGGATAGCGCGCATGCGCCCGGCACCTATTTCCGCTACACCAATCTGAATTTCCCCGTCGTCGCTTCGATCATGGAAGCGGCGACGGGGGAACGCTTCGACCGGCTGATGGCACGGCTGGTGTTCAGGCCGTTGAAGATCGACGCCTGCTTCAACTGGACGACATGCAGCGATGCCGATGTCGCCCGCGCGGTCACGCTGCGCGACCCCAAGGGCGCAATTGTCCGCGACGATCTGCACGGCGCGCGGCCTGCCTGCCCGGTCTTGTCACCCGATCCGGCCTGTAGCCTTTCCGCCTATGCGCCGGGCAGCAACGGCGCGCTGTTCAGCCCGCAAGGCGGCGCGCGCATCTCGGCGAACGGCCTCGCTCGCATCGGCCAGCTGCTGCTGAAGGACGGGGAGGATTTCCTGTCGCCGGCGTCGATCGCGGCCATGACCGGGCCGGTCTGGGTCTATGACGGCAGCAATGGCGAGACCGAGAACGGCTTCTGGTGCGCTTATGGCCTGGCGGTTCAGTCGCTCGCTGCCTCGTCCGCCTGCCGCAATGATCCGTTCGGCGACGGCCGCCACCGTATCGGCCATTCCGGCGACGCTTACGGTCTCAAGTCCGGCGTCTGGATCGATCGCGTCAAAGGGCGCGGCGTCGCCTATTTCGTCACCGCCGTTCCCGACGATGCACCGCGCGGCCGCTCCGGCTTCACTCGTGCCGAAGAGGGATTGGCCACACCCCCGTAACGGCTTGCTTTTATAGGCAAAGCCGCCGATGAAGCGCCGACAGGGGGATCGGCATGGGGCTTGCCGAAACAATCGCCGCAGGAGCGGTGCACGAACTCGCGCTGTTCGCGGCGGTGGGTATCGCGCTCGGCGGGATCGACGATCTGCTGGTCGATCTCATCTGGGTCGCGCGGACGCTCTGGCGGCGCTTTTTCATTTATTCTCGCCACGCCCGCGCCAACGCCGCCGATCTGACCGGCATGGGGCGCGTCGCGATCTTCGTGCCCGCCTGGCAGGAGGCCGGCGTGATCGGGGCGATGCTGAAGACGGCGCAAGCGCGTTGGGCCGATAGCGGCTATCGCATCTATGTCGGCTGCTACCCGAACGATTCTGAGACGCGAGCCGCGATACCGGACGCGCCGCATATCCGCCTTGTCATCAATCCGCGCCCCGGCCCCACCACCAAAGGCGACAATCTGAACGCGATGTGGCGCGCCATGCTGGCCGACGAGACGGCGGAGGGTCGCACGTTCGATGCCGTCGCGCTGCACGATGCAGAGGATGTCGTGCATCCGGCCGAGATCGGTATCTTTGGTGCGCTCTGTCCGCGCTTCGATTTGGTGCAATTGCCGGTGCTGCCGCTGATCGAAAAGGAACGCGGCATTTGGGCGCAGACGGTCTCCGCGACCTATGCCGATGAATTCGCGGAGAGCCACGGGAAAATGTTGACGGTGCGGGAAGCGGTAGGAGCCGCTGTGCCGTCCGCCGGCGTCGGCTGCTGCATGTCGAGAAACATGCTTGGCCATATCGCCGATCGCTTCGGGACGCCGTTCGACGAAGGCAGCGTGACGGAGGATTACGAACTCGGCCTGCGCGTGGCCGAGATGGGCGGACAGGGCATTTTCGTGCGGCTGCCGGGTAAGGCAGGCGGCGCGGCCGTCGCCGTCCGCGCGCATTTTCCTGATACGATTGAGGCGGCCGTGCGGCAAAAGGCGCGCTGGCAGACCGGGATCGCGCTGTCCGGATGGAACCGCTTGGGCTGGCGCGGCGGATGGGCAGAATATTGGATGCGCTTCCGCGACCGCCGGGCTATTCTCGCCGCCCTGATCTTGCTGTGCGCCTATGTTTCGGGCGCGGCGCTGCTGGCCCTTCGCGCGACCGGCCGCGCGCCGCATTTCTCTGATGCGGAACTGTCGCTCTTCACCCTTTGCACCGCGTTGATGGCGTGGCGGCTCGCGGTCCGCGCCGCTTTCGTCCGGCATACCTATGGCTGGGCCGAAGCGGCCGCGTCCATTCCCCGCGCGCTGATCGGCAATTTCATCGCGATGGCAGCGGCGCGGCGGGCGTTGATTTCGTATCTCGGCATCGCGCGCGGCGCACCTTTGGTCTGGGACAAGACCGACCATGATTTTCCGCGGACGCTGCCCGCCGAATGAGGATCGGGCCGGTCGCTTTTCTGTTCGTCGCTGTCGGCGGCTGGGCTGCCGTTCGGGCCCTCATGTTCTGGCCGCAGCCCGAAGCCGACCTGCAGGAGCCGAACATTGCCTGGGCCGCCCCGTTGCGCGCGGCCAAACCTGCGGATGTTTTCCGGCAGGTTCGAGTCGCGTCTGATCGCCGGCCGACGGCAGCGGAGCCCATCACCCTCCGACCCCTCACGCGCGTTTCGCCCATCCTCCTCGCCTTCGCTCCGGAAGCTGAAGCACAGGATCGGGGCGAGGCAGGGGCAGCTTCGGGTCCGGCGACCGTCACGCCGA
>JAFEEY010000017.1:22835-42345 GCA_018240865.1 Pseudomonadota bacterium | reverse complement strand
GGCAAGGTCGTGAACGCGAGGCTGCTGGGGTGAGAATTGCCATCCCAGCGGGCTTGTTAGCAGTTGGCGTGATCGCCCCAGCCTGTGCCGGACCAATCGGACACGAGGAGCTTACTCCTGCCCGCCTCCTGGATTTACAGAATGGCTACTCGATGACCCTGTGGTCTCAAGGCTGTCTCGACGAGACTTCGGATGATGGTAAGCGTCGTGTGCAAAAGTTATTCGAGAAGCGTCTTATCAAGGTCGAGAAATGGTTCTCCGATCAATTCGGAGAACAGGCGATCGAGAGCGCGCGTCGACAAAGAGGCGAATTTATCGTGGCCGGTGACTGCCAGATGGGCCGAGATCGGCGTGGCAGAAATCCTACTGAGATCAGTTTTAAACGTCGTTTGCTGAAAGTTGAACAATCAATCCGGCGCGTTGAGGAGCAGCAACGGAAATGACCTTCATCTCCATCCTCTCGATCTTCGTGCTGGCGGTGTTCGTTGGCTATTATGTCGTCTGGTCGGTGACGCCGGCGCTGCACACGCCCTTGATGGCGGTGACGAACGCGATTTCTTCGGTGATCATCGTCGGCGCGCTGATCGCGGCGGCGGCAGCGCTGGGCGGATCGATTGCCAAATGGCTGGGGCTGGTCGCGGTGGTGCTGGCCAGCGTCAATATCTTCGGCGGTTTCGCCGTCACCGAGCGGATGCTCGCCATGTACAAGAAAAAGGACCGGTGATGCGGACAGCGGGGGCAAAGCCCCTCCCCTTCAGGGGAGGGGTTGGGGTGGGGCCTTTAATCCAGGCGCTGCCTAATCGGATACGCCCCACCCCCGGCCCCTCCCCTGAAGGGGAGGGGAGATAACCATGCACGAAGCCGCACCGGTCAATCCCTGGGTCGCGCTCGCCTATCTGGTGGCGGGCGTCTGCTTCATCCTCGCGCTGCGCGGGCTGTCGAGCCCGGCCTCGTCGCGGCGCGGCAACCGTTTCGGCATGGCCGGCATGGCGCTCGCAGTTGGCACCACGCTCTTCACGCATGAGCTGGCGAGCCTACCCGAGATCGGTGTCGCCATCGCGATCGGCGGCGTGATCGGCTTCGTCACCGCGCGCAAGATTGCGATGACGGCGATGCCGCAGCTCGTGGCCGCGTTCCACTCGCTCGTTGGCCTCGCCGCGGTGCTGGTCGCCGCCGCCGCGTTTCTGAATCCGCAGGCGTTCCATATCGCCCAGATCATCACACCGATCGCAGGGCCGAGCTTTGCCAATATCTTCCCGGTCAGCCGGGTCGAAATGGGGCTGGGCGTCGCCATTGGTGCGATCACTTTCTCCGGATCGGTGATCGCGTTCCTGAAATTGAACGGCAACATGTCCGGCGCCCCCATCATGCTCCCCGGCCGGCACGTCATCAATCTGGGCACGCTCGCCGCGATCCTGGGCCTGATCGCCTATTTCGTCACCGACCAGTCGCCCTGGATATTCTGGACGATCACGGCGCTCAGCTTCCTGATCGGTTTCCTGCTGATCATCCCGATCGGCGGCGCGGACATGCCGGTGGTCGTGTCGATGCTGAACAGCTATTCGGGCTGGGCGGCGGCGGCGATGGGCTTCACGCTCGGCAACACGGCGATGATCATCACCGGCGCGCTGGTGGGCAGCTCGGGCGCGATCCTCAGCTACATCATGTGCCGCGCGATGAACCGCAGCTTCATCAGCGTGATCGCCGGCGGCTTCGGCGCGGTCGCGGATACGAGCGGCGGCGCGGCAGCGATCGACAGGCCGTGGAAGCGCGGCTCCGCCGAGGACGCCGCCTTCCTGATGGAGCAGGCCGAGAATGTCATCATCGTCCCCGGCTACGGCATGGCCGTCGCGCAGGCGCAGCACGTGCTGCGAGAGATGGCCGACAAGCTGAAAGAGAAGGGCGTGAAGGTCAAATACGCGATCCATCCGGTCGCGGGGCGCATGCCCGGCCATATGAACGTGCTGCTCGCCGAAGCGAACGTGCCTTATGACGAAGTGTTCGAGCTGGAGGACATCAATTCCGAATTCGCGCAGGCCGATGTGGCCTTCGTGATCGGCGCCAACGACGTCACCAACCCGTCCGCGAAGACCGACAAGAGCTCGCCGATCTACGGCATGCCCGTGCTGGACGTTGAAAAGGCCAAAACGGTGCTGTTCGTGAAGCGGTCGATGGGCGGCGTCGGCTATGCTGGCGTGGATAATGAGCTGTTCTATCGCGACAACACGATGATGCTGCTCGCGGACGCCAAGAAGATGGTCGAGGAAATCGTCAAATCGATCGACTGATTGGTCCATATTGGATGCAGTTGGATTGCGCCCGGCGCTGTATAAAATCTCCAAAATGGAGCCTCCACCGGCTGACTTTGCGCCATTTTGACGGCATGAAGCGTGAAAGACAAAAGGTGAACGGATGCCGGCCGACACAGACGGATGGGGCGATGAACCTACAGTTTTGATTTTCGCCGATCGGGAGGCCGGCAAAACGGCGGCGCTGATGGCTGCGCGGAGCATCGGCGCACGCGTGATCGGTACCGAACCGCTCGACCATGCGATCGACCGGCTCGATCGCCAGGTTTCGGTCGATGCCGTGATGATCGAGCTGGCCGGTGCCGGCAGCCTGGAACGTGATCGGCTGCTCGACTGGGCGAACCATGCCGCTCGCGCGGGTTCCGCCGCGCCGCTGATCGCGCTGCCCCAGGCGCTGGTCGACGATGTCTATGCGCGGATCGAGGAATCGCGGGTCCAGCTTTTGGTCGATCCGTCGGTGGAGCAGCGCGCGGCAACGCTTGGCCTGCTGCTCGCTCAGCGCCGGGAGGCGTTGCACGATCACGGGATCGAGGCGGATGCCGAGCGTCTGCGGCGATTGAGCGAGGAAGTCGCCCGGATCGCCAGTGCGTTGGCCGAGCTGTCCAGCTCAGCCCGGTCGACGGGTTACGCCGCGTTGCGCGACGGGGCGGCGGTCAGCGACGCGCCGCTGGACGCCAATGCAGTGCGCGGGCTCATTCGCGTGCGGCGCTTGCGCGATCAATTCTTCTCGAAGGAGCTGTTCGCCGATCCGGCCTGGGACATGTTGCTGGACCTGCTCGCGGCGCGGCTGGAGCGGAGCCGCGTCGCCGTTTCCAGCCTATGTATCGCGGCGGCTGTGCCGGCGACGACCGCGCTGCGTTGGATCAGGACTCTGACGGAGCACGGCTTGTTTGTACGGAGCGCCGATCCGGAGGATGGGCGACGCATCTTCATCGAGCTGTCGGATGCGGCCTATGACTCGATGACAGCCTATTTCCAGACGCTGCAACAGGTCGGGATCAGGCTCGGCTGATAGTCTTCGCCAGTACGACGAAGCTCAGGTCGCGGCGTTTCGGGATGCCGAAGCGCGGATCGTCGAGCGGGAAGGGCCGCTCCTCGCCGGTCAGGGCATAGCCGCGCCGTTCATAATAGGCGATCAGCTCGGCCCGCTGGCGAATGACGGTCATTTCCATGCTCGTCGCGCCAAACTGACCGGCGGCGGCCTGCTCTGCCGCCGCGATCAGCTGCCGTCCAAGCCCTTTGCCTTGGAGCAGCGGATCGGTGGAGAGCATGCCGAGATAAGCGACGCCATCGCCGCGATCGGTGATCGCGACGCAGCCGGTCAGCGCACCGCCCTCCTCCGCGACCAGGATGCGTTGCGCAGGGTCGTGCAGCATGGCGGCGAGCGCCGCCATATCGGTGCGCTGGCCGTCCAGCAGATCCGCCTCGTGCGTCCAGCCGCCGCGCGCGGAATCGCCGCGATAGGCGCTGTGCACAAGGGCATGGAGCGCGGGAAGATCAGTTTCGGTCCCCAGGCGGATTAGCGGATTCATAACCGCGTTCTGGCGAAGCCAGCGCTTGACGCCAAGCCCGGATCAGGGCCTTGAGCATTTCGTGCGTCAGGATTTCGCTCTCACCGCTACCGGATTGCAGAAGAGGTTCGGGCGTAAACAGGCCGTGGCGGGGGTCGATCTGGCGGTGCCCGCCGGGTCGATTTACGGCGTGCTCGGCCCCAATGGCGCAGGCAAGACGACGACGCTGCGCATCCTGCTCGGCATTATCGAGCCCGATGCAGGCGAGCGCGAGGTGCTGGGCGCCATGCATCCGCGCGACGCCGGCGATCGCATCGGCTATCTTCCCGAAGAGCGCGGCCTTTACCCGTCGATGAAAGCGAAGGAAGCGATCGCTTTCATGGGCGCGCTGCGCGGCCTCGATTGGGCCGAAGGACGGCGTCGCGGCGTCGCGATGCTGGAAGCCGCCGATCTTGGCCAGGCCGCGAACGAGAAGATCCGCAATCTCTCCAAAGGTATGGCGCAGCTGGTGCAATTGCTCGGCTCGATGGTTCACCGGCCCGACCTGCTGGTGTTGGACGAACCGTTTTCAGGCCTCGATCCGGTCAATCAGGAAAAGCTCGAACGGTTGATCCTTGCCGAGCGCGACCGGGGCGCGACGATCCTGTTTTCCACGCATGTGATGGCGCACGCCCAGCGGCTGTGCGACCGGCTGGCGATTATTTCCGGCGGGCTCCGGCGTTTCGAAGGCACGGTCGAGGAAGCGCGGGCGATGCTGCCGATGCGCGCGCATCTCGTGCCCCGCACGGGCAATGGCGACGCCCGCGCCTTGCTGCCCGCCGACGCCATCGCGGTGCGCGACGGCTATGATTTCGAAGTGCCGGCGGAAGGGATCGAGCCGATCCTCGCGCGGCTGATCGAGTCAGGTCACGGGGTCGCCGGCCTGTCGATCGAGCGGCCGGGCCTGCACGAAGTGTTTGTGAAGCTGGTCCGGGAGAGCGAGGCGTGAGGCGCTTCTTCGCCCAGGCGCTGGTCATCGCCCGCCGCGACTTCAGCGCGATCGTGCTGACGCCGACATTCCTGATTTTCCTGCTCGCGCCGCTCTTCATGATGGCCGTGGCGACGATCGGCAGCCTGGGCGCGGTTAAGGTCGCGCAGGGCAAAGGCGAGCGCGTGGTGATCGTCGCGCACGGCGCGCTCGCTGAACGGTTGCGCGCTGCGGATCAGCGTTTGCGCAGCGTGGGGGGACGCGATGCGGGCGGGCTGTCAGTGGGGTTCAAGGCCAGCGGCGACGCGCGCGCGTTGCTTGGCAGGGACAATGTCTCCGCTGTCATGATCGGCGACCGAGAGGTACTGTTCGAACCCGGCGGGGCGCGCAATGCCGACTATCTGGCGCTGGTCGCCCGCACGGCCGCTTCGCCGGCGGAACCAAAGCTGGTGGCGGTCGAAAGGCCGCATCCCGCCGAGGCTAGGGAGGATCATAGCGCCACGGCCTTCGGCGCGGTGCTGGCGATGTTCCTGCTGACGATTCTGCTCGCCAGCCAGACGATTTCGATGCTGGCGGAGGAGCGGAACAACAAGGTCATCGAAATCCTTGCCGCCGCGGTGCCGCTGGAGGCGGTGTTTTTCGGCAAGCTTATCGGCATGCTGGGCGTGGCGATCCTGTTCAGCCTGTTCTGGTTCACGCTGGCCGGCATCGCGGCCAGCCTGGGCCTCGCCGGGTTGAGCCTGGCGGCGATCACGCCGGCGATCGGACTGCCGGCCTTCGCGCTGCTGTTCGCCGGTTATTTCATGTTCGCTTTTCTGCTGCTGGGCGCGGTGTTCTTGGGCGTGGGCGCCCAGGCGGGTTCGATGCGCGAGATCCAGATGCTGTCATTGCCGGTCACGATCTTCCAGGTCTCGATGTTCGCGTTGGCGAGCGCCGGGGCCGGTGATCCGGATGGTACGATCGGCCTGGTCTCGGCGATCTTCCCTTACAGCTCGCCTTTCGCGATGGCGGCGCGGGCCGCGAACGGCGTGATCGCTTGGCAATATATCGCAGCCTTTGCCTGGCAGGGCCTTTGGCTGGCGATCACCGTGACGATCGCGGCGCGGCTGTTCCGGCGCGGGGTGCTGAAATCTGGGATCGGGCGTCGCTAGAGCCGTCGCGCTTTCCGCCGCGACTCGCGGTCGATCGACATCAGGATGCCGAGGCAGATCATCACCGTCATCACCGCCGACCCGCCATAACTGACCATGGGCAGCGGGATGCCGACCACCGGCGCCAGCCCCATCACCATCATCAGATTAATCGCGACATAAAAGAAGATCGTGGTCGCAAGGCCCGCCGCCGTCAGCATCGCGAAGCGGCTCGGCGCGTTCTGCGCCACGCGCATCGCCCAGCGGATCAGCAGGAAGAAGGCCAGGATCAGGAACAGCCCGCCCATCAGCCCCCATTCCTCGGCCATGGTCGCGAAGACAAAGTCGGTGTGCCGTTCGGGCAGGTAATCGAGCCGGCTCTGCGTGCCCTGCAGATAGCCTTTGCCGAAAATGCCGCCCGATCCGATCGCGATCTTGGACTGGCTGATATGATAGCCCTTGCCGAGCGGATCGCTTTCCGGATCGAGAAAGATCAGCACGCGGTTGCGCTGATATTCGTGCATCATCGAAAAGACGATCGGCCCTGCGGCCCCAGCCGCCAGCGCCGCGCCGACATAGAGGCGTAAAGGGAGCCCGGCGAGGAACGTCACCGTCAGCCCTCCGAAACAGATCATCATCGCGGTGCCGAGGTCCGGCTGCAGCATGACGAGTGCGGCGGGCAGGCCGATCAGCACTGCCGCCGGCCAGATCGCCGTGAAGGTCCGTGTCTGGCTCGCAGGGAGCAGCGAGTAGAAGCGCGCGACCGCCAGCACGATCGCGACCTTCATCAGCTCCGAAGGCTGCAGGCGAATGAAACCGAGATCGAGCCAGCGCTGGCTGCCGCCGCGCACCGCGCCCAACAGCTCGACCGCGACCAACAGCACGGTGATGATCGCATAGGCCGGGAACGCGGCCTGCTGCCAGCCGCGTTCGCTGATCCGGCTGAGTGCGATCGCCATGCCGAGAAACGCGAGGATGCGCACGCCCTGATTCAGCGCCCAGGGGGAGAGCGAGCCGCCCGCCGCCGAATAGAGCACGATCAGGCCGAAGCCGCCGATCGCCAGAGTCAGCAGGATCGCCGTCCAGGGCAGAAGGCGCAGGGGTGCCGGGATGATGCCCTGCTTCATTCGGGCGGCTGTGGCTTGGTGAGATTGGCGGGGGTCGCGCTGGGCGTCGGAGCGGGCATGACAGCGCCCGCTTCAGGTATGGCGGCGGCGGGCGTGCGCAACGCGGCCTGATAGGCGGCGCTTTCGCGGGCCATGCGCGTGGCGATGTCGCCGCCCCAACCGGCCTCCATTTTCTCCAGCGCGTCCATCGCTTTCTGCTGGTCAAACATAAAGGTCATCAGTTCGCGCGCCACCGGTGCTGCCGAGCTGGAGCCGTGCATGCCGTGCTCGATCACGATCGCGCCGGCATATTTGGGCTTGTCGACGGGCGCGAAGAAAATGAACAGCGCGTGGTCGCGATATTTCCACGGCACGCCGGCGCCCCCGCGCATGCCGCTGGAGAGGTTGCGAACCTGCGCCGTGCCGGTCTTCCCCGCCATTTCGATCCCGTCCAGCGGCAAGCGACTGCGGACCGCAGTGCCGGCGTTCACGACCTCGCGCATGCCCATCCGCACCGATTGAAGATATTCGGGCGGCACCGGCAGCAGCTCGTTCGTGCCCCTGGCCCGCGATGCGATCAGTTCGGGCATGATGATCTTGCCGGTGGCAAGGCGAGCGGCGGCGACCGCGTTCTGCAGCGGCGTGACCAGCACATAGCCCTGGCCAATCGCCGCGTTCAGCGTATCGGATTCGGTCCATTGCTGCTTGAAGCGCCGCAGCTTCCATGCCGGATCGGGCACGGTGCCATAGCTTTGCGAAGGCACCGGCAGTTCATATTTCCCGCCGAGCCCGGCGGTGCGGGCAGCGGCGGCCATTTTCTCGATCCCGATCCGCCGGCCCATCGTGTAGAAATAGGTGTTGCAGCTCTTGGCGATCGCTCGCGTCATGTTCATCGGACCGTGGCGGCCAAGGCAGTGATAGAAGCGGTTGCCGAGCCGGTAGCCGCCGCCGCACACGACGATATCCTCCGGGCTGATCCCGGCTTCCAGGATCGCGAGCGCATGCACCGGCTTGAAAGTGGAGCCGGGTGGATACATCGCCTGCAGCGCCTTGTTGTAGAGCGGCCGGCGCTCATCGTCCGACAGCATCTTCCATTCTTCGCGGCCGATGCCGTCGGAAAAGCTGTTCGGATCGTAGGACGGCATCGAGGCCATGCAGAGAATGCCGCCGGTCTCGACGTCGATGACGATCGCCGAGCCCGATTCCGGTCCCAGCCGCCGCGCCGCGAACGCCTGGAGCGGTTCGTCGATCGTCAGCTTCAGCGTCTGGCCCGGCACGTCGCCGCGTGTCGTTAATTCCTTGACGAGCTTGCCGCGCGCCGTGACCTCGACCCGCTTGGCGCCCGGCTGGCCACGGAGAGTCTTTTCCATGACCTTTCTCGATGCCTTCCTTACCAACCTTGAAGCCGGGCGTGATCAGCAGCGGATCCTTGCTTTCCTGATACTCCTTGGCGCTCGCCGCACCGACATAGCCGATGAGATGGCCGACCGCCGCGCCGTCCGGGTAGAAGCGCGAATAGCCGCGCGTCGGGGAGACGCCCGGCAGCTCGTTCAGCCGGACGCTGACCGCGGCAAATTTTTCCCAATCCAAATCCTCGGCCACCTGCACCGGCTTGAAGCCGGCGGCGGCGTCGAGATCGTCGCGGATGCGCTGCATCTCATCGTCGGTGAGGCCGAGCAGGGCGCGAAGTTCACCGAGCACATGATCCTTGTCGACGACGCGGTCCGGAATGAGGTCGACGCGGAAATCGGTGCGGTTGATCGCGATCGGCTTGCCGTTCCTGTCGACGATCCAGCCGCGCCGGGGTGGAATCAGCGTCATGTTGACGCGATTGCTTTCCGACAGCAGCGAATAACGTTCGTTCTGCGCGATCGAGATCCAGGCCATGCGCCCGGCGAGCAGCGCGCCGACGCCGCCTTGCACGGCGCCGAGTAACATGGCGCGGCGGCTGAAAGTGAAGGTCTGCGCCGCCTCGGTGACGTGCTTTTTCGGCCGTTTCACCGCAAGCGCCAGACGTCCAGCCGCGCGCACAGCCGCGCGACGGCGGGGAAAAAGAGGATCGAGGCCAGAAGCTGCGGCACCAGCCCCAAGATAGGCATGCGCGCGCCGGCGAATAGGGCGAAGAGATAGCCGGCGGCAAGGCAGCCGGCGATCGCGATAGCGGCGTACAGCCAGTCCTGCCAATAATCGCGCCACAGGGCAGAGCGTTCCGACGCCTCGATGGCCAGGAACGCGACTGTCCAGCACAGCATTGCGCTGCCGATCGGCTGTCCGCTGACCAGGTCGTCGAAAAAGCCGAGCGGCAGCGGTGCCCATACGGCCCAATAGCCGGGCCGGAGCAGCCGCCAGGCGAGCAGGGTCATCAGGCCGAGCGGTGGCAGGATCGGGGCCTGGGCGATCACAGGCACCAGCGAGGGGATCAGCGATGCGATCATCGTCGAGACGATCGGCGTCGCTCGCGCCTTCAGGCTCAGCGCCACATAGCCGCGATAGGGAAGGACGGTACTCATCGCGCGGGCGGCGGAGGCAGCACGCGCCGCTGCTCCTCGACCTGCGGCTGATAGACGGGCTCGACCATCGCGAAATCCAGCTTCGAAGGATCGGCGACGGGCAGGGCGAGAAAGCTCTCGCGCGTCACCCGTGCGATGATCGCGACGGGAATGTTGGGCGGATAGACGCCGCCGGCGCCCGAAGTCACGAACACATCGCCGCGCTTGAACGTGGTGTTCTCGGCGCCGAGCGCGCGGATATCGATATAGCCGTCACCGGTGCCGGTCGCGATCGCCGGCATGCCGTCGGGCACCCGGCGTACAGGAACGAGCATGCCGCCGTCGGTGATCAGCATGATCCGCGCCGTGACCGCGCCGGCGCTGGCCACCCTGCCGACCAGCCCGGCCGGCCCCCGCACCGGCATGCCGCCATGCACACCGCTCAAATAACCGGTGTTGAGGATCGCGTAGCGCCGGATGCTGGAGCCGGTGGACGCCACCAGCCGCCCAGTCGCGACCGGCTTGCTGCCTTTTTCGACCACGCCCAGCATCCGCTTCAGCCGCGCATTTTCGAAGGCAATCGCCTTGGCCTCGATCAACTTTGTCTGGCTGGCCTTCGCTTCAGCCTCAAGGCGGCGAACATTGCTCGCCGCGTTGATGTAAGAGCCGATGTCGCCGCCCACGTCGGCGATGCCGTCCACGACCGTCCGGCCCGCCGACGTGATCGGCAGGGTCGCGTCATTGACCGCGCCTTTCAGCAGGCCAAAACCATTGGGGTCGACCGCCGACAGGATCAGCAGCAGCAGCGCCACGACCGCGCCGGAGACGGCGGTCACATAGCCGAAGAACAGGCCATATTGCGCCCGTCGCGAAAAGCCGGGGCGACGGTTTGAGGGCAGGGCCACGCGGTTTCAGGCGCGCGTCAGGCGGTCTGCAGCACGCCCCGGAATACGGGGTCTTCAAGCGCGCGGCCGGTGCCCAGTGCAACGCAGGTCAAAGGATCCTCGGCGACCGTGACCGGCAGGCCGGTTTCGTCGCGGAGCACTTCGTCCAGCCCCTCGAGCAGCGCGCCGCCGCCGGTGATGACGATGCCCTGATCGACGATATCGGCGGCCAGTTCGGGCGCCGTATTCTCAAGCGCGATGCGGACGCCCTCGATGATCGTGCCGACCGGTTCGCTGAGCGCTTCGGCGATCTGGCCCTGGTTGATCTCGATTTCCTTCGGCACGCCGTTGACGAGGTCGCGGCCCTTGATCTGGATCGTCTTGCCCACGCCGTCGGCGGGCGGCTTGGCGGTGCCGACTTCCTTTTTGATCCGCTCGGCCGTCGCCTCGCCGATCAGCAGATTATGGTTGCGGCGGACATAGGAAGCGATCGCTTCGTCCATCTTGTCGCCGCCGACACGGACGGAAGTGGTGTAGGCAAGGCCGCGCAGCGACAGCACCGCGACTTCGGTCGTACCGCCGCCGATATCGACCACCATCGACCCGATCGGTTCAGTGACCGGCATGTCGGCGCCGATCGCGGCCGCCATCGGCTCCTCGATCAGGAACACCTGAGAGGCGCCGGCGTTCGACGCGGCATCACGGATCGCGCGGCGCTCGACCGAAGTCGAGCCCGAGGGCACGCAGATCACGATCTCCGGGAAGCGCCAGGCGCGCATTTTGCCGCCATGCACTTTGTGGATGAAGTGCTTGATCATCTGCTCGGCGACATCGATGTCGGCGATCACGCCGTCCCGCAGCGGGCGGATCGCTTCGATCGTGCCAGGCGTCTTGCCCATCATCAGCTTGGCGTCGTCGCCGACCGCCTTCACTTTCTTGATGCCGTTGATCGTTTCGATCGCGACGACAGACGGCTCATTGAGCACGATGCCGCGCCCGCGCAGATAGACGACCGTGTTGGCGGTGCCGAGGTCGATCGCCATGTCGTGCGACATGAATTTGAAGAAACGCGAAAAGAGCATTTTTGTCCCGCTCTGAAACAATCCTGGGCGCACTATACCCGCCCATGCGCGCGACGAAACCACAGATACACTGATTTTTCGTGAGCGCCGGGTCGCGGGATGCGGTCGCTTGGGCTAGAGGCTTGCCCATGTCAATACGGCGTCTGCCCTCGCATCTCGTCAACCGGATCGCGGCCGGTGAAGTGGTCGAAAGACCCGCCAGCGCGCTGAAGGAATTGGTCGAGAACGCGATCGACGCAGGCGCAACGCGAATCGCGGTCAAATTGCGCGGCGGCGGCATCGATCTGATCGAGGTCGCCGACGATGGCTGCGGCATGGCGCCTGACGAGATGCGGCTGGCGCTGGAGCGCCACGCGACCTCCAAACTGCCCGACGATGCGATCGAGGCCGTGAGCACACTCGGCTTTCGTGGTGAGGCGCTGCCCTCGATCGCGAGCGTGGCGCGGCTGACGCTCGAAAGCCGGGTACGAAGCGCGGACGGCTGGGCATTGATCGTCGACAATGGCGATGTGGCGGGCGAGGGGCCGGCCGCGCTGCCGCCCGGCACGCGCGTCCGCGTCGAGGGATTGTTCGAGAAAGTCCCGGCGCGGCGCAAATTCCTGCGCTCGGCCCGCTCCGAATATGCCGCGTGCCTGGATGTCGTGAAGCGGCTGGCGATGGCGCGGCCGGAAATCGGCTTCGCGCTTGAGCATGACGGTCGGCAGGTGCTGACGGTTGCGCCAGGCGATACCGCACCCGCGCGCGTCGCCGCGCTCACCGATCGCGACCTGCCGGATAACAGCGTCGGCGTCGATCTGGTACGCGAAGGACTGGTGCTCGGCGGCGTCGCCGGTTTGCCGACCTTCAGCCGCGGGGTGGCCGATCACCAATATCTGTTCGTCAACAGCCGCCCGGTAAAGGACCGGCTGCTCGCCGGCGCGGTACGCGGCGCCTATGCCGATCTGCTCGCGCGCGACCGCCACCCGGTCGTGGCGCTGTTCCTGGAGGTGCCGGCCGACCAGGTCGATGTGAACGTCCATCCGGCCAAGACCGAAGTCCGCTTTCGCGATCCAGCGCTGGTGCGCGGCCTGATCGTCAGCGGCTTGCGCAGGGCGCTTGACGCGGCCGGCCACGCCAGCGCGCGGCCGGTCAGCAACGATATGTTGCGTGCTTTTAGCCCCTCCCCTTCAGGGGAGGGGAGGGGAGCGGGGCCTGTCCCATTTCCCGGCCTCAACAATTACACGCCCCACCCCAACCCCTCCCCTGATGGGGAGGGGCTTCGCTATGGCGTCTCCGACCGCAGCACTTTCTTCGCCCCACCCCCGCAAGCACGCGCCGAGCCTGCCTATGCTCCGCCGCCGGAACGCACCAATTTCCCGCTCGGCGTCGCGCGCGGGCAGATCGCCAACACCTATATCGTCGCCGAAGCCGAGGACGGGTTGATCCTCGTCGACCAGCACGCCGCGCACGAGCGACTCGTGCTGGAGCGAATGAAGCGCGCCGCGGCCAATGGCGGCGTCCACACGCAGGCGCTCCTTCTTCCTGAAGTGGTCGAGCTGGATGAGCCTGCCTGCGATCGCCTGGAAGCGCGGACAAGTGAACTGGCCGAATTCGGGCTTGAGCTGGAACGTTTCGGCCCAGCCGCGATGCTGGTGCGCGCCACGCCCGCTTTGCTCGGCAATGGCGATATTCACGGGCTGGTCCGCGACCTCGCCGACGAACTCGCCGCCTTCGATCAGGCGCTGAGCCTCAAGGAAAAGCTCGAGGAGGTGGCTGCGACTATGGCCTGCCACGGCAGCGTCCGCGCCGGCCGCGCGCTCTCGGTCGCCGAAATGAACGCGCTCCTCCGTGAAATGGAAGTCACCCCCCATAGCGGCCAATGCAATCACGGCCGCCCGACCTGGGTGAAGCTGGCGAAGGGCGATCTCGAGAAATTGTTCGGGCGGAAATAGCCCGATCAAATCCAGCGTTCGAGGATCGGCATGACGGGCGCCAGCTTGTCCGCGTAACGGCGCCATTGGCCGGAACCGTCATAGAGGGAACGGCGGACCTGTTCGGCGCTGGCTGTCTTGACCGGCGTGGCGCGCGCCCGGGAGGAAAAATCGCGCAGGCCTTCAGACCAGGGCAAGTCGAGAAAACCGCACAGGGCCTGGGTGGTCGCATCGAAGTCGCGGACCAGCATTTCGTAGCGTACCTCGTGAACATCCAGCGCAAAGGCGTCGCGGCATGCGACTGTCAGCGTCATGACGGCATCGTAATAGCGGGTCGTCCGCTCCAGGGTTGTCAATTCCAGCGCGACCGGGCTGTAGGCGAAGGTCTGCCGAAAGCAGCTCCAGACCACATCACGCGGATCGCGGCGCACCAACACAATCTTCGCCTGGGGAAACAGGCGCGCGATCAGCGGCAGGCTCGGCGCCTTGAACGGGTCCATGTCGACAAAACTCTTGCCTGCGGCATCGACGCCGGCCGCTGCGACCCGCTGCCAATAATCGGCGCGCAACTCGGCGAGTTCGGATTCGCCCAGCTCATCCAGGCGCGCAATCCCTTGAGGCGAAAAGAGCCGAGCCGCGGCGAGCGCCAGCGTCGATTCTTCCTCCAGCGTGACCACGCCGGCAATCGTGCCCAATATCTGTTCGATCAGCGTCGTGCCGGAACGCGGGAAGCCGAGCAGGAAGATGTGACGCGAGGCTGGCCCCGGAGCGCCGCGCCAGCGTGCCGTCCGTTCCCGATCCAGCCTTGCGACAGCCGGGATAAGAGCTTCAACCGAGTCCCGGGCTGACATGCGCGGCCACGAAGCGTCGGTTGGCGCGGGCATAGGCTTCGAAGGCCCGGTCGCACTCGTTCAGCCGGTCAAGCGCATCCCCCAGCAGACCCAGAGCAAGGACAGCGTCTTGCGGGGCGAGGCCAGGCCGCGAAGTCAGTGCCTCGAGCCGGCGCGCGGCGGCCGCGTGATCGCCGGCGAGACGATCGCAACGAGCCTGGGCGATCACAGTCGCGCTGTCATCTGGACCGAGTTCGGCAGCGCGATCGGCAAAGACGCGCGCTTCGTCCAGCCTGCCCGCCATCGCCAGCACAGTCGCCAGCCCGGCGAAACCGTGGGCGGTCCGGGGGGCGAGTTCCGTCACGCGCCGATAGTCGCGTTCGGCCTCCACCAGCGCGCCGCAGGACTGATGGGCGAGCGCACGGCCGAACCAGGCAGCAACTGCTTGGGGAGCGATCGCGATTGCCCGATCGAACAAAGCGACCGCCTCGCGAAACCGACCCACGAGCCGCAGCGCATCCCCCCGTGCGGTCAATGTCATCGCGTTCTGCGGTTCGGGCCGTTGCAGTTGCTGCCGGCGGACCGGCGGAGCCGGGCGACGCGCGAAACCAAACTGCTGGCCCAGGCGGACAGTTACAAGCCCGCGGGGCGGCGCGGTGCCGTTCGCCATGTCACGCATAAACACCTCGCTACGCATCGCCGAAGCGGCGACAGGCAGCGGCACTCATGAAATGCCGCTCAATCAGAATGTTACCGCGCGAGCCGCCAGCGCTTAATCGAACTGCGACAGGAAACAGGTATCAGCGGCGGGCATCAGTGTGGCCGGACGAGCGTCCTTCAGGAGCGGCGAACGTCAATTCCGGTGGGCCAGTCATTCGGGCCGACAGCGCGCAACCTGCCGACCTGCGCAGCCGCGATCCGGGCTATTATCTTATCTTCGCCGACCCGCGTCAGTGCCCAGGGAAGTATGCGGAGGGACTCGCCCAAACCGGCAATACCGCCGGTCGCGACGACCAGATAGGCGACGCGGCCGTCCGCACTGTCGACCATCGCGTCGACAGCCGTACCGATCGTCTCGCCGTCGCGTGCTTCGACCGGCGCCGTCTGCATCATCGAGCTTGGAAAAAGCACCGGTCCGGCTTCGGCCTCGCTGCGTTCGGTGGCAATCCGGGCGCCATCGTCAATGCGGGCTTGACGGCCCAGCCAGCGCCAGATGCCGGCGGCGTTGATGGCCGTCAGGGCCAGGTTCTGCCAGACGAGATTGGGCTGGTCAGTCGTAAGCCCATATCCCATCCAGGCGAGCGACCCGACTGTGAAGACGACGAAGCCCCAACCCGTCACGCGCGTGCCGAGATTGGCGGCCGTCATGCAGGCCGCGACGGTGGTGGCGATCGGTGCGATCCAGCCGGCGAGATTGTCCATAGCGCCGGTATTCTATGATGCCGCAAAGGCGTTCCGCAAAAGAAAAGGCCTGCGCGAACATGTCGCGCAGGCCCGAAGGTAAACCCTTTTATGCTTAGAAGCGGAAGCCGGCGGCAATGCCGTAACGGCGCGGTTCAAGCGTGAAGGCGTTGGTGAACAGGCCCGACGACTGGTCCGTCACATAAAGGCCGGTGACGGCGTTGTTCTTCGTCAGATTCTGGACGAAGGCGCGGACGAAGAAGCGATCGTCCGGCCCGTTCAGCTGGATCTGGGCATTGACGACTTCATAACCCTGGATGCGGCTGACCCGGCGGTTGAAGATGCTGCCATAATAGCCGCCGGTATAATTCATGTCGATGCGGGGGACGAGGTTCCAGCCGTTCCCGAAGTCGAACGTGTACTGCATGCCGGCCGAGAATTTGAAGTGCGGCGACTGGGGCAGGTTATTGCCCTTGATGTTCACTGGCACGCCGTTCGCGAAATATTGGAACGAGCCCGGGGTCGCCGGGTTGCCGGTCACCTGCAGGTTGATGAACTGCTGCGGGGTCAGGCCGCCCAGTGCCGGATTCGGCGCCGCGAAGGCCGGATTGGCGGCGGCGATGTTGCCGGCTGCTGCCGCTTGCAGAATGCCGCAGACACCGAACGCGCCGGTAGTGCTGGTGCCGGGGATGGGCGTGGTCGGCCGCAGGCCCAGCAGCGCGTTGGTGGCACTGACGAGTGCGTTGGACTGGGCAGCGCTGCCGCTGGCCGATCCGACCGCGCAGTTGGCGGCGTTGGTCAGATCCTTGATGATCACGGCATCGGCCCGCTCGCCGGACGGATCCTGCGGGTTGCTCAGCAGCTTGTTGTTGGAAACCCGCGTGCGGAGGAAGCTGATCGAGGTGTTGATCAGCAGGTTGCGGGTCGGGCGCAATATGCCTTCCGCCTCGAGGCCCATGATGTCCGCGTTGACGTTGTCGTTGACCGACGTGCGGGCAACGATTCGGCTGAGCTGCAGGCTCTTATACTGGTAGTAGAAGGCGGTGAGGTTGATGCGGGCGGTACCGTCCAGGAATGTGTTCTTGGAGCCGATCTCGAACGCATTGACCGTTTCCGGCCCGAAGGTCGCGGGAACCGCGAACACTGGCGACAGCGGCGGATTGATGCCGCCCGACTTATAGCCGCGCGAATAGGAGAAATAGAGCAGGTTGTGATCGGTGATCTGCCAGTCGAGTACGGCGCGGCCGGTCAGGCGGCCGAAGCTGACCTGGCTGCGCGCAAACTCCTGGTTGCCGGGAACAAGCGCGTCGAAGTCGATCGTGCTGTAGTTAATCGCCTGAGTGAAATCTGTCGCGCCGAACGGCACAAGGACACCGTTGCCGTTCGAATCATTGAACAATGTCGTGCGCGCCGTGTAATTCTTCTTGTCGTGGTTGTAGCGGGCGCCGATCGTCAGCTTCAGATTGTCGGCCAGCTGGGCATAGGCCTCGCCGAAAATCCCGTATGATTTCAGGTGATAGAAGCGCGAATCATTGTCGTAGAACGGTGTGCCGCGATAGACATTGGGGATCGTCGCCCCGGCCGCCCGCGCGCCGATCGAACTCGCGGCGCCGAGCAGGCCGGCGGCATAGTCGAGCGGAAATGCGTTCACGAAATAATCGTTGTCGCGGACTTTGTAGTCCAGGTATCCGGCGCCGACCAGGAAGTTGAACGGCCCGTCCCATTTGGTGGTGAGGATGCCTTCCGCGAACCACTGCTTGCCGTAAGCGGTCGAGCGGTCGAAATCGAGGCTGGTGCTGGCGCACACGGACTTGCCACCATAGACGCCGACGCCCTGCTGATCGGCGAGCGATTGGCAGAAGGGGCCGCCCGGGCCGCTCGGGATCAGCGCGGCGGCAATCGGCTTGAACGGATTGACGCCGCCAAGCCCTGCCGCGCCGAAGGCACCGCCAGGCCCGAACGCTGCGTCGGGAAGTGCCGCGTAGGCCGCCAGCGTCGCCAGCCCGGTATTGCCCGCGAGCGGCCGTTCAACGCCGACATTATAGTCAACGGTCGAGTCGGTCGCACCCTCGGTATAGCCGCCGTCCAGCTTCAGGTTGAAACTGTCGCCCAGATTCTGGCTGAGATTGACCAGAATCTGTTTCTCGTTGGTCTTGAAGCGCGGCAGCGAGTCGATGTTGACCGTGCGCAGGCCCGCCGGATTGGTGAAGCTGGAATAGACATCGCCGTCGGTGTTGTAGACGCTGCCCAGCGCCAGCGGCCGGAACACCGGCGCCAGCGCGCCGAGCGCGACATTGATGAATTCGCTTGAAGTCAGGATCGCGGCGAGCGTGGAATCGCCGTTCAGCTGCTCGGTCGCCAGCTTGTCGGGCAAGCAGCCGAGCACGCCGGTCGGGTCGCGATGGCAGAGCTGCTTCTGGATGCGCGAGCGGTCGTCGCTCTCGCGGAAATAATGGCCGACGATATCCAGCGTGGTATCGGCAGTCGGCTCCCAGCGGATGGAGCCGCGAATGTCATACTGGTCGCGGCCGTCGATGCGCTTGCCGTTGAACAGGTTGCGCGTGAACCCGTCGCGATTGAGGTAATAGCCGGCGACGCGGACGCCCAGCGTCTCGGTGATGGGCAGGTTGAACATGCCCTTGGCGCGGATGCTCTTGTAATTGCCGTACTCGACTTCGCCGGCGGCATGGATGCCGTTCAGGTCCGGCTTGGCGGTGATGAAGTTGATCACGCCGCCGGTCGCGTTGCGGCCGAACAGCGTGCCTTGCGGGCCGCGCAGCACTTCGATGCGTTCGACGTCGAAGAATTCGTTCTGGAAGATCGGCGAGCCGATGACCGGCACATCGTTCACGTGAACGGCGGTCGCCGCGTCGCAGGTCACGCCGACGCACAGATCGCCGATGCCGCGGATATTGAACGAGGAGGAGGAGGTGAAATTGCTCTTGGTGTAGGTGATGTTCGGCAGCGAGAGTTGGAGGTCGCTGGTCGAGTTGATCTGTTGTTGCCTGAGATTGTCGGCGCTGAAGGCGGACACGGCGATCGGCACGGTCTGCAGCGTTTCGGACTGACGTTGCGCCGTGACCACGATATCGCCCAGGCCTTCGTCGGCCGGCGCGGCATCGGCGGTCTGGGCCAGTGCCGGCGTGGCGGCCAGAAGCGCGAGCGCGGTCGCACCGAGCAGATCGAATTTCCGCATGATTGCATCCTCCCCATGTTCGTGCGGCACAAGACCGCGGACGCATTGTTACGCCTCGTAGGTGAAGATCATGCGAATAGTTTCACGAGCGTCAATAAGGATTGGAATGAAAAGTCTCGGATTTCCGCCGATTGTGGCATGGGGGCCGCACCTCCGACGTATGCCGTAACGTCATTTGCGCAGACGTTTTCGCGCCCTATATCGACCGCGAAACGGAAAAAGGGGAAGATGGGCGTGGGCGAAGACCTTGACGATGGCGACCTGATCGAGACTCCGGGCAAGATCCCAGTGCCGCGCGAAGTGGCCGAGGCGGTCAAGACGCTGATCGCCTGGACCGGGGACGACCCATCGCGCGAGGGACTGGCCGACACGCCGCTGCGCGTTGCCCGCGCCTGGAAGGAATATTGCAAGGGCTATGACGAAGATCCCGCGCTGCACCTCAGCCGCACCTTCGAGGAAGTCGGCGGCTATGACGAGATCGTGCTGCTGCGCGACATCCCTTTCCAGTCGCATTGCGAGCATCATCTGGCGCCGATCATCGGCAACGCGCATATCGCCTATCTGCCGAAGGACCGGGTGGTCGGCATTTCCAAGCTCGCGCGCGTGCTGCACGGTTTCGCCCGCCGCCTGCAGGTGCAGGAACGGCTGACCGCCGAAGTCGCCGATTGCATCTGGGACCATCTCCACCCCGTAGG
>JAFEEY010000017.1:19145-22772 GCA_018240865.1 Pseudomonadota bacterium | reverse complement strand
GCGATGACCACCAGCCGCATGATGGGCGTGTTCCGCGACGATGACCGCAGCCGCAAGGAAGTGCTAGCACTGATGGGGTATTGACCTCAGGGTCGTCGCGGATACTCCGCCGTCATCCCGAACTCGTTTCGGGATAAGCGTGAAGCGGCAAGACATTTGAGAACATCCGCCGCCATCTGCCGGGGCCACCCTTTATCCCGAAACAAGTTCGGGATGACGAGTTTGTCGTATGGGCGGCCGCTTTCATCGCCGCGATCGCTTTATTTCGAACCTGTGTCGCACTTCACAGGCGGCGAAGCGCGAATCGTTTATCTGGGGTTCATGCTCAGGAACATCATCCCGCTCGCCGCTTCGCTGACCGCGCTGTTTTCGACGCTCTATATGTATGTGGCGTAACGCTTAATCCGTTTGCTTCTTTTCCCGGCGGGGGAAAGAAAAGGGCTCCGTTCCTGATCGAGGAACGGAGCCCTTTTGGTTTTGCCGGCTAGCGCGGATCAGGCCGCGGCTTCCTCCGCGCCTTCGGCCGGGGCCGCAGTGGCCGCGGCAATGTCGCCGGGCTCCGCGTTCGGGTCGAAAGCCTCGGTGAAGCCGGCTTCGTCCTTCTCGAACATCTGGGCCATCACGTCGACGCCCTGCGCCTGCAGCTCGGCCTCTTCCGGCGAGCGGGCGACATTGACGGTGATCGAGACCGAGACTTCGGGGTGAAGCGCGATCTTGACCGCGTTCACACCGATCGCCTTGATCGGCTTATCGAGCACGACCTGGTTCTTCTGAACCTTGATGCCGTCGGCGCCGAGCGCTTCGACGATGTCGCGCACCGCGACCGAGCCGTAGAGCTGGCCGGTGTTCGATGCCTGGCGGATCAGCGTGACCGACTTGCCGTCGATGCCCTTCGAATCCGTTTCGGCGGTCGAGCGGCGGGCGGCGTTGTCCGCCTCGATCTGGGCGCGGTTGGCTTCGAAGACCTTGCGGTTGGCTTCGTTGGCGCGGAGCGCCTTCTTGCGCGGCAGGAGATAGTTGCGCGCGAAGCCCGGCTTCACGGAGACCACGTCCCCGATACCGCCCAGCTTCTCGACGCGCTCTAGAAGAATAACGTCCATGGGGCGGTTCCTTACTTCACGATATAGGGCAGGAGGCCAAGGTGACGCGCGCGCTTGATGGCCTGGGCCAGCTCGCGCTGCTTCTTGGCGGACACCGCGGTGATGCGGCTGGGGACGATCTTGCCGCGCTCGGACACGAAGCCCTGCAGCAGACGGACGTCCTTATAGTCGATGCGCGGCGCGTCCTTCGCGGAGAAGGGGCAGCTCTTGCGGCGGCGGAAAAACGGACGTGCCATGTTCTTAAGCTCCCATCTCGTCGCGTTCGTCGCGGCGGCGGCGGCCTTCGCCACGGTCGCTCTTGCGCATCATCACCGACGGACCCTGCTCATGCGCGTCGACGCGCACGGTCATGTAGCGGATCACGTCTTCGTTGATCGCGGTCTGGCGTTCCAGTTCGGCGACGGCGCCAGCGGGCGCGTCGATGTCGAGCATCACATAATGCGCCTTGCGATTCTTCTGGATGCGATAGGCGATGTTACGCAGGCCCCAGGTCTCGGTCTTCACGACCTTGCCCTGATTATCCTCGATGATCTTGGTGGCGGCTTCCGCCAGTGCGTCCACTTGCGCCTGCGCCAGATCCTGGCGCGCAAGGAACACGTGCTCGTAAAGAGCCATGTGTCTTTCTCACTGTTGGCCGATCGCTGACGCCGCCCCGTGCGGACGCCCCTCCGGCTGTCGTCTTAAAAATCAAGCGGGGCGGAGAGACAAAGCTCACCGCCCCGGCGATGCGGCCAATGCACGAAATCGTTCTCGAACGCAAGGCCGGTGGGAGGTTCAGCAAGGCTGCCCCTCCGCAGGACTCGCTATAGCACGTTTTCGTGTTCCGGCGAAGGCCGGAACGCTGCTCGTCCAAGGCTCCGGCCTTCGCCGGAGCACAGTCTATCCTCAAGTTGAAGCAAGAGGCTTTGACGGGTAGTTTCATGGCATGAGCACATCACCGCGCCTGATCCCCGACGCCGATCCCGACGATCATCTGTCGCTGCCCGGCTGGCTGTATCACGATGCCGAGTTTTACGAGGCTGAAGTGGCGCGCTTCCTGCGCGCCGCGCCGCAGGTCGTGTGCCATATCAACGAACTGGCGCGGCCGGGTGAGTGGCGGACGCTTGAGTATCTGGGCGAAAGCGTCGTCGTCGTACGCGGCGATGAGGGCGAGGTGCGCGCCTTCGCCAATGTCTGCCGTCATCGCGGATCACGGCTTGTGGATGGCGAGGGCGGCTGCGCGAAGAAGCTGATCTGCCCTTATCACGCCTGGACATATGAGTTGGATGGGCGGCTTTCGGGCGTGCCGATGAAGGCGCAATATCCGGGGCTGGATACGTCGGCGCACGGCCTGTTTCCGGTCGCGCTGGAAATCTGGCGCGGCTTCGTGTTCGTGACGCTGGAGCCGGGTGCGCCGTCGGTTGCCGAGATGATGGCGCCTTACGAGCATGAGATCGCGCCATATCGTTTCGAGGAATTGCAGCCGATCGGGCGCGTGACGCTGCGCCCGCGCGCGCTCAACTGGAAGACCATCGCCGACAATTATTCGGACGGGCTGCATATTCCGGTCGGCCATCCGGGGCTGACGCGCCTGTTCGGCCGATCCTATGCGATCGAGGCGAACGATCATTGCGACCGGATGACCGGGCTGCTCGCGGACCGGCCTTCCGCCAATCCCAGCGAGCGCGCCTATCAGCATTTCCTGCCGCGCGTGGATCATCTGCCCGAGGCGCAGCAGAAGCTCTGGCTCTACTACAAGCTCTGGCCGAACGTCGCGTTCGACATCTACCCGGACCAGATCGACTTCATGCAATTCCTGCCGATCGGCCCGGCTACGACGGTGATCCGCGAGATCAGCTATGCATTGCCCGACGATCGGCGCGAGATGCGGGCGGCCCGTTATCTCAACTGGCGGATCAATCGCCAGGTCAATGCCGAGGACACTGAGCTGATCTCGCGCGTGCAGGCCGGCATGGGCTCGCCCAGCTATGTCGCCGGGCCGTTGGGAACAAGCGAAGTCTGCCTGCGCAGTTTCGCCCGCAAGCTGCGGCGCCTGATCCCGGAAGCGCGACTGCCGCGCCCACCCGCGCCGGGCTGGACCCGGCGGCCGGCGATGCAGGCGATCGACTGACCCCGCATTGCGCATTGCCGTTCTGCTGAACAGCGCCGGCGGCAGGCTGTCGCGAGAGCCGGGGCTTGTCGATCAGACGCGCGCGGCTTTCACTGCCGCTGGCGTCGATGCCGAGATCGAGACGCTGGCTGCCGGCAAGCTGGTCGACCGCGCGGACGAGCTGATCGCAGCAGGTGGCCTGGACGCACTGGTCGTCGGCGGCGGTGACGGGACACTGGGGGCGGTGGCGGCGCTGTTGGCCGGAACAGGCTTGCCGCTGGGCGTCCTGCCGTTCGGCACGCTCAACCATTTTGCGCGCGATGCCGGCATTCCGCTGGATGTGAAGGGCGCCGTCGATGTGGTCGCCGCCGGGCATGCGGGGACGGTCGATCTGGCCGAAGTGAACGGCCACGTCTTCGTCAACAACAGCTCGGTCGG
>JAFEEY010000017.1:5610-19126 GCA_018240865.1 Pseudomonadota bacterium | reverse complement strand
ATGGCGCGTGCTGCGGTCCGGGCGGCGTGGCGGCTGTCGCGCTGGCGGCTGCGCATCCGTGCCGCAGGCCAGCGCGAGGATATCGAGACGCCGATCCTCTTCGTCGGCAACAATCGCTATGAGACGAGCCTGTTCGGCCTCGGCACGCGCGCCGCGCTGGATGACGGCCAACTCTATCTCTACGCGCTGAAAGGGCGGACGCGGATCGCCCTGGCCCGCGCGGTATTGCGCGCATTGCTCGGCCGGCTGGATCATGAACGCGATTTTGTCGTGATCGGCGGCACGGCCGAAGCCGTCATAGAAAGCCCGCGCGCGCGCCTGCATGTGGCGGCGGATGGCGAGGCGCTGACACTGCAGGCCCCGCTGACCTACCGCATCAGGCCCGGCGCCTTGAAGCTGCTGGTGCCGCTTGCATCGGCGGGCAAGCCTTCCTAACCCGCGCGCTTCCGTTTCAAGGGACACGATATGCGCGCATTCATCTTTCCCGGCCAGGGCAGCCAGGCGGTCGGCATGGGGCAGGCGATCGCCGACGCGAGCGCTGCGGCCCGCGAGGTCTTCCAGGAAGTCGACGAGGCGCTGGGGCAGAATCTCTTCCGGTTGATGGTCGAAGGGCCCGCCGACACGCTGACGCTGACCGAGAATGCCCAGCCCGCGATTATGGCGAACGCGATCGCGACGCTCAGAGTGTTGGAAAGGGAAGGGGGCATGCGGCTTGCCGACAAAGCGGATTACGTCGCCGGTCATTCGCTGGGCGAATATACGGCACTGTGCGCAGCGGGTGCGCTGGACCTGACCACCACCGCCAAGCTGCTGAAGCTGCGCGGCCAGGCGATGCAGGCGGCGGTGCCGGTCGGCGAAGGCGCGATGGCGGCGATCCTGAAGCTCGATTTCGACGCGGTCGCCAAAATCGCCGCCGAAGCCGCGCAAGGCGATGTCTGCACCGTCGCCAATGACAATGCGCCGGGCCAGGTGGTGATCTCCGGCCAGAAAGCCGCAGTGGAACGCGCGGGCGAACTCGCCAAGGCGGCGGGCGGCCGGGCGATGCCGCTGCCGGTCTCGGCACCGTTCCACTGCCCGTTGATGCATCCGGCCGCCGACGCGATGGCCACGGCGCTGGCAAGTGCGAAGCTGCAGGCGCCTTTGGTGCCGGTGTTCGCGAATGTCACCGCCGCGCCAGCCTCCGACCCCGATGAAATCCGCCGCCTGTTGGTCGAGCAAGTGACCGGCACTGTCCGCTGGCGCGAAAGCGTGATCGCGATGGGCGATGCGGGCGTGCATCACTATACGGAGTTTGGCGGCAAAGTGCTGGGCCCGATGATCAAACGCATCACCCCGGATGCGGAAACCGTCAGCGCCGTCTCGATGAACGAGATCGAAGCCCTGGCGAAGAGCCTTTGAGGAGAGAAACGATGTTCAGTCTGGAAGGCATGACCGCGCTGGTGACGGGCGCTTCGGGCGGGATTGGTTCCGCGATTGCGGCCGCGCTGGCGGGGCAGGGGGCGCGGGTGGCGCTTTCGGGGACGCGGGAGGATGCGTTGAAGGCTGTCGCCGCGGCCATCGGGGGCGATCCGGTGATCCTGCCGTGCAACCTCTCCGATGGCGCGGCGGTGGATGCATTGGTGCCGCAGGCCGTCGAGGCGCTCGGCGGCAAGCTCGACATTCTCGTCAACAATGCGGGCGTCACGCGCGACAATCTGCTGATGCGAATGAAGGACGAGGAATGGGATCAGGTGATCCGCGTCAACCTCGAGGCCGCGTTCCGTCTGTCGCGCGCGGCCGCCAAACCGATGATGAAGGCGCGGTTCGGGCGGATCATCTCGATCACTTCGGTGGTCGGCACGACCGGTAACCCCGGCCAGGCGAATTACGCCGCGTCCAAGGGCGCGCTGACCGCGATGTCGAAGGCGATGGCGCAGGAATTGGCGAGCCGAGGCATCACCGTCAATTGTGTGGCGCCGGGCTTCATCACCTCGCCGATGACCGACGCGCTTCCCGATTCACAGAAGGAAGCGCTGACCGGACGCATCCCCGCCGGCCGTCTGGGCGAAGGCGCGGACGTGGGCGCCGCGGTCGCCTATCTGGCGTCGAAGGAAGCGAGCTACGTCACCGGCCAGACGCTGCACGTGAATGGCGGCATGGCGATGATCTGACCCCGTTGCCGCCGGTCCGCGATTGATGCAGGTTGAGCGGTATGCGGGGGCAGGCGGCATTCTTGGCTGCATTGGTGGCAATCGGGGTGCCGGCGGGCGCGGCGATGACGGCTGCCGAGTTCGACAAGCTGCAATCCTCCGCCACGTCCGGCAATGCCGATGCCGCGTTCAGGCTCGGCCGCGCCTATAAGCTGGGCGAGGATGTGCCGGCTGATCTCGACAAGGCCGAGCACTGGTTCGAGCGCGCGGCGAAACTCGGCAATGCCAAGGCGGCGACCGAGCTGGGGCTGGTACTGGCGCAGAACGGCAAGGGCCGCGCCGCGCTCCCGTTCCTGCAGCAAGCCGCAGAGAAGGGCGATGCCCGGGCGCAATATGCGCTCGGCACCTTGCTGTTCGGCGGACAGGGTGTCGCGGTGGACGCCGCGCAGGGACGCGATTGGGTGAAACGCGCGGCGAAGGCCGGGCTCCCCGCCGCGATCGAGGCGCTGGCGATCATGGACAAGTCACTGGCGCCAGCCAAAACGGCTTCCAAACCGTATCAGATCGTGTCGATCGACATGAAGGCCCCCGTCGCCGCGAAAGTGATCGACGTGAAGCCGCCGCCCAGGCCCGTCGAAAAGCTGTCCAGGCCGGCTCCGCAAGGCCCGGTCTGGCGCGCCCAGCTGGGCACTTTCTCCGTGGCAGAGAACGCGCAGCGTTATTGGCGGACGGTGAAAGCCAGCGTGCCGCCATCGCTGCGCGTCACTTTCCCGGTCAGCGGGACGCTGACGCGCGTGATGGTCGGGCCGTTCGCGGCCAAGGACGAGGCCGCCCGCTTCTGCGCCGCACAGCACAAGAAGGACCGGGAGTGTCTGGAAGTCCGCAGCGGCGGCTAGGGTGACGGGACCGCAATGGCCGTTGGCCAGGAATATCCTCTGACGCCCAAACGTCAGGTGGGGACCATGTGGATCGGGCCAGGGCCCGGCCAGGGACAGCCCCCTAGGATCCGAAATCGGCTCAGGGATAATGCTGAGGCTCGCACCGAGCAGTACCCGTCGGGTATCTATTTAGGCGGCGGAGCTGTCGCTCTCAAGATGCTCGGCTAGCGTTTCGACGCGAGCGGCCAACTGCTCCACTGCATCGGCGAGCGCTGAATCGGTGTCAGGCGGCAGCGGCGCGACCTTGCCGCCGCGAATGTCATTAAGTTCATCGGCGAGGAGCAGTGCGGCCAGCAGCAACTGCCGCGTCTCGCCGCCACCCCCGACTGCGGCGCGCGCCTGCTCGGCCTTGCTGTCGACCAGCCGGGCGAGACGGCGGAGCTGCTCTTCCTCGCCGTCGCGGCAGGCGACATCATAGGCGCGCCCGGCGACTTGGATCGTGATCTCGGCCATTCAGGCGGTGCCCGTGAGCCGGTCGATCGCCTTGATCGCCTCGGCGGTGCGGGCGCGAAGCTTTTCGTGGCGACGAAGGAGCTGCTCGGTGGAGGGATCGGGTCGGGCGGCGGCGCGATGGGATGCGGCCTCGACCCGGGCCAGCGCCTGGTCGAGCCGCCTGATCGCATGGGCCAGCCGCTCATCTGTCACAAAATCTTAACTATCACGTTCAAGCCACCGCGCAAGCGCCTCTCTCGTCCGTGCTGTTGACGCATCCGCGCCAAAACCCCAAAGCACGCCCGCCTGGGCACGACTCAAGTGCCCGTTTCTCAGCACCGGGACCGCAAATGACCGTTCGCCACGACCAGCTCGCCAACGCAATCCGCGCGCTGGCCATGGATGCGGTCGAGGCGGCGAATTCGGGGCATCCGGGCATGCCGATGGGCATGGCCGATGTCGCGACCGTGCTGTTCACAAAGTTTCTGAAGTTCGACCCCGCCAATCCCAAATGGCCGGACCGCGACCGGTTCGTGCTTTCGGCCGGCCATGGGTCGATGCTGATCTATGCGCTGCTGCACCTGACCGGCTACGACCGGCCGACGATCGACGACATCAAGCGCTTTCGCCAGCTTGGCAGCCCGTGTGCGGGACATCCGGAGAATTTCGAGCTGCCGGGCGTCGAGTGCACGACCGGTCCGCTAGGGCAGGGCTTTGCGATGGCGGTCGGCATGGCGATCGCGGAGCGGCACCTGAATTCCGTCTATGGCGACGATCTGGTCGATCACGCGACCTGGGTGATCGCCGGCGACGGCTGCCTGATGGAAGGCATCAATCACGAAGCGGTGGGCCTGGCCGGGCATTTGCAGCTCGGCCGGCTGAACGTGCTGTGGGACGATAACCGCATCACGATCGACGGATCGACGTCGCTTTCGACCAGCGAAGATATACTCGCGCGCTACGCCGCGTCGGGCTGGCATGTCGGCCGCTGCGACGGGCACGACCCGGCCGATATCGAGCGGGCGCTGGCCGAAGCTGCCGCCGATCCGCGGCCGTCGCTGGTCGCGTGCCGCACGATCATCGGCAAGGGTGCGCCAAATAAGCAGGGCACCTCCGCGACGCACGGCGCCGCGCTGGGGGTCGCCGAAGTGGCAGCAGCGCGCGAGGCGCTGCAATGGACGTCGCCGCCCTTCGTCATTCCCGACGACATCGCTGCCGAATGGAAGCGCTATGGCGCGCGGGGTGCAGCGGACCGCGCGGCATGGCTGGAACGGCTCGCGCAAAGCCCTGATCGCGGTGCATTCGAGCAGCAGATGGCGGGCGATATCAGTGTCGAAGCGGCCTTGCAGGCAGCCTTCTCGAACTGGGAAAAAATGCCTTTGTCGGTCGCGACCCGAAAGGCGTCTGAGCTGGAGCTGGAGGGGCTGACCGCCGCCTTCCCGGCGATGATCGGCGGATCGGCGGATCTGACCGGTTCCAACAACACCAAAACGGCCGCGACCAAGCCTTTGACGAAGGACGATTATTCCGGTCGCTACATCTATTACGGCATCCGCGAATTCGGCATGGCGGCGGCGATGAACGGGATGGCGCTGCATGGCGGCATCATTCCCTATGGCGGCACGTTTCTCGTTTTCTCCGATTATTGCCGCAACGCGATCCGCATGTCCGCGCTGCAGAATGTGCGCGTCATCTATGTGATGACGCATGATTCGATCGGCTTGGGCGAGGATGGGCCGACACACCAGCCGGTCGAGCATCTGACCTCGCTGCGGCTGATCCCAAACCTGCGCGTCTATCGGCCTGCGGATTCGGTCGAGACCGCGGAATGCTGGGCGCTCGCGCTGGCGGAAAAGAACGGCCCGTCCGTGCTGGCGCTGTCCCGTCAGAATCTGAAACAGGTACGGACCGGTGGCGAGACCGGATCGGCCAAGGGCGCCTACCGCCTGCGCGCGGCGGAAGCACCGCGCCGGGTCGTGCTGGTGGCGACGGGCTCCGAAGTCGAGCTTGCCGTTGCCGTGCGCGATCAGCTCGAAGCGCAGGGGATCGGCGCGGACGTCGTTTCGATGCCCTGCTGGGAAGTGTTCGATGCGCAGGATGCCGGATACCGGGCGGATATCCTCCCGGCCGGTGTGCTCAAAGTTTCGATCGAAGCGGGCACCACACTCGGCTGGGAGCGCTATGTGGGGTCTGACGGCCTGACTTTCGGCATCGACCGCTTCGGCGCCTCGGCCCCGGCCGGCGATCTTTTCAAGCATTTCGGCCTGACCGCCGACGCGATTGCGCCCAAAATCCTCGCGGCGCTGAAAGCATAAGGAGCAGACATGACCAAAGTTGCGATCAATGGCTTCGGCCGCATCGGCCGCCTCGTCGCCCGCGCGATGCTGGAGCGCAAGGACAGCGGGCTGGAGCTGGTGACGATCAACGATCTGGCCGACGCCAAGTCGAACGCCTGGCTGTTCAAGCGCGACTCCGTCCACGGCAAATATCCGGGCGAGGTCCATGCCGAAGGCAATGATCTGGTCATTGACGGCAAGCATGTCCGCGTCACCGCCGAACGCGATCCGGCGAAGCTGACCCATGGCGAACTGGGCGTCGATCTGGTGCTGGAATGCACCGGCTTCTTCACCGACCGCGAAAGCGCGCAGAAGCATATCGATGCCGGCGCCAAGAAGGTGCTGATCTCCGCGCCCGCCAAGGGCGTCGATCTGACCGTCGTTTATGGCGTCAACGACGACAAGCTGACCGCCGACGACAAGATTGTCTCGAACGCATCCTGCACCACCAATTGCCTGGCGCCGGTCGCCAAGGTGCTGAACGACAGCGTCGGGATCGAACGGGGCCTGATGACCACGGTCCACGCCTATACCAACGATCAGAAGATCCTGGACCAGATCCACAGCGATCTGCGCCGCGCGCGCGCCGCCGCCATGTCGATGATCCCGACCACCACCGGTGCCGCCCGCGCCGTCGGCGAAGTGCTGCCGGAACTGAAGGGCAAGCTGGACGGCTCCGCGATCCGCGTGCCGACCCCGGACGTATCGCTGGTCGATCTGACCTTCACGCCGAAGCGCGACACGACGAAGGATGAAGTGAACGCGATCCTGAAAGCGGCTTCGGAAAGCGGCCGGCTGAAAGGCATCCTCGATTACACGGACGAGCCGCTGGTCTCGATCGACCTGATGCACACGCCGGCCTCGTCGACAGTGGACAGCCTGGAAACCGCGGTGCTGGACGGCAAGCTGGTTCGCGTCGTTTCCTGGTACGACAATGAATGGGGCTTCTCGAACCGCATGGTCGACACCGCCGCGGCGATGGCGAAGCTGGGCTGACACTAAACCCGTCATGCCAGCGAAGGCTGGCATCTCCTGAGACCCCAGCTTTCGCTGGGGTGACGGGCATAAAGGCCAACCGGGGACGATGAATGGCTTACAAGACGCTCGACGAGATCGGCGATATCCGCGGCAAGCGCGTTCTGGTCCGTGAGGATCTGAACGTGCCTTCGTCCGAGGGCAAGGTGACGGACGATACGCGGCTGCGTGCTGCGGTGCCGACCATCGCCGAACTGTCGGACAAGGGCGCGATCGTTCTCGTCCTCGCCCATTTCGGGCGGCCGAAGGGCCAGCGGAACCCGGAAATGTCGCTGGCGCTGGTGACCCGGCCCTTCTCGGAGTTGCTCGGGCGGCCGGTGCAGTTCATCGACGACTGCCAGGGCGATGGGGCCGAGGCCGCCGTCGCGGACCTGCAGCCGGGTGACATTGCCGTGCTGGAAAATACCCGCTTTCATGCCGGCGAGGAGAAGAACGATCCGGCGCTGATCGCGGCTATGGCGAAGCTGGGCGATCTGTACGTCAACGACGCTTTCTCTGCCGCGCACCGCGCCCATGCCTCGACCGAGGGGCTGGCGCATGTGCTACCGGCCTATGCGGGGCGGCAGATGGAAGCCGAACTGGACGCGCTGGAAAAAGCGCTGGGCAGCCCCGACCATCCGGTCGCGGCGGTGGTCGGAGGCGCCAAGGTTTCGACCAAGCTCGACGTGCTGAAGCATCTCGTCGCCAAGGTTGATCATCTGATCATCGGCGGCGGCATGGCCAACACTTTTCTGGCCGCGCGTGGCGTCAATGTCGGCAAGTCGCTGTGCGAGCATGACCTGACCGGCACGGCCGAGGACATCCTGGCCGCCGCCGATCGGGCCAATTGCACCGTGCATCTGCCTTATGACGTGGTGGTCGCGAAGGAGTTCAGGCCGAACCCGCCGATCCGCACCGTCAACGTCCACGAAGTCGCCGCCGATGAGATGATCCTCGATATCGGTCCGGCGGCCACCGAAGCGCTGGCGGACGTGCTCAAGACCTGCCGCACCCTCGTCTGGAACGGCCCGCTCGGAGCGTTCGAGACGCCGCCGTTCGACACCGCGACCGTCAGCCTCGCGCGCACGGCTGCCGCGTTGACCCGGGAGGGCTCGCTGGTGTCCGTGGCGGGGGGCGGCGACACCGTCGCGGCGCTCAACCAGGCCGGCGTGGCCGACGACTTCACCTTCGTATCGACCGCAGGCGGCGCTTTCCTCGAATGGATGGAAGGCAAGGAACTGCCCGGCGTGAAGGCGCTGGAATAGCGTGAAATGGAGTGAGCGCGAACGAGCGCGCCTGATTTCCCTCCGCGATGCCATGTTCCAGGATCAAGGGCAGGGTGTCTTTCAAGGCCTCCAGCGCGATTTCGTGCTCAATCAGCCCGCCCGAAACCTGTGGGCGGGCATTCGGGAGGATGCGATCGACTATTTTCGGCGCCATCGCATCAGCTGGTGGGGCGGGGCCGTGGATGAGCCGACGGGCCATCTTCTGTCGTCGCAAGTCGCCTGCGTGAATCATCTCTATCCGCTTCGGCAGCGAGAGGATTTGGTGCTCGCACTGCTCGCAGGGCTCGATTCGACGATCGTCGCGGCGGAAAGGGTGGACGACGGCTATATCGCCTTCGAGTTTATCGGCGACCGCCAATATCTGAAGGAACGGGGCTTTAGCAGAGGCGCGCACTGCACTTCCGTTGACGCAGCGATGATCGGCCGGACAGTCACTGGCGATCGCCGCATCTTCCTGATCGAGTGGAAATATGTCGAAGCCTATGTCGTCAAGAACCAGTATGTTCCTGCCCGCGCCCAGGTTTACGACGCGCTGATCCTCGCGCCGGATTCGCCGTTCCGGCCGCTCGATCCGCGCTGCTTCTACTACGAACCATTTTACCAGCTGATGCGCCAAACGCTATTGGGGGCGCTCATCGCTCGCCATGAAGATCATGGCTGCACTTCCTATCGCCATGTGCATGTCGCCCCGGACGAGAACGGTGAATTTCACACAAGCGTCACCTCCAAGACGCTGCGCGGCGATACCGTTTACGATGCATGGCGTTCGTCTCTGAAAAACGATGAGCTGTTCCTCACACGATCGCCGCGAACCTTGTTCGAACCGCTAACCGGTCTGCCCGATACCGGCAGTCACACGGCCTATCTTGCCGCACGCTATTGGGCCGGTCGCTAGACATTGAGATTCCACGCGCGCGCAGTTAGGCGCTGTCCAAACCCAAGTGAGATTAGAGGATTTTATGAACACCGCCGACATGACCGCCAAAATCGCGCAAGGGAATGGCTTCATCGCCGCACTCGATCAGAGCGGCGGCTCCACGCCCAAGGCACTGAAGGGCTATGGCATCGAGGAAAACACCTATTCGGGCGATGAGGAAATG
This sequence comes from Pseudomonadota bacterium, assembly GCA_018240865.1. Classification (GTDB taxonomy): domain Bacteria; phylum Pseudomonadota; class Alphaproteobacteria; order Sphingomonadales; family Sphingomonadaceae; genus Sphingomonas_B. Next base: position 9,891 of record JAFEEY010000017.1, on the reverse strand, counting down.
TTCGCCTTGATTCACCAGATGCGCAGCCGCATCATCACTTCGCCCTGCTTCAACGGCGACAAGGTGATCGGCGCGATCCTGTTCGAGCGGACGATGGACGGGCAGGTGGACGGCAAGCCGGTCCCGCAGGCGCTGATCGAAAAGGGCGTGGTGCCCTTCATCAAGATCGACAAGGGTCTCGAGAACGAAGCGAACGGCGTACAGCTGATGAAGCCGATGCCGGAGCTCGACGCGCTGCTGACTCGTGCGAAGGGCCTGGGCGTGTTCGGCACCAAGGAGCGTTCGGTCGTCAATCTCGCCAACCGCGAAGGCATCGCCGCGATCGTCAAGCAGCAGTTCGAGGTGGCGCAGCAGGTACTGGCGCACGGGCTGGTGCCGATCATCGAGCCGGAAGTGAACATCAAATCGGCTGAGCGCGCCGAGGCCGACCAGATCCTGCTGGAAGAGCTGGTGAAAGCGCTCGACGCGATGCCGGGCAGCGACAAGGTGATGCTGAAGCTGTCGATCCCTGCCAAGCCCGGCCTGTTCGACGCGTTGGTCGACCACCCGCGCGTGCTCCGCGTTGTCGCCTTGTCGGGCGGTTATGCGCGGCCGGAGGCCTGCGCGGAGCTTGCGAGGAATCGCGGCATGATCGCCAGCTTCAGCCGCGCGCTGCTGGAAGATCTGCGCCACCAGATGAGCGATGCCGAGTTCAACGGCTCGCTCGGCGGCGCGATCGACGAGATTCACGCAGCCTCGACGCAGAAGACGCTGGTCGCGGCATAGGCGGCAGCGATGAGCGAAGCAGATTGGCCGGCGGTTGACGATTATATCGCCGGGCATCTGCTGAAGGGCGATGCGGCGATCGAAGGCGTGATCGCCGCCAATGCCAGCGCCGGACTGCCGGCGATCGACGTTTCCGCCACGCAGGGGAAGATGCTGCGGCTGCTGGCGCGGGGCGTCGGGGCGCGGCGGATTCTCGAGATCGGGACGCTGGGCGGCTATTCGACGATCTGGCTGGCAGGTGCGCTGCCGGCGGACGGTCGGCTCGTCACGCTGGAGCTTGATGCGCATCACGCTGAAGTAGCGCGCGGCAATATCGCGAGGGCCGGCTTCGCTGAGCGAGTCGAGGTGCGGTTGGGCAGGGCGGTCGAGACATTGCAGGCGATGATCGACGCCGGCGAGGCACCGTTCGACTTCGTCTTTGTCGATGCCGACAAGGAGAGTTGCGTCGATTATCTGCGCGCCGCGCTCGTGCTGTCACGGCCGGGTACGATGATCGTGTTCGACAATGTCGTCCGCGAAGGTGCGATCGTCGATCCGACTAATACTGATCCGCGCGTCCGGGGCACCCGTGCGCTGTTCGAGGCGATGGCGGCCGAGCCGCGGATCAGCGCGACCGCTATCCAGACCGTGGGCGCGAAGAAATGGGACGGTTTCGCGCTCGCGATCGTCGATTAGACATCGCTGTCATCCCGAACTTGTTTCGGGATAAGATGCGGGCCGGGGGATGCTTGAGAATAGCTCCCGGCGTCCCGCAGCTTCTCACTTATCCCGAAACGAGTTCGGGATGACGGGGAAGAGAGGGGGCGGCCTACCCCTTTTTCTCCGCCACATAGGCGTCGATCGCGGTCGCCAGAACCGTCAGCGGCAACTGGCCAGCCTGGATCACCGCGTCGTCGAAGTCGCGCACGTCGAATTTCGGGCCCAGCTCCGCCTTGGCCTTGTCGCGCAGGCGGACGATTTCGGTATGGCCGACCTTGTAACCGCAGGCCTGGCCGGGCGAGGCGCAATAGCGATCGACCTCGCTGGTGCAGGCGACGCGCGAACGGCCGGTCGACGATGTGAGATAGTCGATCGCCTGCTCGCGGCTCCAGCGCTTGGCATGAAGGCCGGTATCCGTCACCAGCCGTGAGGCGCGGAAGCGCAGCGCTTGGTACATGCCGAGCCGGCCGAACGGATCATTCTCGTAAAAGCCGAGTTCATCGACTAGCTGTTCCGAATAGAGCGCCCAACCCTCCGTATAGGCATTGAAGCCGAGCAGATTGAACAGCAGCGGCACATCATCCTGATGCTCGGCCGCGTAAGCGAATTGCCAAGTGTGGCCGGGGATGCCTTCATGCGCCGACAGCGTCGGGATCGTGTAGCGCGGCCAGTTCGCCGTATCGCTTAGGTTGATGTAATAGATGGACGGGCGCGAGCCATCCAGCGAGCCCGGATTCATGTAACCGAGCGAGGCGCCTGCTTCGATGTCCTTGGGCACGCGCTTGACCGTCAGCGGCGCCTTCAGCTGCATGTGCGAGACACGCGGCAGCAGCGCGCGCAATTCCGCGATCTTCGCATTCACATAGGCGACGGCTTCTTCCTTCCCGGCATCGGTGTTGGGGAAGAGCTGCTTGGGATCCTTGGTCAGTGCCGAAAGCCGATCGCCGACCGAGCCTTGGGTCATGCCCTGCGCGCGCAGCACGGCATCCATCCGCGCATCCAGTTCCGCGCCCTGGTCGAGCCCGAGCTTGTGGACTTCCTCCGGCGACATGGTCGTGCTTGTCGCGTTCTGAAGCTCCCAGGCGTAATAGGCCTCGCCCTGCGGCAGTTTCCAGACGCCGGCATCGTGCGTGGCCTTGGCGCGGAGCTGGGTGAGCAGCGCGATCTGGCGGTCCCAGGCCGGGTAGATTTTACCGGCGACGATCTTCGTGGCCTGCCCCTGCCAGTCGCCAGGGATGTTCTTGGCGGTCGCGCGCCGCACGAGCGAGCCGACCAGGCGGGACTGGGCGGCCGGCACCGCGCGAAGCTCCTTCAGCTGGCCCAGCGCATTGTCGAGGATGAAATCCGGCGGAATGACGCCAAGCCCTGCATCATGTGCGACCTGGTCGGTTTCCTGATTGATGACCGTCGCAAGGCCGTTCAACCGCGCCAGATAGGCATCGGCATCGGCTTTCACCTCGATCCGGTGCATCGTGTCGAGGAATTCGGGCGCGTTCTGATAGGCGCCGCCCTGTTGGCTGATCACATAGGGATTGCCGCCGCCGAACGTGCCGATGCCGCCATAAGCGAAGCGCCCGCCGGCGGTGCCGAGATCGAGGCAATAGGCAACGGCATCGTAGAGCAGCCCGTCATGGCCTTGCAGGCTCTTGCGGTCGATGCGGGCGAGCATCTGGCGGTAGCGGCCGGCATCCGCGATCGCCTTGGCGCGGGCCGCCGCGGAGCCGTCGCTCCATTTGGCGCGCGCCCAGGCATATTCGCCCTTGTCCAGACCGAGATAGGTGAGGGATTCGGGCGAGGTCTTTAGATAGTCGAACGCGATCTCGTCGAGCAGCTTCCTGAGGCCGGGATCGAGCGCGGCCCAGAGCGGCTGTGCGAAGCCGACGGCCCCGGCCGCGATGCTGAGGGTGGTGAGAAAATCACGACGATTGAGCTGCATTGTCCTCTCCCGACTCTTTGGGAGCGGGATTAGGCAGCGCGGAGGCCCACCGCAACCGGCTGTGGTCTTGCTGCGATCAGCGTTCGACCAAATGCGTCAGAGCGCGCGCATCCGCGATCGCATGGCCGTGAATATCGTTGTTGAAAAAGGCCCATGCGGATCGCCCGGTCCGGCTCTGGGTTTCGAGCCATCCCGCCCAGTCCGCCAGCGCATTCGCGCTGTAGCGCCCGACATATTTGCCGCTGCTGCCGTGAAAGCGGACATAGGCGGTGCGTCCGGTCGCGGCGCGATCCTCGGCATGGCCGGGCATGTCGTGCGAGCAATAGCCGATGCCGGCGGCGTCCAGAATGTCCCGGACTTCCTGCGTTCGCCAGCTCGCCTCCCGGAATTCGAAGACGTGAGCCAGATCGCCGGGAAGCAGCACAAGAAAAGCGCGCAGCCGTTCGCGTTCGAAGCGCAGATTGGGCGGCAGTTGATAAAGGATTGGCCCCAGTGCGCCGCCCAGTTTGCGCACGCGCTCCAGGAAACGCGCCATACTGTCGTCGCAGCCCTTCAGCTTGCGCATATGCGTGATGAAGCGCGGCGCCTTGATCGCGTAGCAAAAGCCGGGCGGCGCCTGGTCGCGCCACTTCGCGAACGTCGTCGCTTCCGGCAAGCGATAGAAAGTCGCGTTCACTTCGACCGTATCGAAATGCGCCGCATAATATTCGAACCAGCGCTTGACCGGCAGGCCTTCGGGATAGAACACCCCGCGCCAATGCCGGTAATTCCAGCCGGAGCAGCCGATACGGATCATTGATGCACAACGAGTCTTTCGCCGAGATGTTCGCGACGCGCGAAGAAAGGCCGCCGTGCCAGCTCTACCTGATCTCGCCGCAGGA
>JAFEEY010000017.1:0-5569 GCA_018240865.1 Pseudomonadota bacterium | reverse complement strand
TTCCAGTTCAGGGTGAAGGGTGTCGATCAACACCAGGCCGCGGCGCTGGCCGAGCCTCTGCTTGCGATCTGCCGGGAGCGCGATGTCGCCTTCATTGTCAATGATTCGGTTGCGCTTGCGAAGCGCATAGGCGCTGACGGCGTGCATCTGGGTCAGGATGACAGCGATCCGCGCGAAGCGCGCCGTGTGCTTGGTCCGGCTGCGCAGATCGGTGTGACCTGCCATGATAGCAAGCATCTGGCGATGGAAGCGGGCGAGGCCGGGGCCGACTATGTCGCCTTCGGTGCCTTTTACCCGACATCGACAAAGGAGGTGCGGCACTATCCCGACCCTTCGATCCTGGGCTGGTGGACCACCCTGTTCGAGATTCCCTGCGTCGCGATCGGCGGAATTACGCCCGTCAATGCACGCCCTTTGGCTGAGGCGGGCGCGGATTTTCTGGCGGTTTGCGGTGCGGTCTGGAACGCGCCTGAGGGCGAGGAGGCCGCGGTGCGGGCCTTCACCGGATTGCTCGGCTGATCAGGCGATCCGGTCGCGGCGCCTTTCGCCGGCGGTTGTCATCCGAGCCTCGAATTGCTCGACGCTTGGGCAACCGGCAGGCCGGTGCGCCACATCGCCCAGCCGGTCGGCCAGCGAGCGCTCGCCGAATTTGCCGGCCATCAAGGGCTGGGCCCGAAAGGGCGAGGATGTGATCGCGTCGGTCATATGAACTCTCGGCCCGCCCGTTACGCCGGGCGAAGCGAGTCGTATTGCACAGATGCGACGAATGCGGCGGAGCGGTCGACCAAGCCGTTCGTTTCCCTTGCGGAAAGAAATACCGCTCCCGGCGTTTGGGGCGGCATGAGCAAAGACAGACAGTGGATCAAAATGGGCATTGTGGCAGTGGCCGCGACGCTCAGTTCGAATGTTTCGGCGAAATCGGCCGGCCTGGACCGCGGGGTCTTGCAGTTGCAGGTCGTGCTCGACCGGCTCGGCTTCACCCCCGGCGTGATCGACGGCAAGAGCGGCCGGTCGCTGGCGAAGGCGCTGCGCGGTTTCCAGACGGCGAATGGCCTGGATGTCACCGGCACGATCGATACCGCGACGAAGAAAGCGCTGGAACAATATCTGGGCGCGCCAGCGACAGTGGAGGTGCAGATCGGACCGGGCGATCTCGCCGGTCCATTCGTCAATCCGATTCCCAAGGATCCCGCCGATCAGGCCAAGCTCAATTGCCTTTGCTACCGGACTGTGATGGAGAAGCTCGCCGAGCGCTTCCACACGACGCCTGCGACGCTGTTGGCGCTGAACAGCCCCGACACGCCGCTGAAGGCGGGTGAGCCGATCGTGGTTCCGGCGATCCTGCCTTCGTCGCGTGACTATCCCTCGGTCACCGACGCGGCCTGGCGGGCGACCTTGTCCGATCTCAATGTCGATCCGAACCAGCCCCAGGCCGACCGGATCGTCGTCGACAAGTCCGACGGCGTGCTGCGCGTGATGGCCGGAGACAAGCTTGTCGCCCAATTCCCCGCGACGATGGGCTCCGAGCATGATCCGCTTCCGGTAGGCCGCTGGACGATCAAGGGCGCCGCCTACAATCCGACTTTTCACTACAATCCGGATTTGTTCTGGGACGCCAAGTCGACCGATGAGAAACAGAAGCTGCCGGCCGGGCCGAACGGACCGGTCGGCGTGATCTGGATCGACCTCAGCAAGCCGCATTATGGCATCCATGGCACGCCGGAGCCACAGAATATCGGCCGTACCGAAAGCCATGGCTGCATCCGGCTGACCAACTGGGATGCCGCGCGCCTTTCGCTGATGGTGAAGCCGGGCATGCCGGCGATCTTCCAGGAATAGCGCCTTGAACCGCTTCGGTTGCTTCATGCTGGTGGTGTTCGCGGGCCTCGCGGCGGCGTTCATGCTGCTCGTCCGCCCGAGCGGCACCGCGCCGGTCGCACCGCCGCCCGCCACGAAGCCCGAAGCGGTAAAGGTCGGGGCGCTGGTGTTGCCTGTCGCCGGGGTCAAGCCCGGGCAACTGACCGACACCTGGGGTCAATCCCGCGCCAACGGCGGACGCGAGCACCACGCGATCGACATCATGGCGCCGCGCGGTACGCCGGTGATCGCAGCCGCGCCGGGCAAGGTCGAAAAGCTGTTCGAAAGCCATGATGGCGGGCACACCGTCTATGTCCGCAGCCCGGACGGCGGCACGATCTATTATTACGCCCATCTCGACGCTTATCGCGCCGGGCTTGCCGAGGGCCAGACCGTGAAAGCCGGCGATGTCATCGCCACCGTAGGATCGACGGGGAATGCCAGCCCCGAGGCGCCGCATCTCCATTTCGAGATCAAGCGCATGGCGCCGGGCGAAGGCTGGTGGCAGGGGCGGGAGATCAACCCGTACCCGCTGCTTGCCGGAAAGCCCGCTGGCGGCTAAGGGCCGCGCCACTTCCCAGTCTTTCTCAAGGTTGTTCCCATGAAGATCAGCGGCGTGGACATTCGTCCCGGCAACATCATCGAATATGAAGGCGGCCTGTGGCGCGCGGTGAAAATCCAGCACACCCAGCCGGGCAAGGGCGGCGCTTATATGCAGGTCGAGATGAAGAATCTCATCGACGGCCGCAAGACCAATGTCCGCTTCCGCTCCGCCGAGACGGTCGAGCGCGTGCGCCTCGACACCAAGGATTTTCAGTTCCTGTTCCGCGACGGCGACATGCTGACATTCATGGACAAGGACACCTACGACCAGATCACGCTTTCCGCCGATATGCTGGGCGACGAGGTCGCGTTCCTGCAGGACGGCATGGAAGTCGTGCTGGAACTCTATGACGAAAAGCCGATCTCGGTGCAGCTGCCCGATCAGATCGAAGCGACGATCGTCGAGGCCGACGCGGTGGTGAAGGGCCAGACCGCTTCGTCCAGCTACAAACCGGCCGTGCTCGACAATGGCGTGCGCGTGATGGTGCCGCCGCACATCGCGAGCGGAACCCGCATCGTCGTCGATGTGTATGAAAAAACCTATGTGAAGCGGGCGGACTAAGGACGTCATGCCTTCTCATTCCGGCCTTCTCACCGTCATGGAGCGCGCCGCGCGCAAGGCGGGACAGCGCTTGCGGCGCGACTTCAACGAGGTCCAGCACCTCCAGGTCTCGAAAAAGGGGCCCGCCGATTTCGTGTCCAAGGCCGATCAGCAGGCCGAGCGGACTCTGTTCGACGAGCTGAAAAAGGCGCGGCCGGACTGGGGCTTCCTGCTCGAGGAAGCCGGCGAGATCGAAGGCGATCCGGCCAAGCCGCGCTGGATCGTCGATCCGCTGGATGGCACCACCAACTTCCTGCACGGCATCCCCCACTTCGCGATCTCGATCGCTGTGCAGGAGCCGTCGGGCGAGATCACGTCCGGCATCGTCTATCAGCCGCTGACCGACGAGAGTTTCTGGGCCGAAAAGGGCAGGGGCGCCTGGTTGCAGGACCAGCGCCTGCGCGTCTCCTCGCGCCGCCATCTGGACGAGGCACTGATCGCCACCGGTATCCCGTTCAAAGGGCATGGCGATATGGCGCAGTGGAGCCGTATCTTCGGCATGGTCGCGCCGGAAGTCGCGGGCATCCGCCGCCTCGGTTCCGCAGCGCTCGATCTCGCCTGGGTCGCGGCGGGCCGCTATGACGGCTTCTGGGAATCCGGCCTGAAGCCCTGGGACGCGGCGGCGGGAATCCTGCTCGTGCGCGAAGCCGGGGGCTTCGTCACTGATTTCCGTGGCGGCGAGCGGACGATGGAGCGCAGCGAATTCCTCGCCGGCAATGATGCGCTGCATTCCAAACTGCACAAGCTGGTCGCTGGCGCGTTGCGCTAAGCTGTTGCTTCGCGAAGGGCTCCGGCCTAGATGCCCGGCCAAGTCCGCCGCGTGCGTTTCGCGGCGCGAATCTGACGGAGTTTCGTGATGGCGTCGGTCGCCGCCGGCTATTTGCCGATCCTGCTGTTCCTGGGGGTGGCGCTGCTGCTCTCCACCGCCTTTGTCGTGCTGCCGATGATCGTGTCGCGGCTGACCGGCACGCACCAGCCCAATCCGGAAAAGCTGACCGAATATGAGTGCGGCTTTCCCGCGTTCGAGGACAGCCGCAGCCAGGTCGATGTGCGCTTCTACCTGGTCGCGATCCTGTTCATCATCTTCGATCTGGAGGCCGCGTTCCTGTTTCCCTGGGCGGTGTCGCTGATGGGGACGGGCTGGGCGGCCTGGGTCGCGATGATGATTTTCCTGGGCGAATTGGTGCTCGGCTATATCTACGCCTGGAAGAAGGGAGCGCTCGAATGGGAGTGATGCTCAGCCCGTCCGAGAACAAATTCCCGATCGAGGGGACGACGCTTCCGGACCCGGCCTATTTCAACGATCTGAACTCGGAACTGACCGACAAGGGCTTCCTCGTCACGTCGACCGAGGAGCTGTTCCAATGGGCGCGCACCGGCTCGCTCTGGTGGATGACGTTCGGCCTTGCCTGCTGCGCGGTCGAGATGATCCATGTGAACATGCCGCGCTACGATCTGGAGCGCTTCGGCGCGGCGCCGCGCGCGTCCCCTCGTCAGTCGGACGTGATGATCGTCGCCGGCACGCTCTGCAACAAGATGGCTCCGGCGCTCCGCCGCGTTTACGATCAGATGTCGGAGCCGAAATATGTGATCTCGATGGGCAGCTGCGCCAATGGCGGCGGCTATTATCATTACAGCTATTCGGTGGTGCGCGGCTGCGACCGCATCGTGCCGGTGGACATCTACGTCCCCGGCTGCCCGCCGACCGCGGAGGCCTTGCTGTACGGCATCATGCAACTGCAGCGCAAAATCCGCCGCGAAGGGACGGTCGAGCGGTGAGGAAAGTGTCCGATTTTCTCCGCTCGTCCCGAGCGAAGTCGAGGGGCGTGGGCAATGCGCCGACCTCGGAGAAGCGCCCCTCGACTACGCTCGGGACGAGCGAGATTGGGAGCGTGTCGTGCTGAGTCCGGCACCCAAGATGGCCTCGAACGAAGGCGTGGTCGCTGAGATCAGTCCGGTGTTGGGCGATGCGCTGATCGAGGCGGTCGAGCGCGTTTACGAAGTCAGCCTGACGGTCATGCGCGAGCGGATCGTCGAGGTGATGACCACGCTGCGCGACCGGTTCGGCTATCAGCAGCTGATGGAGATCGCCGGCGTCGATTATCCGGCGCGGCCCGAGCGGTTCGAGGTGGTGTATCACCTGCTTTCGCTGACGAAGAACCATCGCATCCGCGTCCGCGTCTCCACCGACGAGGAAACGCCGGTGGCGTCCATGACAGGCCTGTGGCCGGTCGCGGGCTGGCTGGAGCGCGAAGTGTTCGACATGTACGGCGTGCTGTTCAGCGGCAATGCCGATCTGCGCCGCATCCTCACCGACTATGGCTTCAAAGGCCATCCGCAGCGCAAGGATTTCCCGCTGACCGGCTATGTCGAGCTGCGCTATTCCGAGGAATATAAGCGGGTGATGTACGAGCCGGTGAAGCTGGCGCAGGATTTCCGCGCGTTCGACTTCACCTCGCCCTGGGAAGGCGCGGAATATGTCCTGCCGGGCGACGAGAAAGCGGTGCC
>JAFEEY010000016.1 GCA_018240865.1 Pseudomonadota bacterium | reverse complement strand
TCGGCGGAGAAGCTGGCTTTCAGCGGCACCGGCCTGAAGGCGCGGCTCTGCGCCTTCTTCTTCTCGGCGTCGAAATCGAGGCCCGACGCCTTGAACAGCGCCACTGCCTCGTCGCGCTGGATCCAGCTTTCCATCGGCGTGTGGACGGCGGCGGCATCCTTGCGGACGATGTCGAACATCGTGTTGGTGTTGGAGTTCTTCACCGTGTTCCAGCCATAGGAGGCCGGGGCGGTTTCGTGGACGACCATCACGCCCGCAGCGCCGCGCCGCGCGGCTTCCTCATATTTATAGGTCCAGCGGCCGTAATAGGTCATCGCCTTGCCGCCGAAATCGCCCTGGCCGGTCTCGAAATCGGGATCGTTGACCAGCACGACGATGATCTTGCCCTTGACGTCCACGCCTTTGAAATCGTCCCACTTCCACTCAGGCGCGGTGACGCCGTAGCCGACGAAGACGAGCGGCGCGTCCTTGATCGTGACATGCTTCTGCCCGGTCATCGCCGCGCGCACCGCGATCTGCTCGCCCTGGGTGAGCGGCTGGGCCTTGCCGTCCAAGGTCATCGCCAGCCTGGGCGCGCCCACGATCTCCGACTTCAGCAGCGGCACTTTCTGGTACCAGCTGCGCGTGCCGCCTTCCGGATCGCCGGCCGGCTGGAGGCCCGCTGCCTTGAAGCCTTCGGAGATATAGGCGATCGCTTTTTCCTCGCCGGCCGTGGCGGGGCCGCGCCCCTCGAACGCATCGGACGAAAGCGTCTTGATGTCCTGGTTCAGCCGGTCGGCGCTGAATTCGGGCGCCTGGGCAAGCGCCGTGGTGGACAGAAAGGCGAGGGCGAGGAGCGTCTTTTTCATCAGGCATCCCGGGTTGGAGGAAGCGCGCGTCGTGCCGCGCCGGGCCCGGCGTTTCAATCGCTCCTCGACGAGCGTCGCTCAGGTGCTTTGGCTGTCACCGCTTCCGTCATCCCGAACTTGTTTCGGGATAAGGTTGGGGCAGCGCGACCGCCGCGACTATTCTCCGCCGTCACGCCTGCCTCACTCTTGTCCCGAAACAAGTTCGGGATGACGGGTGGGGTTTGGGCGACGACGCTCAACCCTCCGCCGTGAAGGTCAGCCCGGCATTGGCTTCCAGCCGCTTGACCAGCGCGTCGCCCATCAGGGCGCCGGGGGTCCAGATGCCGCCTTCGCCTTTCACATCCTCGATCAGGCATAGCGCCGATTCGCTGATCATCTTGCTGGTCGAGCCATAGCCTGGATCGCGGTCGCCCTTGACCGAGAGGCGGGCGGTGCGCCCGTCATCATATTCGGCGATGAAGAGGATGTCGTAGAAGCCGCTCTCGCGCTCTTCCTTGCTCGGGCCTTCGCCGGGTTTGGGCCCGCCTTCGCCGCCCAGCGGATTGGCCTTGGCGATCGCTTCGGCCGCGGCCTTGCCGAGCTCGCCCAGCCCCGGCGCAACCATCATCTCGTCATAGACGAAGCCAGGGCCATAGCTTTCCTGCGTCAGGAAATTGGTGCGGTGGACATTCTTGGTGTTGATCGGGGCCATCACGAAGGGCGCGACCCACGCCTCGACCGCGCTGTCATAATGGGGAACGAGGCCGGTCGGCTGCGACGGCCCTTCGAAGCCCGGCGTCAGCGCGAACGGGTTGGTCAGCAGCTTGATGATCGACGGATTCTTCGCGGCGGCGGCGAGCGTGGCCTTGAGGCTCGCCGCGGTGCCGCCCGAGAAACCGCCCTTCATCGCCCGTACCCGGCCTTTGACGCGCGGGGCGGGGGCGCCGAAACGCTCGACGCACAGCGTCTGCAGCTGCCGGACGCCGAGGTCGAACGGGATCGAATCGAAGCCGCAGGAAAAGACGATGCGCGCCCCGCTGGCCTTCGCCTCCGCCGCGTGCGCGTCGATCATCTCGCGCATCCAGGCCGGCTCGCCGCACAGATCGACATAAGCCGTCCCCGCTTTCGCGCAGGCGGCGACCAGAGCGGAGCCGTAGAGCTGGTACGGCCCGACGGTGGTGATGATCACGTCCGCCTGCGCGGCGAGCGCGGCGAGGCTGGCGGGATCGTCGGCATCGGCGACGATCAGCGGCGCTGTGCCGGGCGCGCCGATCGCGGCGCGGACCGCCTCCAGCTTCGACCGCGACCGCCCCGCCATCGCCCAGTCGAGCGACGGATAATGGGCGGCCAGATATTCGGCGACAAGGCGGCCGGTGAACCCGGTCGCGCCATAGACGATGATGCTGTGTTCGCGTGGCATGGCGCGGAGCTTATCGTTCCTCACATATGGCGCAAGCGAACACTCTCGCTCGTCCCGAGCGAAGTCGAGGGGCGTGTGGCAGGCTCCGAGATACGCCCCTCGACTACGCTCGGGACGAGCGGGTTGAGTTTACGCCGCCCGCAGCCTCGACAGGAAATCCCCCGCCGCCTGGGTCAGCGCGCGGCTTTGGGCGTCGAGCGTCCGGGCGAGTTCGCGCATCGAGTCGGTCATCGCGCCGGTCTCTCGCGCGCGCTCGGCGACCTGGGTGATGTTGGCGTGCACATTCTCGGCATCGCTGGCCGCGCTGGAAGCGTTGCGGCCGATCAGGTCGGAGGCCTGGCGCTGCTGAGTCACCGCTTCGGCAATGGCGCCGGCGCGGTCGCTGACCGATTCCACCTCGGCCGCTGCTTTCTCGACCGCCGCCATCGCATCGGCGACGCGGCTCTGGATCGCGGCGGTGGTGGTGCCGATCCGCTCGATCGCGGCGCCGGTCTGGCTGGCGAGATTCTTCACTTCATTGGCGACGACGGCGAAGCCGCGGCCCGCCTCACCCGCGCGTGCCGCCTCGATCGTGGCGTTGAGCGCGAGCAGATTGGTGCTGGCGGCGACATCCTGGATGAACGTCGCGACGCTCGCAATATCCTCGGCGCTGGCGGCGAGCTCCTCCAGCGCGCGGCGGGTCTGCGCGGCGGAGATGCGGGCGGCGACGCTTGCTTCCACTTGCTCGGCGACCCGGTCGGAGACGTGGCTGACTGCCTGGATCATCTCGCCCGATGCGATCGCGACGCCCGCGACCGCGCGGCTGGCGCTGGTCGCCCGGTCCGACGCGGCGGAAGCGCGGGCATCGGCGTCGCGGCCGATATCGTGCAGCCGGCCCGAAGCGCTCTGGACATTGCCGACCGCCGATTCAAGGCCGCGCGCGACTGCCATCACGCTCGCCTCGAACGATTCCGCGAGCTTCAGCAGATAGGCGCGGTGCGCCGTCTGCTCGGCCGCGAGCGCCTGGCGGCGTTCTTCCTCGGCCAGCAGCTGGTCGGCGGCACGGCGCTCGATATCGCGCCGCTCGGTCTCGCGCTTGGCGCTTTCGATGCGGCCGAGCTCGGCGGTGGCGTTGAGCTGGCTGGTGCTGAGATTGCCGAGATCGAAGAACACCCGGGTCAGCATGAACATGTAAAGGATCGTGCCGGCATACATGCCCCAGGGGACCGAGACCGGTTGGAAGAGATAGGCGATCATCATCGCCGCCAGCATCACGCCGGTATACATCGCGGCGCCCAGCGGGATCATCGACAGCATCAGGCCGCCTGTGCAGGTCACCGCCGTCATCGCCGCGAAAATGTAGATGCGACTCGATTCGCTGGCGCCGATCATCGGCGAGAGCATCATCCCGCCCCAGGCGAGGCCCGTCATCAGCGAATGGATGTGAAGCGCGCGGCGTTCCGCATACACATCGCCATAGCGGGTCCGCTGCCAGGGCATGCGCGGCAGCACGAACAGCGCCCCCACCGTCAGCGCCATCAGCGAGGCGCAGGACAAATAAAGCGGCAAGCGCATGGGAATGCCGGAGAAAACCCAGGCGACCAGCAGCGCCGCGCCGACATTGACCGGCGTCGCCTGCAGCAATTGCTTGGCGACTTCCCTGACCTGGGCGTCGACGATTTCGGGGCCGACATGCAGGCTCTGCATCGCGCGGCGCCGCTCGCCGCGGACGGCCAGTCGGGCCTTCACCCAGAGCCTGAAGAAATGCCTTCGCGCGCGCATGCGCCCCCGCCGAACCTGATCCCTGTTAGGCTTTGCCCCATATTGGTTAACAGCGAGTAATCGTTGAGGCTGAGCCCCAGGCGCAGCCCGTCACCGGCCACGCCCCGTCATCCCGAACTTGTTTCGGGACAAGAGCGAGGCAGGCGTGGCGGGGAGATTAATCGCGGGCGTCACGCGACGGCACTCTTATCCCGAAACGAGTTCGGGATGACGGGATTGGGGTTTGATGATCTCCAGCCGCGAGCCGGCGGTTTGCGCGGGGCGGCGGGGGGCCCTATCTGGTCTCCGGACCCAGATTCTTGCCGGACACAGACCAGACGATGACCATTCACAAAACCCGCATGCTCATTCTCGGCTCGGGCCCGGCCGGGCTCTCCGCCGCCATCTACGGCGCGCGCGCGGGGCTGAAGCCGATCGTGGTGCAGGGCATCCAGCCCGGCGGCCAGCTGATGACCACCACGGACGTCGAGAATTATCCCGGCTTCGCGGACGTGATCCAGGGCCCTTGGCTGATGGAGCAGATGCAGAAGCAGGCCGAGCATGTCGGCACCACCTTTCACTACGACATCGTCACCAATGTCGATCTCTCCCGCCGCCCGTTCCGGCTGACCGGCGACGGCGGCGATGTGTATGAGGCGGAGACGCTGGTGATCGCGACCGGCGCGCAGGCGAAATGGCTGGGGCTGGACAGCGAGCGGCTGCTGTCCGGCAAGGGCGTTTCCGCCTGCGCGACCTGCGACGGCTTCTTTTATCGCGGCAAGAAAGTGGTGGTGATCGGCGGCGGCAACACCGCGGTCGAGGAAGCGCTGTACATGACCAACCACTCGCCGGACGTGACGCTGATCCACCGGCGGGATTCGCTCCGTGCCGAGAAGATCCTGCAGGAGCGGCTGTTCGCGAACGAGCGCATCTCGGTGCTCTGGAACAAGCAGGTGGAGCGGTTCGTGGGCGGCGGCGATCCCGAGGGGCTGGTCGGCGTCGACCTGAAGGACACAGTGACGGGCGCGCACAGCCATATCGCCTGTGACGGCGCCTTCGTCGCGATCGGCCATTCGCCCTCGACCGAGCTGTTCCAGGGCCAGCTGCCGCTGGACGAAGGCTATCTGACCGTGGAGCCGGGCACCAGCCGCACCGCCATTCCCGGCGTGTTCGCCTGCGGCGACGTCATGGACAAGCATTACCGCCAGGCCGTGACGGCGGCCGGCACCGGCTGCATGGCCGCCTTGGACGCCGAGCGCTTCCTCGCCGAAGTCGACTTCGAAGCGAAGAAGGCGGAGGCGGCGTGATGGCTTCCCTCTCCCCGGCGGGGAGAGGGCGACTCGCGAAGCGAGCGGGGTGAGGGGTGCTGAGCCGGGATTACAGGCTCAGAACCCCCTCACCCGGATCAGCGCTGCCGCGCTGACTCGACCTCTCCCCGCCGGGGAGAGGTGAGGCGTTTCAAGCGTAAGTGACGGGCGCCCGGGTACGGCGGCGTGCCGCGGCGCCGAGCAGGCCGAAGCCGGCCAGCATCATCGCCCAGGTCGCCGGCTCCGGCACGCCGGCAAGGGCGATATTGTCCAGATAGCCGCCCAGCGAATCGCTGGTGCCGATCGCCGCGAAGGTCAGCGTCGAGGTGGCGTTGACGCCGAAATGGATCGACTGCGGCATCCAGTTGGTGGCGTTGCCGCCATCGCCGGTGATGTTGAAAATGCTGACGCCGTTGATCAGCACGTCGATGCCGTTGCTGGAAGCCGGAATGCCCGGGCGCGCCGAATAATAGAAATCGAGCGTATAGGTGCCCGCGTCGATCTGGCGGGACATGGCGCTGTTGTTGTTGCTGTCCAGCTCGACCAGGTTCGTTTCCGAGAAAGGCTGACCCGCCGCGTGGTTCTGGATCTCGATGCCGGCGCCGGCCGTGGCGGTCCAGCCTTCGGCGGTCGGGATGATGATGAACCCGCCCGCGGGGACGGCGATCGAATCGAAATTGGTCTGGAACGTCGTCACCGCCTGGGCCGGCCAGGCAACAAGCGCGGCCGGGAGGAGAGTGAGGGCCAAAAGCCGTTTGGTCATGAGTAAACCCCCTTCGTTGACAAAGGTACGGATGCGACCGGTCGCCCTCTGCGGGGTTCGGCGGTTTCCTACAGCAAAACCACGGAATTAACCATAGCTTTCTTAGCGCTCCATCGGCGTCAGGCAGAGATAGGTCGGATCGAATTGGGCCGCCGCGACCAGCTTGCTCCAATCGGGAAAATACAGACGGCGCCCCTCGGTGACGATCAGTCCCTCCCGGCGAAGCTCCTGAAGCACGCGGTTCACATGGATGGGCGTGATGCCGCAGACATCGCCCAGCTCTTCCTGGGTGAGCGGGAAATCCAGGATGTGATCGCTTGCGAGGCCGACCGATTCCAGCCGCACATACATTTCGCACACGATGAAGGCGATATGCTGGCGGGCATCGGCCCGGCCCATCAGGGTCAGCCATTCGCGGTAAGTGGCGGCATCGACCAGCGTCAGCATCCAGAGCAGCCGCGTCAGATGCGGTTTGCTGGCGGTCAGCTCGCGCAGCCGGGCGTGATCGACCTGCGCGATCGTGCAGGCCGTCACCGCGACGATGTCGTGCTCCAGCGTTTTCATCAGGAAACTGTGCAAATCAAAGAAATCGCCGGGCACGTGCAGCTGGGTGATCTGCCGCCGCCCGTCCGCGAAGCTGTTGGAGCGGGCGATCCATCCTTCGACGACGATGCTGCTTTTGCTCTGCGGGACGCCGGCCCGCACGATATGCGCACGCCGTTCAAAACGGGCGAGAGTGAGCGGCAGGCCATGCAGGGCGTCGATTTCGTCGGGCGCAAGCCGGTCGCGCAGCCGCAACCGCCGGATCAGCAGGTCGATCGCCGGCAAAGGGCCTACTCCTCGATTTTGACAGCGTCCCTGAAATAGACCGTTTCGAGCCTGTCTCCGTTCGCGTCCAGGATATGTATACTCTCGCGAAGCGACAGGGTTCCTTGCAGAATCTCCTCCCGCATTATCGACCGCGCGCTCCGGACCGCTTCCAGCCGCGCCTCGGCAAGAGTGGCGAATTCCTGGCCTTCTTCATCGGCGATCTGATCACCGTCGCCCAAATTGAAGAAATACAACGCCATCAAGGGGCTTAAAGCATCGCGGGGCGAAGGGTTCCGAGAAGCTAATCCTGGTTAGCGCGAAAGCGGGGCGATGCGCCTAGCTCCGGAACCCATGGCGGAATCCGACATTCGATTTTTCGCGCCCAGGCCGCTGACCCGGCGGCGCGATGCCTGGACCGAGGAAGCGGAAGCGCAGCTGCGCGTCCTGGCGGAGGCAGGCGCCTACACTCAGGATGTGGCCAAGGCGCTGGGGCGGAGCCAGCAATCTGTCGCGCACCGGGCGAACCGGCTGGGCCTGTCGCTCAGATCCGCGCCGATGGCAAGGCGCAAGCGGCCCTAGTTCGTCATTGCGAGCGAAGCGAAGCAATCCAGTGGCGGCTCCGAGTCCCCTTGAATCGCTTCGTCGCTTCGCTCCTCGCAATGACAAGGACTAGCTGAGCTTCCTGTCCAGGAACGTCACCAGCGCGCCGAAGGTCGAGAGCATGTCGCCGTCGACTTCGTCATCCTCGATGGTGATGCCGAGCCGGTCTTCGATTTCGGTCAAAAGGCCCGCGACCGCCATCGAATCGAGCTCGGGCAGCGAACCGAACAGGCCGGTTTCCGCATGAAAGGCCGCGGCGCGATCAGGCGCGATCCCCAGCACGTCGCTGAGCACCGCGCGCACGGTCTTTTCGACCTCGAGATGATGTTCGGGAATCACTGGAAGGCCCGCTAGTCGAGCGGGGCGCGGCGGACAAGGCCCGCGAGGCGCGCGCCGACCGCCGGCACCCAAGCGGACGGCGTGCGCGGATTGTACAGCTCCAGCCGCCGCATCGGCTCGCGTTCGTCCGCCCAGTCGGCGAGGTCGGCGTCGCGGCCGGTGCCGAGATCGATTTCCGCCGCATGATCCACATTGATCAGATAGCGCAGCATTGAGGCGGTGAGCTCTGCCGAAGGGTGGAATTGTCCGGCGGCCTCATCCTCGCCCCGCCAGTGCATCGTGCCGGTGTTGCCTTCGAAGGTCCAGAGCTGGGCCGCGACCGGCGCGTCGCCGACCCGGGCGATGCCGAGGCGCAGCGTCTTGTCCAGCGTCGCGTCCTGCGCCAGCTCGCGCAGGAAGGCATCGGCGCCGCCCAGCAGCTCGACTTCCTCCCAGATCCGCGGCGTCATCAGGTCGGCGATCTCGACATGCAGGTGGCGGCTGCCGGCGGCGACCTGTTCGTGCAGGCGGGCAGGGGCCTGTTCCCAATAATCCTCGAAATGGCGGCCGTTCACGGCGAGGCGGAAGCCGGCCGACGCGGCGCGGTCCGCCACTGTCCAGCCCGCACTTTTGAACGCACGGACGATCAGCGCGGCATCGCCCAGCGGCACCGGTTCCAGCACGATGCCGGAGATGCCGAACAATCGGAGCCGCCGCGCCATCGCCCGGAGCAGGCTGTGGCGCAGCGCCGGATCGGGCTCGCCCGCGAACACCGGCGCGAAGCGGTGGCTATGCGGCCCCGCCATCGCGACCGCGCGGCCGGGCCGGGTGCGGGCAAGGAACAGCCAGGCCTCGGCCTGGCCGGCGCGGGCGCGGGCGATCAGCGGGCGCTTGCCGGGCGCGGAAAGCTCCCAGGTGCGGCGGAACCAGTCGAGCCGCAGGAACGGGTCGCTCTGCTCGGGCGCGTCGAGCCGGCCGCGCGCCGCCAGCTGCGCGGCGCGCATCCCGTCAAAATATTCCCCGGTGACCCACAAAGCCGCTAATCCCCAAATCGGTGGCCGCACGTTTGAACGGGGACGAAGAGATTCTGCAAGAGCCTGATCCCGAACCGCGGCCGATCGACCATCTGACGCTGCGCGGCGCGCCCGATGCACCGGCGCTGATCGCGGGCGGCGAAGTGCTGAGCTTTGCCGATCTGGAGCAGGGCGTCGGCACACTCGCGGCTTGGCTGGCCGGGCAGGGGGTGCGGCCGGGCGAGCGCGTCGCGAGCTGGCTGCCCAAGACGGTGATAGCCTGCCTGCTGCCGCTGGCGGTGGCGCGGATTGGCGCGGTGCATGTGCCGGTCAACCCGGTGCTGAAGCGCGCGCAGGCGGGGTACATTCTCGCTGATTCCGGTGCGGTGCTGCTGGTGACGCAGGACGCGCGCGCGGCGAGTTTCGAAGCGGGCGACGTGCCGGCGGGATGCGGGGTGGTGTTGGAAACAGACATCCGCTCGTCCCGAGCGAAGTCGAGGGGCGCCGGCACCGACTCCGAGACGCGCCCCTCGACTTCGCTCGGGACGAGCGATGTCATCGGCCCCTCGAACCTGGACCCCCAATCCCTCGCCGCGCTTCTCTACACCTCGGGCTCGACCGGGCGGCCGAAGGGGGTGATGATCTCTCACGCCAATCTCTGGCTCGGGGCGGTCTCGGTCGCGCATTATCTGAAGCTCGCGCCCGACGACCGGACGCTGTGCGTGCTGCCGTTCGCGTTTGACTATGGGCAGAACCAGCTGCTTTCCACTTGGGCGGCGGGGGCGTGCGCGGTGCCGCTCGACTATCTGATGCCGCGCGACGTGGTGAAGGCGGTGGAGCGGCACGGGATCACCACGCTCGCCGGGGTGCCGCCGCTCTGGGTCCAGCTGACCGAGGCGGCGTGGCCTGAGACGACCACGCTCAGGCGGCTCACCAACAGCGGCGGCGCGCTGACCGAGCCTTTGGTGCGCAGGCTGCGCGGCTTGTTTCCGGAGGCCGATCTCTACGCGATGTACGGGCTGACCGAGGCGTTCCGCTCGACCTATCTCTCGCCCGGACTGATCGACGATCATCCGACCGCGATCGGCGCCGCGATCCCCTTCGCCGAAGTCCTGATCGAGCAGGGCGAGCTGGTCCATGCCGGGCCGCTGGTCGCGCTTGGTTACTGGCGCGATCCGGAGCGGACGGCTTTGCGCTTTCGTCCGGCGCCTGAGGGATCGCGCTATGGCGGCATCGCGGTCTGGTCCGGGGACAGCGTGGCGCTGGGCGATGACGGGCTGCTGCGCTTCGTCGGCCGCGCGGACGAGATGATCAAATCGGCCGGCAACCGGATCAGCCCGACCGAAGTGGAGGACGCGGTGATCGCCAGCGGCGCATCGGCCGAGGCGGTCGCGATCGGTTTGCCGGATGCGCGGCTCGGCCAGGCGATCCTGCTGGTTGCGCGCGGCGACGGTTCGGCCGAGGAGCGGCTGGTGAGCTATCTGAAGCGCGAACTTCCGAACTTCATGCAGCCGACGCGGATCGTCTGGCGCGCTGAACTGCCGCGTGGGCCCAACGGCAAGCTCGACCGGGCGGGGCTGAAAGCGGAGCTGGCGTCATGAAGCCGATGGGGCCGATCCCGCCCGATTTCATCGGGGAAAGCGGCGCGCTGCTGATCGGCGGGCGCCCGGCGGAAGCGCTGGTCGCGGAGACCGCAGACACGCCGCTGTTCGTTTATGACTTCGCGGTGGTGGCGGCGCGGATCGCGCGGTTCCGCGCCGCCTTTCCGGGGATCGCGCTCCATTATGCAATGAAGGCCAATCCCTTCGCGCCGCTGGTCGCGCGGATCGCGCCGCTGGTGGACGGGATCGACATCGCCTCGGCGGGCGAGGCGCGGATCGCGATCGCGGCGGGCATGCCGGCCGCGTGCCTGTCCTTCGCCGGGCCGGGCAAGCGCGACGAGGAGCTGGAATTCGCGCTGTTGCACGGCGCGACGCTCAACCTGGAATCGGAAGGCGAGGCGGCGCGGGCGCTGGCGATCGCGGCGCGGCTGGGGGTGACGCCGCGCCTTGCGGTCAGGGTCAATCCGGACTTCGAGCTGCGCGGCTCGGGCATGCGGATGGGCGGGGGCGCCAGGCCGTTCGGGGTGGACGCCGCGCGCGTGCCGGCGCTGGTGCGGCGGATCGTCGCGGCCGGGGCTGAGTTCCGGGGCTTCCACATCTTTGCCGGATCGCAGTCGCTGGACGCGGAGGCGATCATCGAGGCGCAGGCGGCGACGGTCGCGCTCGCCGCGCGGCTGGCGGAGGAAGCGGGCGCGCGGCCGCCGCGCCTCAATCTCGGCGGTGGCTTCGGCATCCCCTATTTCGCGGGCGACGAAGCGCTGGATGTGGGGCGGATCGGCGCGGCACTGACGGGCGCGGCGCGGCCCGAGGTGCTGGCCGAGACCGAATATTGCCTGGAGCTGGGCCGCTGGCTGGTCGGCGAATGCGGCGTCTATCTGACGCGGGTGGTCGACCGGAAGGAAAGCGGCGGGCAGGTGTTCCTGATCGTCGATGGCGGGCTCCATCACCAGCTCGCCGCCTCGGGCAATTTCGGGACGGTGGTGCGGCGGAATTATCCGCTGGCCGTCGCCGGGCGGTTCGGCGCGGAGGCGGAGGAGACGGTCAGCGTCTGCGGCTGCCTCTGCACCCCGCTCGACCTGCTCGGCAACCAGGTGGCACTGCCCCGCGCCGAGGCCGGCGACCTGATCGCGATCTTCCTGGCGGGGGCCTATGGCGCGACCGCCAGCCCGGCGGCCTTCCTGGGCCATCCGCCGGCGGGGGAGGTGGTGGTGTAACTCTCTGCGCACCTCTCCCATGGGGAGAGGTCGAGTCAGGCGGAGCCTGACCGGGTGAGGGGAGTGGCGCTGGGGACTTATTCTCGGGCCGCCTCTCCCCTCACCCCGCTCACGCTGCGCGTGAGTCGCCCTCTCCCTCAAGAGAGGGGTTTTCGACCGGCCCGCCGGGGTCGGCCGGGTTGGGGTCCGGCACGTCGCGGTCGGGCGTAGGCGGTACGATTTCGTCGGGGCTTTGCGCGGGTTGGGGCGGGGTTTCGGGGGCCGTGTTGGGCGGGGGAACGGTGGCCATGATCTTCTCCTTCGCCTGAAGGAACGCCCCGGCCCGGTTGCGGGTTGCCCCTGTGGCCAAGCTGGTATAGACGCCCGCGACCGGCGGTCCGGCCGCGGGCGTGGCGGAATTGGTAGACGCACCAGATTTAGGTTCTGGCATCGAAAGATGTGGGGGTTCGAGTCCCTTCGCCCGCACCAATCCAGCACGCTTGGCCAAGGACCATCCCACGGATTTGAAGAAGGCGAGACATGCAGACTGTCGAGACGTTGAACGAGGGCCTGAAGCGGGCGTACACGCTGAAGATCGGCCGCAAGGATATCGAAGCCCGCGTCGAAGGCGAGCTGAAGAAAGTCGCGCCGCAGATCCGCATGCCCGGCTTCCGCCCCGGCAAGGTGCCTGCCAATCTCGTCCGCAAGATGCACGGGCCCGCGCTTGAGCAGCAGGCGCTGGAAACCGCGGTGCAGGAAGGCGTGCAGCAGCTGCTCGCCGAGAAGCAATTGCGCCCGGCGATGCAGCCTTCGGTCGAGCTCGACGAAAGCTTCGAGCCCGGCAAGGATGCCGAGGTGAAGGTCTCGCTGGAAGTGCTGCCCGACGTGCCGGAAGCGAAGCTGGACGGGCTGAAGCTGGAGCGGTTGACCGTGCCCGTCTCCGACAGCGAGATCGAGGAAACGCTGAAGCGGATCGCTGCCGGCAACAAGCAGTTCGAGGCGGCGGAGAAGCCGACCTACAAGGCGAAGACCGGCGACCTGGTCGTGATGGATTTCGTCGGCAAGGTCGACGGCGTCGAATTCGAGGGCGGCAAGGGCGACGGCGTCTCGCTGGAGCTGGGCTCCGGCCAGTTCATCCCCGGCTTCGAGGACCAGCTGATCGGCGTGAAGGCCAACGACACGAAGGTCGTGAAAGTGACTTTCCCCGACAATTACGGGGCCGAGCATCTGGCCGGCAAGGCGGCCGAGTTCGACGTGACGGTGAACGAAGTGCGCGTGCCCAAGGACACCGCGCTCGACGACGAGTTCGCCAAGCAGCTGGGGCTGGACGGCATCGACAAGCTGAAAGAGCTGATCAAGGGCCAGCTGGAGCAGGAGCATAACGGCCTCACCCGCACGCACATGAAGCGCAAGCTGCTCGACCAGCTGGCGGCGGGCTATGATTTCGACGTGCCGCCCTCGATGGTGGACGCCGAGTTCAACCAGATCTGGGCGCAGCTGGAGCACGAGGCCAGCCACGAGGCCGACCCCGAAGCCGCGCGCAAGGAAATGGAAGCTGACAAGGACGATTACCGCCGCATCGCCGAGCGGCGGGTGCGGCTGGGCCTCTTGCTCTCTGACATCGGCACCAAGAACGGCGTCGACATCACCGCGGCCGAGATGAACCGGCTGATCGCCCAGGCGGCGCAGCAATACCGGCCCGAGGATCGCGACCGGTTCGTGCAATATATCCGGAACGAGCCGATGGCGGCGGCGCAGCTCCGCGCGCCGCTGTTCGAGGACAAGGTGGTCGATTTCCTCTTCTCCAAGGCCGAAGTGACCGACCGCGAAGTGACGCGCGAGGCGATCGAGGCCGAGATCGAGGCGGACGAGGACGGTCATGTCCACGGCCCGGGCTGCGGCCATGACCACGATCATGATCACGCCAAGCCAAAAAAGGCCGCCGCGAAGAAAGCCAAGGCCGAGCCCGCCGCCGCCGAAGAGAAAGCTCCCGCGAAAAAGGCTCCGGCCAAGAAGCCAGCCGCCGCGGTAGAGGCGGAAGCGCCGGCCAAGAAGGCGCCGGCGAAGAAAGCCGCGGCGAAGACCGAGGCCGTGGCCGCCGAGCCGGTAGCGGAAGCGCCGGCCAAGAAGGCTCCGGCGAAAAAGGCGCCGGCCGCGAAGAAGTAGCTCGCGCAAAGACGCAAAGACGCGAAGGGGGTCGGAGAGTTTCTCCGGCCCTTTTCTTTAGCCCTCTCCCCGGCGGGGAGAGGGTTGGGTGAGGGGGTTCTGAGCCCGGTTCTAAAGCTCAGTACCCCCTCATCCCGCTCCCCCGGATCAAGTCCGGGGGAGTCGCCTTCTCCCCACTGGGGAGAAGGGCAGATCAGCAACAATTTGTAACATTATCGCAACGGTGGGACATAAATCGGTTTTGTACCGGCGCGGGACGGTTTCCCACGACTCCGCGCGGGCCTACACAGCGCCTCTACCCGTGGTTGGGAGAGGATAATCATGCGAGTTTCCGGAATTCTTCTTGGCGGTTCCGCGTGCGCGGCGCTGGCTCTTGGCCTTGCCGTGCAACCGGCCTTCGCGCAGGCGGCTGCGGCCGAAAGCGGCGACAATACGATCGTGGTGACGGGATCGCGCATCCGCGTCGATCCGCTCAACCAGACGTCGCCGGTAGTGACGCTGGACCAGAATTCGCTGGCGCAGACCGGCCTGTCCTCGGTCGCCGACATTTTGCAGCGGCTGCCGGCGGCATCGGGCGGCCTCAACTCCAAGGTCAACGCCTCAGGCAATCTCGGCAATCCGCCGGACGGCGGCGGTGTCGGCGCGGGCTCTGCGGAAATCGACCTGCGCTACCTTTCCGCCAAGCGAACGCTGGTGCTGGTCGACGGCATGCGCTTCGTGAACGGCACCAGCGGCAGCGGCATCCCCGCGACCGTCGACATCAACACCATTCCGTCGAACATGATCGACCGCATCGAAGTGCTGCAGGCCGGCGCCTCGCCGCTCTACGGCTCCGACGCGATTGCGGGCGTGGTCAACATCGTCACCGTGGCGCAACAGGAAGGCCTGCGCGCCTCCGCCCAATACGGCCAGTTCCTGAAGGCGCATGACGGCGAGACCTATGACTTCAACGTCAGCTATGGCGTGAAGTCGGATCGCACCAATCTGGTGTTCGGCGCGTCCTATGTGAAGGAACAGGCGGTGCGCTCCGGCGACCGCAAAATCTCGCAATTCCCGAACCCCGGCCAGACGAGCTGCACCGATCCGATCGGCGGCTGCTCCAGCGCCGCGGCCAATGGCCGGTTCCTGACCTTCATGGGCAGCCAGACGATCGCGAACCCGCCGAATTCCAAGCCCACCCTAGCTGACCTGCGGCGCTTCACCGCCGCCGACCGGTTCAACTTCGCGCCGTTCAATTATCTGAAGACGCCGAACGAACGCTACGGCGCCTGGCTGAGCTTCAAGCAGGAGCTGAGCGACGACATCAACCTGCGCGTGCGGGCGTCGTACAATCACCGCAAGTCGCAGAACCAGGCGGCGTTCGAGCCTTTGTTCATCGGCCCGGATGCGGGCAATGGCGCCGGCAGCCTGTTCGACCGGCTGTCGTTCGACGCGACCAACCCGTTCAACCCGTTCGGCGTGACGCTGGAATCCGGCCTCAATCCGAACGGCACGCCCAATGGCCGGGCGGCGAATTACTCGTTCGTCGCGCGCCGCCTGATCGAAGCCGGGCAGCGCACCTTCAACCAGCGGGTGGACACCTTCGCGGTGACGGCGACGCTGGACGGCAAGTTCGAAGTGGGCGGCCACAGCTGGTATTGGGACGTGAACGCCAATCTGGGCTGGAACGACGCGCACCAGAGCTTCACCGGCAACGTCCGCGCCGACCGCGTCGCGCAGGCGATCGGCCCGATCGCCAACTGCCAGGCGCCGTGCGTGCCGCTGAATCTGTTCGGCGGCGCCGGCTCGATCACGCCGCAGATGCTGGGGTGGATCGCCTTCACCGAGCGTGATCGCAGCCGCCAGTCGCTCTATGACTATACCGCGAACCTGAGCGGCGACCTGTTCGACCTGCCGGCCGGGCCGGTCGGCTTCGCAGTCGGCGTCGAGCACCGTGTGCAGGCGGCGAATTTCGTGCCCGACCCGATCGTCTCGGCGGGCCTGGGCGCCGACATTCCCGCCCAGCCGGCGCGGGGCCGCTACAATGTCGACGAAATCTACGGCGAAGTCCGGGTGCCGCTGTTGAAGGACACGCCTTTCTTCCACTCGCTGGAAGTGAACGGCGCCGTCCGCCATTCCGACTATTCGATCAGCGGCAAGAGCACGACCTATACGGGAACCGCCCTGTGGAAACCGGTGGAAGACCTGCTGCTGCGGGCATCCTATTCGACCGGCTTCCGCGCGCCGAGCCTTGGCGAGCTGTTCGGCGGCCGCTCGCGCTTCGACCTTCCGGTCACCGACCCCTGCTCCAACATCCCGCAATCGCCCTATCAGACAAGCGCGGTGGTCAGGGCGAACTGCACCGCGAACGGCGTTCCGGCCGATGGCAGCTATGCCGAGCCGCCGGGCCAGCTGCCGGTCATCACCCAGGGCAATCTCAACCTGCGGCCGGAGAAATCGCGCAACCTGCTGCTGGGCGCCGTCTATTCGCCGAACTGGGCAAAGGAGAGCGGCTTCGCTTCCGTCCTGAGCCTTGAAGCGAATTATTACGACATCAAGGTGCGCAAAGCGATCGGCGTGGTCGACCCCAATCTGACGCTCAACAATTGCGCGCTCTTGGGCGACAAGGCGAGCTGTGCGCTGGTGGTCCGCACCGCCAACGGCTTCGTCAACGAAATCGACGGCACGCTGCAGAATCTGGACAGCATCCGGACCAAGGGCGTGGACGTCGCGTTCAACTACCGCTCGCCGCAGACGGGCGCGGGGATGTTCGGGCTTTCCGCCAATGGCGTGTTCCTGACCAAATACATTCTCTCGGCCTCGGGCGGGTTCGTCGTGATCGACCGCAAGGGCACGGAACGGGGCAGCCCTGACCAGGCCTTCCCCAAGTTCAAGGGCAATGCGACGTTCGACTGGACGATCGGCGACCTGCGCGCGGCGATCACGGGGCGCTATATCAGCAGCGTCACCGAGATCGACGGATCGGGCAATCCGAACAAGCTGAACAGCCGCCTCTATACCGACGTGCAGCTGACCTACACGCCGGGCTTCTGGGACGAGCGTTTCTCGATCTCGGCGGGCGTGAACAATGTGTTCAACAAGAACCCGCCGGCCTGCTTCTCGTGCAGCCTGAACAATTACGACCCGACGACGTATGACCTGCCGGGACAGTTCGGGTATCTGCGGATCAGCTACAAGATGTGAGGATGCGCACCTCTCCCCAGCGGGGAGAGGTCGAGTCAGCGCGGTAGCGCTGATCCGGGTGAGGGGGTATTGAGTTGGGGATTATTCTCCCGCTCTGAACCCCCTCACCCGCTCAGCTTCGCTGAGTCGCCTCTCCCCGCAGGGGAGAGGGAAAAGTGGGGCTTGAACGCCTCGCGCTGTCGTCCGATGTAGGCGGGGCAACTCAAAAGGACTTCTTTCCCCATGAATAATCCGTTCGTGAACGGCCAGATCCATGACGCGCTCGTGCCCATCGTCATCGAGCAGTCCAACCGGGGCGAACGCAGCTTCGACATTTATTCGCGGCTGCTGCGCGAGCGGATCGTGTTTGTGACCGGCCAGGTCGAGGACCATATGGCCTCGCTGATCACCGCCCAGCTGCTGTTCCTGGAATCGGAAAATCCGAAGAAGGACATCTACATGTACATCAACTCGCCGGGCGGCGTCGTCACGGCGGGCATGGCGATCCACGACACGATGCAATATATCCGGCCGCGCATCGGCACGGTGTGCATCGGCCAGGCCGCGTCGATGGGCAGCTTCCTGCTGTCGGCCGGCGAGCCGGGCCTGCGCGTGGCGCTGACCAACAGCCGGATCATGATCCATCAGCCATCCGGCGGCGCCCAGGGCATGGCCGCCGACATCGAAATCCAGGCGCGCGAGATCCTGCGCATGCGCGCGGATTTGAACGCGCTCTATGCCAAATATACCGGCAAGCCGCTGGAAGAGATCGAGCGCGCGATGGACCGCGACAAATTCATGTCCGCGGCCGAGGCCAAGGAATTCGGGCTGATCGACGAAGTGTTCGACAAGCGCCCGACGCCGGCGGAAGAGCCGAGCGCGGCGGCGGCATAAGGCTGGTCTCGCGCAAAGACGCAAAGACGCGAAGGGGGCTGGGGTATTCCTGGCCCCTTTTCTATTTCGTCATCCCGGCGAAGGCCGGGATCCAGCCCGACTAAAAAACCTGGCAGTGCGAAGCGCTGCCGCGCTTGATTTTTCTGGGGGACTGGGCCCCGGCCTTCGCCGGGGTGATGAAAAAGGATAATAACCAAATCGGTAAAAATATCTTGACATCGTGACGATGATCTGGCACATGGCGTGAACGCTGAAGAAATGTGAGTCGGGCGGTTCCTCGGGTGGAGGGGCCGCCTTTCCTTTTGGCGGCCTGCCCATCCGGGTTCACCCGTTCCCCGGCGAAGGCCGGGGTCCATTCGTCAGGGCAAGACGCCGTCAAGGAGCGATGGGCCCCGGCCTTCGCCGGGGAACGGGTCGCTTTTCTATTGAAGGACCAGCACATGGCAAAGACGGGATTGACGGGCGGCAAGGTGCCGCGCGTGACGCGGGCGCGCAAAGGGGCGTTCGACGCGGCGAAGCAGGAGGCGTTCCTGGCCGAGCTGGCGGCGACGTGCAACGTGTCGCTGGCCGCCAAGCGGGCGGGGGTGACGACGGGCTGCGTGTATGAGCACAAGGCCCGCGACGCGGCGTTTCGCGCGCGCTGGGCGGACGCGCTGGCCGAGGCCTATCGCAACCTTGAGCTGATGATGCTGGAGCGGGCGATGAACGGCACGGTCAAGACCGTGACCAAGCATGACGGCACGATCGACCGCACGCACGAATATCCGAACGCGATCGCGCTGACGCTGCTGCGGCTGCACCGCGACAGCGCGGCCGCGGCCGATGATGTGCCGGACGAGGAGGATGCGGAGGCGCTGCGTGCGGAAATCGCGCGGCGGATCGAGCGCATCCGGCAGATGAGGCGGCAGAAATAATCACCTCTCCCCGGTGGGGAGAGGTCGAGACGTCCCGGATTCAATCCGGGACGTCCGGGTGAGGGGGTTCTGAGCTGGTGGGCCGGGCGTGGGAGCCCCCCTCACCCGCTCGGCTGGCGCCGAGTCGCCTCTCCCCGCCGGGGAGAGGGGAAGCGATGCGACGATCTTCATTGGTACGTGCGCATGCCGAAAAACTCGCCGACCTGACCGCCGAGCAGACCGAAGCATTGCTCGCCACGATGACTCCGGCCGACCTCAGGGCCTGGCTCGTCGACTTCGCCGCCTGGGCGCATGAGGGGCAGCTGGAGCCCGAGGGCGACTGGCGCAACTGGTTGATGCAGGCGGGGCGCGGGTACGGCAAGACGCGCGCGGGAGCGGAATGGGTCGCGGACAAGGCGCTGGCGGCGCCGGCACGGATCGCGCTGGTCGGCGCCACGATCGAGGAGGCGCGGGCGGTGATGGTGGAAGGCGATAGCGGGCTGATCGCGGTGCTGCGGCAGCGGCGCCGGCGCTTCTGCTGGGAGCCGGCGCTGAAGCGGCTGACCTTGCCGAACGGCACCGTCATCCGACTGTATTCGGG
This sequence comes from Pseudomonadota bacterium, assembly GCA_018240865.1. Lineage (GTDB taxonomy): Bacteria > Pseudomonadota > Alphaproteobacteria > Sphingomonadales > Sphingomonadaceae > Sphingomonas_B. Next base: position 10,888 of record JAFEEY010000016.1, on the reverse strand, counting down.
CGAGAATCCGGACGGCCTGCGCGGCGGCAATCATCATTTCGCCTGGTGCGACGAGCTCGCCAAATGGGCGAAGCCGGAGGAGGCCTGGGACAATCTGCAGATGGCGCTGCGATCGGGCCTTGCCCCCCGCGCGCTGGTGACGACGACGCCGCGGCCGGGGCCGGCGCTAACGCGGATTCTGGGCGATCCCGGCACTGTCGTCACGGGCGGGCGGATGGAGGACAATCTGACGCTGGAGGACGCATTCCGCACCGCGATGCGCGCCGCCTATGACGGCACCAGGATCGGCCGGCAGGAGCTGGACGGGGTGCTGCTGGAGGATGTCGAGGGGGCGCTGTGGACGCGGGGGCTTCTCGACTGCGCTCGAAGCGAACGGCAGCCTGAGTTTGTGCGTGTCGTTGTCGGCGTCGATCCGCCGGCGTCGGATCATGGCGATGCGTGCGGGATCGTGGTCGCCGGGCTGGGGCGCGACGGGATCGGCTATGTGATCGAGGATGCGACCGCGGAAGGCGCGAGCGCCAGCGGCTGGGCGGGGGCGGTCAGCGCCGCCGCGCGGCGGCACGGCGCCGACCGGGTGATCGCGGAAGTGAATAATGGCGGCAATCTGGTGACGGAAATGCTGAAGCTCGTCGATCCCGGCCTGCCGGTGCGCGCGGTGCATGCGTCGCGCGGCAAGGCGGCGCGGGCGGAGCCGGTCGCGTGCCTCTACGAACAGGGCCGGGTGCGGCATCTGGGTGCCTTTCCCGCGCTGGAGGACCAGCTGTGCGGGATGACGATGGGGCTGGGCTATCACGGGCCGGGACGGTCGCCGGACCGGGCGGATGCGCTGGTGTGGGCGCTGACCGAGCTGATGCTGGGGCGAAGGGCCGAGGCGCGGGTGCGGGTGTTGGTTTGAAGGTGGTGCCAGGCTAAAACGAGGCGATGCTGGACGATCTTTTCCTGTTGTTGCTGCCGGAGACGCGGCGGGGCTGGGCCCTGCTGGGCGTCGTGCTGGGATTTGTCGCTGCGGCGGCCTTGCTGGCCTGGGCGGTGTTTGCCGGATTCCGGTGAGTTGAGGCCAGAAGCGCCCTCACCCTCCCAAGCCTGACGGCTTGGGCCCCTCCCTCTCCCGGAAACGGGAGAGGGGCTTTTGGAGAGGTTCATGAAATGGTTCGGAAGGAAGGCCGGCGGCAGGGCCGCGCGGCCGGTTTTGGCGCGCGGGTTTGGCGTGGCGTTCGGGAGCGGGGCGTGGCCGCGATCGTATGAGGCCCGGGTGCGGGAGGCTTATGAGCTGAACCCGATCGCGCAGCGGGCGGTGCGGCTGGTCGCGGAGAGCGTGGGGGCGGCGCCGGTGGCGTGTTCCGAGCCGGAGGTGGCACGGCTGGTGGCCGCGGCTTCGGGCGGGCAGGGGCTGGTGGAGACTTTGGCTTCGCATCTGCTGCTGCACGGGAATTCCTACGTTCAAATCTTGATGCGCCCCTCGACTTCGCTCGGGACGAGCGAGGTGGTTGCAGAATTGTTTGCTCTGAGGCCGGATCGCGTCACCGTGGAGGCGGATGCGCGGGGGTGGCCGGGGGCTTATCTGTACCAGGTCGGCGAGGTCGCCCAGCGGATCGAGGCGCGGGAGATCATTCACGGCAGGGCCTTTCATCCGTCCGACGATCATTATGGCCTCGGCTGCCTGGGTGCGGCGGCGGGCGCGGTCGCGATCCACAATGCGGCGACGCAGTGGAACAAGGCGCTGCTGGACAATGCGGCGCGGCCTTCCGGCGCGCTGGTGTATGAGCCGGGCGACGGCGCGGCCTTGTCGGCCGAGCAATTCGAGCGGCTCCGCGGGCGGCGCGGCACCGGATGGGCCGCCGGCGCGCACGCCACGGGCGAACGGTTCGCCCTGATCGAAGAGGAGGCGCTGACCGTTTACGATCCGCCGCTGAGCGCTGTCGGGGCAACGGTGCGGCTGATGGCTTCGGGCATCGGCGACGCAGCGCCGGTCGAAGTCTCCGCCGCCGCGATCGGCGCCGCGTTGCGCCCGCCCGCGCCCGTTCACTTGACCGCGCGGCGGCGCGACGATGGCCGGTTCGATCTGGCATGGGTGCGATCGAGCCGGGCGGGCTGGACGTGGCTGGACGGTGTGGATGCGCCAGTGGCCGAGGCGCGCGAGGCCTATCGGCTGACGATCGAACCGGACAGCGGGCCGGGCCGTGTGCACGATCTGACCGAGGCCGGCTTCCTTTACGACCCCGCCGACGATGCCGGAGCGGCGTCGGTGAGCTTCACCGTCGTGCAGGCGGGCAACTGGTCGCTGTCGCGGCCGGCGGCGTTGACGCTTTCACTTTAGGAGACAGACATGGCTTTGCTGAGCGGGCGGTTCGGCCTTCCTTTGCTGGCGGCCGGACAGGCGCAGAAGGAACTGACGCATAACGAGGCGCTGGCGCTGATCGACGCGGCATTATGTCCGGCGGCCGAAAGTGCGGCGATCGCGACGCCGCCCATCTCACCCGCGATCGGCGCATGCTGGATCGTCGCCGATGCGCCGACCGGCGCGTGGAGCGGGCAGGCGGGATGCCTGGCCTGCTGGACCACGGGCGGCTGGCGCTTTCTGCCCGCCGCCGAGGGCATGCGCGTGTGGTTGAAGGATCAGAGCCTTTGGGCAGTGCGGGAGGCCACTGAATGGGTGATGGGCGAGGAGCGTGCGAGCCGCATCCTCGTGGATGACCAGCCGGTGGTGGGTGCGCGAGGAGCCGCCGTCGCCCTGCCCGCGGGCGGCGCGACGATCGATGCGGAAGCGAGAACCGCCATCGCCGCTATTATCGACCGGCTGGCCGCGCATGGTTTGATCGAGGCGTGAGATGAGCTCTAATCCGGTGGCCCCTCGCCCCGCGGAAAAGCGTCACGCCTGTGGCACTTATACAACAGTTTCGCGAATTGCGGGCTTGCACCGAAACAAAGCAGCCGATAGTGAGTTTCCGCTGTCCGAGTGACACCAAGAAAGGGGATTTCTATGCGGAAGCTTGCCATTGCGATGGCTCTGGCCTCCACTGCGATTGCCTCGCCCTCGCTGGCGAAGGACAAGGCGTGGTACGTGGGCATCGAAGGCGGCGCCTCAGTCGTCGAAGATATCAACTTCAAACTGACGCGCGGTGCCGCGACGGGTAAGTCGACTGTCGACCACGATTATGGTTATGACGTCGACGGCATCGTCGGCTACGACTTCGGCGTGTTCCGCCTTGAAGCCGAGGTCGGCTACAAGAAGGCCAATATCGACGGCTATGAGAGCACGCTGATTCCGATTCCGGGCCGCCTCGCGAACGTCAAATATACCGATCAGGTTGCTGGCAGCTCCTCGGCGCTGAGCTTCATGGTCAACGGTCTGTTCGATTTCGGCGACGAAACGGGCATTTCCGGTTACGTCGGCGGCGGTGCCGGCGTGGCGCGCGTGAAGTACAGCAATTATCGCTTCACTCAGGGCACGTTCCTGGATGATTCCGATTCGCGCTTTGCGTGGCAGGCGATTGCGGGCGTTCGCGCTCCGCTCACCGACAATATCGATGTCGGCCTGAAGTATCGCTTCTTCAACGCCTCGCGCATGCGGGTCGTGGGCACCGACGGCACCGGCTTCGACGGCCGCTTCCGCTCGCACAGCCTGCTCGGCAGCGTGATCTTCAACTTCGGCGAACCGGCTGCTCCGCCGCCGCCGCCGCCGCCGCCTCCCCCGCCGCCGCCTCCCCCGCCGCCTCCGCCGCCGCCTCCGCCGGCCGTGGTGTGCACGCCGGGACCGTATATCGTGTTCTTCGAATGGGATAAGTCGGACGTCACGCCGGAAGCGGCGTCGATCCTCGACAATGCCATTTCGGCCTACCAGAACTGCGGCAATGCGCAGGTCATGCTGGCCGGCTACACCGACACCTCGGGTACGCCGAAGTACAATATGGGTCTCTCGCAGCGCCGTGCGGACGCGGTGAAGGCCTATATGTCGAGCCATGGCATCTCTGATGGCGTGATCACGACCCAGGCGTTCGGTGAAACCAACCTGCGCGTTCAGACCGCGGACGGTGTCCGTGAGCTCCAGAACCGCCGTGTGGAAATCACCTACGGTCCGGGTTCGGGCATGTAAGCCAGGCTTTCGAGCCAAACTGATTGAGGGCCGGTCGGCAACGACCGGCCCTTTTTCTTTGCCGTCGTGATCTTCGTCGAAGCGCGGCGCACCCTGTGCGCCGGTCAATCTTCGATCGTCGAAGCGCTCGAATAGGGCGCGACCAGGCGCCAGCCGAGGCGCGTGTACAGGCGCCGCCCCGCTTCAGTCGCAACCAGCAGGTCGACCGCGCCGGCGTTGCGCTTTGCCGCGTGCAGCGCGGTCATGATCATTGTCCCCAGACCCAGGCGCTGATGCACGGGAGCGGTGACGATACGGTCATAAATCATGGCATCCTCCAACTCGGCCGCATAGCCGCTCGCGGCCAGGCTTCCATCGGCCGCGGTGATGCGCGCTTCGATCACTTGTCCGTGGCGGACCGTTTCGAGGCCGTAGCCCGGAACGAGGTAATGTTTGCCGAACGGGCCGGTCGCCATCATGAAGAAGCCGGGGTCATGTATCCGCCAATGACCAGGCAGGGCGGCGCGCAAGCGCTCGCGCTCGACGCAGGATTTGACGAAGTGGCGGGGCGCGCGGACGGTGCGGCCAAGCTCGATCAGGCCTTCCGATATGCCCGGAAAGACCCAGCGTATAGCCTCTGCGTCAGTCCTCGTGTCGACGCGGTATCCGCCCCGATCGGATACCGGCGCCGGCAGGCCGCGCGCGACCGAGCGCCCGGTCAGCCAAGTCAGAACCAGCGCGGGCAGGGAAAAGGACGACGGCATCAAATCGGCATAGCGCAGGCGAAAGGGGAGACCTACAGACGGCTGAGGAGCGGCGCGCCATTCAATCGCACGCTCGCCGGAACCCGCCGCCGCCGTTGCGCGTCCGGGTCGTGAGGATGGAGGATGTGACGATGCGCATGCTTGCTTTGGCCGTTTTGCCGCTGACGATCGCCGGATTGATGACAACAGCTGGGGCCGCCGGAATGGCCAGCGGGGCCAGCGCAACGCTGGCGAGCGGCGACGGCGCGCCGCGCGGAACCGCGATGGTCCGGCAGGAAAAAGGCGGCCTTAAAGTGCATGTGACCGCCGAAGGGCTGGCCGCCGGGGTGCACGGCATTCACATTCACGCCGTCGGCCGCTGCGAAGGGCCTGACTTCAAGACCGCGGGCGCGCATTGGAACCCGACCGGCCATGAACATGGCCGCGACAATCCCAAAGGGGCGCATCAGGGCGACCTCCCCAACATCACGATCGGCGCGGACGGCAAGGGCAAGGTCGACTTCACCGTGAAGGATGCGACGCTGGCCAGCTTGATGGACGCGGATGGTGCAGCGGTGGTGATCCACGCTTCGCCCGACGACTATAAGACCGATCCGAGCGGCAACAGCGGCGGGCGCATTGCCTGCGGGGTGCTGACCAAGGGGTGACTATGCCTGTTCCCCGGCGGAAGCCGGGGTCCAGCGGACTGGACCGAATACGGTTGTGCGGTGATGGACCCCGGCCTGCGCCGGGGAGCAGCCCCTATTAACAGGATGACGGCTAGATCGGCTCCCCCGCTTCCCTTGCGCGATCGACCACACTGGCCTCCGCGGCCGGAACGGTGCGCCAGGCGAGGAGCAGCAGGATCAGTGAGATCGGCGCGACTGCGAGCAGAGAGAGCACGCCCAGACGCAGGTTTCCGCCACTCGCTGTCGACATGAAGCCGGCGAAATAGGGGCCGAGCGCGAGGCCGATCAGAGCTGTCGCGATGAAGAAAGTCGCGGTGGCGGTGCCGCGCATGCGCGGCAGCACCAGATCCTGGGTGGTCGCGCCTGCCGGGCCGAGCGCGGCGCTCGCCAGGCCGCTCATGAAGAAACTGGCGATGTAAAAGCCGGTCGGGCTGGACGTGGTATAGGCATAGACCAGAAAGGGGATCGGCAGCAGCGTACCAGAAAGGATGACCGGCACGCGCCCCCAGGGCGCGCGCGTCTTCGCCCAATCGGCGATGCGGCCGCCGAGCACGATGCCGAGAAAACCGCCCGCCGCGGCGCCGCCGCCCAGATAGAAGCCGACCTCGGTCTTGGGTTGCCCCAGCACCGTTTCCGCATAGAGCGCGCCGAAGGCGGCGACGCCGTAGGAGACAAAAGCGATCAGGCCGTAACCGATCGAGGTGTAGAGAAAAGCAGGCGTACCCCAGATCAGCCGGTAGGTGGCGGGATCGCGGCTCTTCAATGAACTGGCCCAGGATAGGACTGCATAGGCGCCGAGACCGACCGAAAGCCATTGCGGCCAATTGCCGGTCGCGGTGGCGAGCGCCCAAATGGCGAGCCCGATCAACAGGATTGCGGCAAGGTTGGCCGCAAGCGCGGCCGTGCCCCGGCGGGCGGCACCAATCAGGGTGAGCGGCGGGATGATCGCGATCAGCTCGGCCACAAAATCGCGGAACGGGTTGGCGGCATTGGCGGGCGTGACGATGCCGTCCGCCGCGCCGCGAACCGGCTCGCGGAGGGTGGAGACGATCGCGGCGAGAGCGAGGCCGGGCAGGCCGACCGCCATGAAGGCGACCTGCCAGCCGACCAGACCCCAATGGCCGCCCGGAAAAGCCTGGTTCCAGCTGTCGACGATCGCGCCGCCGATGAACAGCGACAGGCCGCCGCCGATGAAAATGCCCGAGGAATAGATGGCAAGCGCGGTGGCACGCTTCTGCTTCGGGAAATAATCCGAGATCAGCGAATAGGCGCAAGGGGAGGCGGTCGCTTCGCCGATGCCGACGCCGATCCGCGCGGCGGTCAACTGCAGGCCGTTGCGGGCGAGACCGGAAAAGGCCGTCATCGCCGACCAGATGGCAAGGCCGATCGTGATCAGGCGGACGCGGTGCCAATTGTCCGCCAGCCGGCCGAGCGGAATCCCGAACAGCGAATAGAAGACGCCAAAGGCGGTGCCGAACAGGAAGCCGATATCGGCGTCCGACAGGCCGAGATCGCGCTTCACATCCTTGGCCAGGATCGCGAGGATCTGACGGTCGATGAAATTCAGCACATAGACGATGAACAGGATGGTGAGCACCCAGTGGGCATAGCCGCCGCCCGGCCTGGCGCCCTGCGTCTCGTCATGTCCCGCCAATGCCTTGTCCTCCCGCTGGTTTCGCATGGGCTAGCCGGGTTCGCGCCACCGCCAAAGCCGAAAATGGCGTGCTGATAGTTGACAAAGGCAACTAATTAATCTGATGTCGGCCTATGGACGAGCAGGCCGTTGCCGCAGTGCGGCGTTTCAATCGTTTCTACACGCGCTTCGTGGGGGCGCTGGAGCCGCGATTTCTCGGCAGCGAGATGTCGCTGGTGGAGGCGCGGGCGCTGTACGAGATCGCGACGCGCGATGCGCCGATCGCGAGCGATCTGCAGGCGGAGCTGGGGATCGACGCGGGCTATCTGAGCAGGATTGTGCGCAGGCTGCAGGGGCGGGGCTGGATCAGCCGCGGGCGCGGCGAGGACGCGCGCCGCCGCCCGATCCGATTGACCAGCGAAGGGCGCGCCGCTTTTGCCGCGCTGGACCGGGACCAGCGCGCGCATGTCGGGCGGCCGCTCGAACGGCTGATGGCGGCGGACCGGGCAACGCTGGTGACGGCGCTCGACACGGCGCGGGCGATGCTGGGCGGTGAGGCTGCCCCCGGCTATACGGTCCGCACGTTCCGCGCCGGCGACATGGGCATGATCACCGCGCGCCAGGCGATCCTGTACGACGAGGGATGGGGCTGGGGCGCGCCGATGGAAGTGTTGCTGGGTGAAGTGACGTCGCAATTCCTCAAGAATTTCGAGCCCGGGCACGAACAATGCTGGGTCGCGGAGCGCGCCGGCGTGATGGCGGGATCGGTGTTCTTGGTGGATGCGGGCGAAGGGGTCGCGCAGTTGCGGCTGCTGTATGTCGAGCCCTGGGCGCGCGGTCTCGGCATCGGTCAGGATCTGGTGCGGCGTTGCGTCGAGTTCGCCCGCGCGGCCGGGTATCGCGAAATGATGCTGTGGACGCATACCGTCCTGACCAGTGCGCGGCGCATCTATGAAGCGGCGGGCATGCGCATCACCGAGGTAGAGACGCACAGCGAGTTCGGGGAACCGGTGCAGGCCGAAATCTGGCGGATGGATTTGTGATACGAGCCCTCTCCCCGCCGGGGAGAGGGGTTGAGGTTTCGTGGGGACCGGGCAAAGGGGCGGCATGTCCCGTTTCCAGTTTTCCGTGCATGCGACCGATGGCGCGGCGCGCGCCGGCACGATCCGCATGGCGCGGGGCGAAATCCGCACACCGGCCTTCATGCCGGTCGGCACGGCCGCGACCGTGAAGGCGATGAAACCCGCCGATGTGCGCGCGACCGGCGCCGACATCATCCTGGGCAACACCTATCACCTGATGCTTCGCCCCGGCGCCGAGCGCGTGGCGCGGCTGGGCGGTCTGCATCATTTCATGGGCTGGGACCGGCCTATCCTGACCGATAGCGGCGGCTATCAGGTGATGAGCCTGTCCGAGCTGACCAAGCGGAGCGAGGAAGGTGTCGCGTTCAAGTCGCACCTGGACGGCGCACGGCACCTGATCACGCCGGAGCGGTCGACCGAAATCCAGCGGTTGCTCGGTTCCGACATCGTCATGGCGTTCGACGAGCTGGTGCCGACCACTTCGGCCCGCGACGTGCAGGCGGCAGCAATGGAGCGCTCGATGCGCTGGGCGAAGCGCTCGCGCGAGGCCTTTCTGAGCGGCGGTGAGCATGCTGAGCGGGCTGCGCAATTCGGCATCCAGCAAGGCGCTCTGGACCGGGAGCTGCGCCAGATTTCCGCCGAGAAGCTGATCGAGATCGGGTTTGACGGCTATGCGGTCGGCGGGCTCGCGGTGGGCGAGGGGCAGGAGGCGATGTTCGGCGTGCTGGATTACGCGCCGGGGCAGTTGCCCGTCGACCGGCCGCGCTACCTGATGGGCGTCGGCAAGCCGGACGATATCGTCGGCGCGGTCGAGCGCGGGATCGACATGTTCGACTGCGTGCTGCCGACGCGGAGCGGCCGCAACGGCCAGGCCTTTACCTGGAATGGCCCGATCAACATCCGCAACGCCAAGTTCGCCGAGGACCAGGCGCCGATCGACAGCGATTGCGCCTGCGCGGTGTGTGCCACCTGGAGCCGCGCCTATATCCACCATCTGATCCGCGCCGGCGAAATCCTGGGCGCGATGCTGATGACCGAGCATAATCTGAGCTTTTACCAGCAGTTGATGGAAAAGCTCCGCGCCGCGATCGGCGAAAGGCGGCTGACGGCGTTCGCGAACGGATTCCGGGAGCGGTATCGGGGCGGGGAATAGCCCCATCCTTCATCCCGAACTTGTTTCGGGATAGGCGGGGCGCGGCGTGGTGGCCGTGACTATTCTCTGCCGCCACGCCTGCCTCGCCCTTATCCCGAAACAAGTTCGGGATGACGGGAGAGTCGTTACGCAGCCGGCGCGTAATACAAACGATTTTCTAATCTTCCCCGCGCTAAAAGCCGAGGCAAAGCTAGAAAATTGAGGTTGCACTTGGCCGAGGCGGCACTGGAAGAGGTCCGGCGACATTCACGCACCAACACGATGCTGTCCGCGTCGATCGAATTCGGCGGGCAGCGGCTGGACGTGTTCGTGCGCAACCTGTCCGTGGCCGGCGCGATGGTGGAAGGGCGCGGCTTTCTACCCGAGCAGGGCGAGAGCGTGACGCTGACCCGCAACGATATTCGGGTGCCGGCGACGGTGATGTGGCGCGCAGAGGGTAAATGCGGCCTGTCCTTTTCGCGGCTGGTGCAGATCGACGACCTGATCAAGCGCGTGAAAGGCACGGCGGGCGCACCCGCGCATCAGAACCGCGTCGATGCCATCCAGCGCGCGCTCCGTGAAAACCGCGCAGTGCCGGCCTTCAAGGAAACCGAAGACCTGGTCGGCGCGGCCGCGATCGGCAAGAAACTGGTCGATGAGATCGGCTATGCGCACCGGCTGACGGAGACGGTCAACGAGGCATTGTCGGCCGACGCCTATATTCTCGGGCGCTATGGCGTGGCCCTGCAGCAGATCGACGAGGTCGAGCAATTGTTGCGGAAAATCTATAACAGCCTATCCGCGGAAGGCGCGCCGGGCCGCTGCTGAGCTCCGTCGTCATCCCGACGTTGTTTTGGGATGACGTGGAACGTTCGTCGCACGCCGCGCCAGCTTCGCCGCAGCGGTCGTCCCCGCCGTCATTCCCGTCGAAAGCAGACTGTCTCCGCCGCTCCTCACCGCCAATGCGCGCGGCGAGCGAGGAGACAGAACATGCTGCAACGGACGAGCTGGCCGCAAAAGACGCGCGAGCTGCACAATCATCATATGGATTCGACCGTCTGGAATGATTTCAAGTTCCGCGACGACGACATCGTCATCGGCACCTATGCCAAATCCGGCACCACCTGGACGCAGCAGATCGTCGGCCAGCTGATCTTCGGCGGCGCAACCGATGTGGACGTGCCGGCCATGTCCCCCTGGGTGGACATGCGCATCCTACCGCGCGCCGAGTTGCTCGGCATGCTGGAAGCGCAGACGCATCGCCGCTTTCTGAAGACGCATTTGCCAGTCGATGCCCTGGTGTTCAGCCCCAAGGCCAAATATCTCTATATCGGCCGCGACGGGCGCGACGTGGTGTGGAGCCTTCACAATCACTTCTTCCGCGCGACCGACGACTTTTACAGGCTCATCAACGACACGCCCGGCCGCGTCGGCCCCGGCGTCGAGCGGCCCGGCGCCGATATTCGCGCCTATTTCCTCGAATGGCTGGACCGTGACGGTTCGCCCTTCTGGCCCTTCTGGGACAATATCCGGAGCT
>JAFEEY010000015.1 GCA_018240865.1 Pseudomonadota bacterium | reverse complement strand
CCGGCCGGCGCCGATCCCGTGAAGTTCGACCGCGAGCACGTGATCGTGCTGTCAGACCACAGCCAGTCGAGTCCCGAGGCGATCTTCCGCAACATGAAGACCATGCCGGGCTTCTACAACTATCAGCGCCAGACGCTGGCGGGGCTGCTCTCGGGTCGCGACCAGAAGCTGAAGGACCGCGTCATGTGGGGCGGCATGCGCATGGACCCCGCCGACGTGTCGGACGCGACCGGCGCCGCCTACACCTACCTCGTCAACGGCCATGGCCCGTCCGACAACTGGACGGCGCTGTTCAAGCCGGGCGAGCGCGTCAGGCTGCGCGTCATCAACGCCTCGGCGATGACGACCTTCAACGTGCGCATCCCGGGCCTCAGGCTGACGATCGTCCAGGCCGACGGGCAGAACGTGATGCCCGTCGAGGTGGACGAGTTCCAGATCGGGGTCGCCGAGACCTACGACGCCATCGTCACGCCGACCGAGGACAAGGCGTTCACGCTGGTCGGTGAATCGGTCGACCGCTCTGGCATGGCGCGCGCGACGCTCGCGCCGCGCGCAGGCATGACCGCCGCGGTGCCCCCGCTGCGCCCGCGCCCGATCGCCACGATGAGGGACATGGGCATGGACATGTCGTCGATGGACGGCATGGGCGGCGAAGGCGGCGGCATGGCCGGGATGGACCATTCCAAGATGCCGGGCATGGACGCGACTAAGCCGATGCCCGGAATGGACATGTCCGGCGGGTCCGGCGGCGCCACGCCGGGGATGGCGATGCCGCAGTCGCGCGGCGTCGATCCGACGAGCGAGCAGAACCGCTCGGCCGCGCTCGGCGGCGTCGAGCGGATGCCGCCCGGCATGGCATCCTCGGGCGACATGGCCGGCATGGACATGGGCGCGATGAAGATGCGCGACTTCTCCTATGCACCCGAGGTGAAGAAGGGGCCAGGCGTCCAGACCATATCGCCGATGCCGATGGACCGCACGGGCGAGCCTGGTCAGGGACTCGAGGACGTCGGCCACCGCGTGCTGGTCTACAAGGACCTGATGGCGCTCGAGCGCAATCCCGACGTTCGCGCGCCGTCGCGCAGCCTCGACATCCACCTGACCGGCAACATGGAGCGCTTCATGTGGGCGTTCGACGGCGTGAAGATGTCCGACACGATGGAGCCGTTCCCGTTCACCGAGGGCGAGCGGGTCCGCATCAACCTCATCAACGACACGATGATGGGGCACCCGATACACATCCACGGACATTTCTTCGAACTCGTCACCGGGCATGGCGACCACGCGCCCAGGAAGCACACCGTGATCGTCCAGCCGGGCGGGAAGGTGACGTGGGACTTCACCGCCGACGCGGTCGGCGACTGGGCGTTCCACTGCCACCTGCTCTACCACATGATGGCCGGGATGATGCGCACCGTCAGCGTGCGGCCGAAGGGAGCGGCGGCATGATCCGGCTCCTCGCGACCCTCGCCGCCGGCACCGCGCTCGGCCTGACCTCGCCCGCGTCCGCGCAGGATATGGGCGGCATGAGCATGCCGGGCATGAAGATGCCGATGCCGGCCAAGAAGCCCGCGGCCAGGAAGTCGGCACCGCGCAAGGCGAAGGCCGGTAAGCCCGTCGCCAAGGCGAAGCCGGGCGTTGCGGCCAGGAAGCCGGCCCGGCGGCAAGCCAGCCCGCGCGCCGACTCGATGCCGGGAATGGACATGGGTCCGCCAAAGCCCGGGGCCACCACGTCGGGCGCGATGCCGGGCATGGACATGAGCGGCGGAAAGCCGGGTTCGACGCACGCGATGCCGGGCATGGACATGTCCGGCAAGGGGCAGGCGTCGGGAGCGATGCCCGGGATGGCGATGCCTGGCGGGGCGATGGCCGGCATGGAGATGACCGGCACGGCCCTTCCGGCAGGCGACGCGCCGGCGCCGCCGGCTCCGGCGGACCACTACGCCGACCGCTTCTTCCCGGCGCCCGACATGGCCCGCTCGCGCCGCGACATGATGCGCGAGCAGGGCGGACGCCCGCTCGGCACGGTGCTGTTCAACCTCGCCGAATACCAGGCCCGCTCGGGCCGCGACGGCTACCGCTGGGACGGCGAGGGCTGGTTCGGCGGCGACATCAACCGGTTCACGCTCAAGACCGAGGGCGAGGGCACGATCCGCGAGGGCATCGACGGCGCCGAGGTGCAGGCGCTCTACAGCCGCGCGGTCGGCCCATACTTCAACCTGCAGGCCGGCGTGCGGCACGACTTCAAGCCGAGCCCCACGCGCACCTACGCGACGATCGGATTCGAGGGCCTCGCGCCCTACATGTTCGAGGTCGAGGGCGCGGCGTTCATCTCGCCGCAGGGTGACGTGCTTGCACGGCTCGAAGGCTATTACGACCAGCGCATCACCCAGCGGCTGATCCTGCAGCCGCGCATCGAGGTCAACCTTTCGGCGCAGGACATGCCGCGGCAGCGCATCGGCTCGGGCTTGACGGACGCGGAACTGGGTCTGCGGCTCCGCTACGAGGTCACGCGCCGCTTCGCGCCTTATGTGGGCGTCTCCTACGAGGCGAAGACCGGCCGCACCGCCGACTACGCGCGGGCCGATGGGCAGAAGCCGAGGTCGACCAGCCTGGTCGCCGGCATCCGGTTCGGGTTCTGATCGCCATGCACGGAACGCCTGCCCACCAGTCCGGAATGCCGCGGACCACGATGCCCTCCGCGCGGCGACGCATCACGATCGCAGCCACCGCGATTGGCGGCACCATCGCCCTGTCGGCGGCGTCGCTGGCGCAGCCAGCCGACCGATCGTCCGACCTGCGCGCCGTTACGAGCGTCCTGGCCACCTACAAGGCCGCGATCGAGCGGCTCGACGTCCGGGGGACCGAGCGCCTCTTCGCCACGAACTCCCAGATCTTCGAATCGGGGAGTGCGGAAGGGACCTACGCCGAATATCTGGCGCACCACCTCACGCCGGAACTCGCGGAATTCCGCTCGTTCACCTTCTCGGACTACCGCATCGATGTCCGCTTCGTCGGGCCCGTCGCGCTCGCGACCGAGACCTACCGTTTCCGCATTGCGCCAAGGGGCGGCGATCCGGCCGAGCGGCTAGGCGTGGCGACGAGCGTGCTCAGCAGGGCCGGTGGGACATGGCGCATCGTGTCGATGCACAACAGCGCGCGACGGCCGAAGGTGCCCTGACGCGACAACGGCTCGGCAGGTTGGAAGACAGGTATCCGGGATACTGACGTGGAGGAAAGAGGATGAAGCGCATCGACTGGCGACACCACCTTCCCAGCGTGACCTTCCTCGGCGCGAGCATAGCCATGCTGGTCGCGGCGACGGCGTTGTTCCTATACTTCGGTGCCTACAATATCGCTGCCGACGCGCCGCACACCCGACCTGTCTACGCGCTGCTCGAAAGCCTGCGTGACCGTTCGATAGCCGTCCACGCGCGCGGCATACAGCCGCCGACCGACCTCGGCTCACCGCAGCGGATCGCAACCGGCGCGGGCCTTTACAACGAGATGTGCTCGTCATGCCACCTGGGGCCGGGCGTCGAGGCGTCTGAACTGAGCAAGGGCCTGTATCCACAAGCGCCTGTCCTGGCGGAAGCGCAGGACCTGACCGCCGGCCAGCAGTTCTGGGTGATAAAGCACGGCGTCAAGCTGAGCGCCATGCCGTCCTGGGGCAAGACGCACCCCGACCAGCTGATCTGGGACATGGTCGCATTCGTGCGGAAGCTACCGGGGATGACACCAGAGGAATACAAGCGGCTGGTGGCAAGCGCGCCCGGCGACCACGACGAGATGATGAAGGACATGCCGGGCATGAAATGACTCTGGCGGGGCGCGAACAGGAGAAACGATGTGGAAAAGATGACGGGCATGAAGAACGGCTACGCAAGCCTTGCGGTCCAGACCGCGATCAGCGGCGTGATCATGTATCTGGTGATGTTCGTCATGATCGACGGGCTCGGCAGCTTCTACAACAACCTGAACATGGTCTACATGACCCTTATGATGGTAGCACCCATGACGGTGCTCATGGTCCTGGCGATGGGCGACATGTTCCCTGCCAAACGGGCGAACGCCGTGATCCTGGCGGTGTCGGCGATCGCATTCTTCGGGTCGTTCGCCCTCATCCGCACCCAAACGACGATCGGGGACACCGCTTTCCTGCGCTCGATGATTCCACATCACTCCGGCGCGATCCTGATGTGTCGCGAAGCGAAACTGCAAGATCCGGAAGTGAAGCGCCTGTGCGGCGAGATCATCAAGTCCCAGCGCGAAGAGATCGACGAGATGAAGACGATCCTTCAGCGCCTGTGACGCCAGCGTAGAAAAAAGTGCGAGGGGTGGCCCTATCGGCCGCGTAGCTCTCATGGGTGGGCGCAACAGGAGACCAAGCGTGAACCCGTCAAAGATCGCCGCACTCGTGGCAGTCGCACTCGTCGCCACCCCCGCGCTCGCCCAGTCCACCGGTATGCGGAGCATGGACGGCATGGACATGTCGGCGATGAAGACAACGCCGGCCAACCCCTATCCGCCCGCCGAGATGGACATGCACAAGAAGATGATGTCCGCCGTCGGCGCAGACGCCACCGAGACATGGGTCCGCAAGATGGTCGAGCACCATCGCGGCGCCATCGCGATGTCGCGCATTGTGCTCAAGGACACGCGGGATGCAAAGGTCCGCGCGATGGCAACCAAGGCGATCGCCGAGCAGACCCGCGAGATCGGCGAGCTGAACGCATGGCTGCGTTCCCACGGTAAGCGCCCCCAATAACCCTCGCACGCCGTGGCGGCGGACCGATGCCGGGGCGACGGGCGTCGTGGACGCGGCCTGTAGCAATCCGGAAATATTACAGCCGAGCACGATCTTGAAAGCCGCGTTGACCCCCTCCCCCCTAGGGGGTAGGGGGATGCACATGTCGCACGCTTCCGATCCCGAAGTCCGCCGCGGACTGACCCAGGCTCAAGGCCACCTCGCGTCCATCCTGACGATGCTCACCGAACAGCGGTCGTGCCTCGATCTCGCCCAGCAGCTGCAGGCGGTCGAGAGCACGATCCGAACGGTCAAGCGGGCGCTCATCCACGACCACATGGAGCACTGCATCGCCGACGCGGTCGCCGACGGCGGCATGAGTTCCGAGCAGGCGCTGCGCGAGTTCAAGTCGCTGACCAAGTATCTTTGAGGAACAAGGCATGACGACCATCCGCGAATGGCTCGGCTTCGGGGGCCAGGAGGCCTTCGGCCATGCCGGGCACGGCCATGATCATGGCGGTGCCGGTGGGCACGGTCACACGCATGGCGTGATCGATCCCTCGCTCACCACCACCGATCGCGGCATCTGGGCGATCAAGTGGTCGTTCGTGATCCTGGCGATCACGGCGGCGCTGCAGCTCGTCGTCGTCATCCTGTCGGGCTCGGTCGCGCTGCTGGCGGACATGATCCACAACGTCGGCGATGCGACCACGGCGATTCCGCTGTGGTTTGCGTTCGTCCTCGCCCGGCGCAAGCCGTCCACGACCTTCACCTACGGGTTGGGCCGGGTCGAGGATCTGGCCGGCATCCTCATCGTCCTGATCATCCTAATCAGCGCCGTCGTCGCCGGATATCAGGCGATCAGCCGCCTGATCCATCCGCAAGCGGTCACGCATCTCGGCTGGCTGACGGCCGCGGGCGTGATCGGGTTCGTTGGCAACGAGGTCGTCGCGGTGTTCCGCATCCGCGTCGGCCGGCAGATGAACAGCGCGGCGCTGATCGCAGACGGCTACCACGCGCGCACCGATGGGCTGACCTCGCTGGCGGTCGTGCTCGGCGCGGTCGGCGTGTGGTTCGGCTATCCACTGGCCGACCCGATCATCGGCCTGCTCATCACCATCGCGATCCTGGGGATCGTCTGGCAGTCGGCACGGGCGGTCATCACCCGGACACTCGACGGCGTAGAGCCGGGCATCACCGCGGAAATCCGCCATGCGGCGGAGCACGTGCCTGGCATCGTCAAGGTGCTCGACGCGAGGGCTCGCTGGATGGGCCACCGGCTCCATGCCGACGTCGCCATCGCGATCGACGACGCGTCGCCGATGTCGGAGGGCGTCGCGATCTCGCGCAGGCTCAAGGCCGAACTGCTCGAGCACATCCCCGCGCTGCGCAGCGCGAACGTCACGTTCGACGCCTCGGATCTACCCGTGACCACGTCGGAACCGGGCGGCAGCTCGGGTCACCACCACGCCCCGGACCCGTTCCGGTTCAGCGGAGCTTTCGCCCAGGGCGTTCTGGAGATCGTGGATACACCCGATGGTGAGAGGATGCGGGCGACATTCAGCAAGGCGCCGAGCGAAATCGTCGCCGAGGTCGTCATCGATCGGCCCGGTGGCGCATGCGAGACGCTCCATCTTGTCCGGACCAGCCAGCAGCACGTGTTCGAGAGCACGGTGCCACCGGAGGAGCCGCACGAGTTCCAGGCGGTCCTCGAACTGGCCGAAGGCGGGCGGGCGGAGGCACTGCCCTTCGCGATGACCGAACCTGCTGGTCATGCGCATTGAGAGGACCCCGGCCACTAACGCGGCCACTTCCGACCGCCAATAATCCCGTGATCCGACACCCCAACCGATCGGACTGAAATGGCCTCTGCATCACTGAGCATCGGCAAGCTCGCCGCAGCGACCGGAACCAAGGTCGAGACGATCCGCTACTACGAGTCGATCGGCCTTCTGGCCGCGCCCGGGCGCACGGCCGCCAACTACCGCGTCTATTCGTCCGACCATCTCGCCCGGCTCAGCTTCATCCGCCGCGCCCGCTCGCTCGGCTTCTCGCTGGAGCAGGTCCAGGCGCTGCTCGGGCTCGCCGACCAGAAGGACAGGTCGTGTTCCGCCGTCGACCTCATCGCGCGCGAGCATCTCGCCGACATCGACCGCAAGCTCGCCGACCTCACCATGCTGCGTGCGGAGCTCGACAGCCTGATCGTGCAGTGTGGTCACGGGACGGTGTCGGAATGCCGCATCATCGAGTCGCTCGGGCCGCAGGGGACGCTGTAGAAAGCCTAGCCAATGGCGCCGACGCTATTGCAACTAACTTGCAAAAACCGCTTGACCCTCTAGCCGCTAGAACCCCTATCAGGCGCGGATGCCATCGCCTGACCGCCCTCGAATCCGCATCCTGCCGACCACCGCTTGGCGCATGTCGCTCCGCCTGATCGCGATGCTGGTCCTATCCGTCGGCCTGCTCGGCGGCGGCGCCGCCCACGCCCAGGGCGCCGACGTGCCGACGGCCTGGCGCCTGCTCGACTATGTGGCGGTCGACTATGCGGGCGCCGTCGCCGACAGCAAGGTGAAGAGCGCGTCCGAATACGCCGAGATGACAGAGTTCGGCGCCTCCATCTCGGAGCGGCTGACCGCGTTGCCGCCATCGCCGGCGAAGGCCGGACTCGTCGCGGGCGCGGCACGCCTCAGGTCCCTGATCGCGGCTAAGGGCCAGCCCGAGGACGTCGCCCGGCTAGCGCATGGCCTGGCGGCCGACCTGCTCAAGGCCTATCCCATCCCGCTCGCGCCGGCGCGAGCGCCCGACCTGTCGCGCGGCGCCACCCTGTTCGCGCAGAACTGCGCCAGCTGCCACGGCATGAACGGCGACGGGCGCGGTGCCGGCGCCGCGAAGCTCGCCACGCCACCCATCGCCTTCACGGACATCGGCCGGGCGCGTCAGCGCAGCCCGTTCGCGCTCTATCAGGTGATCCTCCAGGGCATCGACGGCACCGCGATGCAGAGCTTCGGATCGCTGCCGTCCGACGACCGGTGGGCGCTCGCCTTCTACGCCGGGCGCTTCGCGTTCACCGATGCGATGGCGGCCAAGGGCGAGAAGATCTGGAAGAGCGACGCCTCGATCCGACAGCGCATTCCCGACCTCGCCACGCTGGCGGGCCTGACGCCGCAGGCGCTCGCCGGCCAGCTGGGGGAGGCCAAGGCGGACGCCGTCATCGCCTATCTCAGGCGCCACCCCGAGGCGGTGATGCAGCCTGCGCCCGGGTCGCTGGCCGTGGCGCGCGCGAAGCTGGCGCAGAGTGTGGCGGCATACCGCGCCGGCGACCGGCGCACGGCTCGGGAACTCGCCCTGTCCGCCTATCTCGACGGGTTCGAGCCGGTCGAGCCGGCGCTGACCGCCCGCGACGCCACGCTGATGGGCCACATCGAGGGCGCGATGGGCGAGTTCCGCGCAGCGATCCAGCAGGGCCGGCCGGCCGACGAGCTCGCAACGCGGGTGCAGGTCCTGAACGGGCTGTTCGACGACGCCGACGCCGCGCTGTCGCCGGACGCCGCAAGCAGCGCGTCGACATTCCTCGGCGCGTTCACGATCCTGCTGCGCGAGGGCCTCGAGGCGCTCCTGATCGTCGTCGCGATGATCGCGTTCCTGCGCAAGGGGGATCGCACCGACGCATTGCCATACGTCCACGGCGGCTGGATCGGCGCATTGCTCGCCGGCGCCGCCACCTGGGCGGTCGCGACCTACGCCATCGGGATCAGCGGCGCGAGCCGGGAGCTTACCGAGGGCTTCGGATCGCTGCTCGCCGCCGTCGTCCTGCTGTCGGTCGGCATCTGGATGCACGGCAAGGCCCAGGCCGACCAGTGGCAGCGCTACATCCGCGAGAGGATGTCGCGCGCGCTGTCGCGCCAGTCCTCGTGGTTCCTGTTCGGCCTGGCCTTCGTCGTCGTCTACCGCGAGGTGTTCGAGACGATCCTATTCTACGCAGCGCTGTGGACGCAGGGCAACGGCGGCATGCTGCTCGCCGGGGCCGGCTCGGCGGTCGCCCTGCTCGGCCTGATCGCCTGGGCCATGCTGCGCTACAGCCGCGACCTGCCGATCGCCAAGTTCTTCACATACAGCGCCTGGCTCATGGCGGCGCTGACGGTCGTGCTGGCGGGCAAGGGCGTGGCCGCACTGCAGGAGGCCGGGATCATCGACATCGCGCCGCTCGCGGGCGGATTGCGGATCACGATGCTCGGAATCTTCCCGACCTGGCAGTCGGTCGCCGCCCAGTTGGCGATGCTGGTCGCGGTGGCGGCGGGGTTCATCCTCAACCGCCGTCGAGGCATGGCCGCGGCCCGATGAGACTTCCGGCCCGGCTCGACCAGATAGCGCTTGACCCTATAGCCGCTACAGGGTGCATTGCCGCGAAATGATCCTGCGACGAGGCACCGACAATGGTCTGTAGCAGCTGCCAGACCGACGCGCCCGCCAAGCCGGATCCCCGGTGGCGGCGCGTGCTGTGGATCGCGCTCGCGATCAACCTGGCGATGTTCGCCGGCGAGATATTCGCCGGCATCGCGTCGGGATCGCGATCGCTGCAGGCGGACGCGCTCGACTTCCTCGGCGACACCGCGAACTACGCGATCAGCCTCGGCGTCGCGGGCCTCGCCCTTCGCTGGCGGTCGCGCGCGGCGCTGCTCAAGGGTGGCACGATCCTCGCGTTCGGTCTCTACGTGCTCGTCACGACGCTAGTCGCGGCGTTCGGGAGCCGGGTGCCGCAGGGCGAGACGATGGGCGTCGTCGGCATCATGGCGCTCGTCGCCAACGGAGCCGTCGCGCTGATGCTGTTCCGCTACCGCACGGGCGACGCGAACATGCGCTCGGTCTGGATCTGCTCGCGCAACGACGCGATCGGCAACCTCGCGGTGGTCGCCGCGGCCGCCGGCGTGCTGGGCACCGGCACGCAGTGGCCCGACCTCGCCGTCGCCGCGATCATGGCGACGCTCGGCTTGTCGGGCGGGCTGCAGATCGTCCTGCAGGCGAGACGGGAACTTACCTCAGAAGAGGTTAAGTCAGCGTCGGCCGACCCGGCCACGCTCAGCAACGTCGTCGCCGAGTAACGTGACCGACCCGCGTCGTTCCCCGCCGTCCCGGCGGCCGGCCGCACGCCGATCGACCGACGCGCGTCACGGAAGCGGTTGGCCCGGCGCAGCGCTTCGGCTACGAGCGCCTGGAATGCGCAAGCTGCTCGCCTCGATCGCAAGCCTGATGCTGGTCCTGACCCTGTACTCGGGCTTCCAGTCGTCGGCCGCCTACGCGACCGAGATCGATGGTTGCAGCACGACGATCGTCGATGCGGACGCGCCCGGTCATTCGGCGGGTGATTCCGATGAGGTGCCGGGCGATTCCGACAAGGCGACGCCGCACCACCACAGCGTCGGCCACAACCACGAGCTCGCCGTCCCGGCTGCCGAGGTCGCGTCCCTAGACCTGCAATCAGTCACGATCCCATCGGGCCAGGGTGTCCGCGCACCGCCTGCCGCCGCCGACCTGTTCCGCGACCTGAGACCACCGATCGCCTGACGTCGCCCGTTCCCATGCCCAACTGGCGCGGGGTTCCAAGCGAACGTCAGGAGACCAACCGACATGTCCCGAACACTCGCGGCGCTGCTCGCCGCGACCGTCTGCGCCGGCACCGCCGTGGCGCAGACCGCCCCGGTCGCATCGACCGAGGCGCCACTCACGCTTGACGACGCGCTGGCGTCGGCACGCGCGCACTCACCCGGCATGGAGGCGGCGGAAGCCAGCATTCGTGCGTCCACGGCCGGCCGAACGGTCGCCGGCCTCAGGCCGAACCCGTCGTTCGAGGGTCAGGCCGAAAATGTCGTGGGCACCGGACCCTATCGCGGCCTGTCAGGCTCCGAGACGACCGTCGGCTTCTCGCTGCCGATCGAGACCGGCGGCAAGAGATCGGCCCGCGTGGCCGTCGCCGACACCCGCATCGGCCGCGCCAAGCTCGGCGCGGTCGTCGCGCTCGCCGACCTAGAGCTGCTGGTCACCGAGACCTATGTCGAGGCGGTCGGCGCCGAACGACGACTGCTGGTCGCGCGGCAGCAGGCGGCGATCGCCAAGGAAGGCCTGCGCGTCGCGCGGGACCGGGTGATGGTCGGCGCGGCCTCGCCGATCGACGAGCAGCGCGCCGACGTCATCTCGATCAACGCGAACGTGGCGGTCGAGCGCGCCCAGCGCTCGCTGGACGTCGCGCGCGAGAACCTGTCGCGCCTCATCGGCCGGCCGGTCACGGGGCCGCTCGACAGCGCCTGGTTCGACCGCGTCGCCGGGTTCGGACCGACGATCGCGCCGAGCTCCGACGGCACGCTGGCACTCGCCGTCGCTGCCGCCGATCTGGCGACGGCCGAAGCCCAGGTCCGCCTCGCCCGCGCGAACCGCATCCCCGACATCACGCTCAGCGCGGGTGCCCGGCGGCTGCAGTCGTCGCGCGACACCGCCGCGGTCGTCGGCGTGTCGATCCCGATTCCGCTGTTCAACAACGGCCGGGCGGCCATCGGCCAGGCCACGGCCGAACGCGACCAGTTCGCGGCGCAGCTCAGGCTCGCCCGGCTTGATGCCGACCGGGCGATCGCCAGCGCCATGGCGGACGTCGCCAACGCCGCGACCGCGGCGAGGGCGGCGAACGGCCCGGCGCTCGCGGCCGCCCAGGAGGCGGCACGCATCGCGCGCATCGGCTACGGCCAGGGAAAGCTCGACCAGATCGAGCTGCTCGACGCCGAACGCACCCTGTCCGAGACCCGCGCGGCGGCGACAGACGCCCTCATCGCCTTCCATACCGCCACCGCGCGCCTGCGCCGCCTGACGAGCGCCGCGCCGTCGGCCACCCCATCCGGAGAATACCGATGACCGATTCCAACAAGCGCCTGCTCGGCGGCGCGGCCGCCGTCGCGCTCGTCGCGTCCGCAGGCGGGTTCCTGACCGCCCGGCTGACCGCACCCGCCGCGCCCACGCCAGCGGCGGATGCACCTGCCGAGGCCGGGAAGGCGGCGTCGGACACCGTCACCATGACCAACCCCGCGATCAAGGATGCTGGCATCGCGACCGAGACCGTCGGCGCCGGCGGCCTGTCCGCCGAGATCGTCGCCCAGGCGGCCGTGTCGGCGTCGCCGACCGGCGAGGCCGTCGTCACGGCACGCGCCGGTGGCGCGGTGGTCCGGCTGCTCAAGCGCCTGGGCGATCCGGTGCGGGCCGGCGAGGCGCTCGCGATCGTGGAAAGCCGCGACGCCGCGCAGTTCTCGTCGGACATCAAGGTCGCCGCCGCGCGCTCGACGCTGGCGCAGAAGGCACTGGCACGCGAGCGTTACCTCTACGAGCAGAAGGTCTCGTCGCGGGCGGATTACGAGAAGGCGCAGGCCGAGGCCGCGACGGCCGCGGCGGAAGCCCAGCGGGCGCGGTCCACGGCGGGCGCCGCGAACGTGATGGCCGATGGCCGCGGCGTAATCGTGGCCAGCCCGATCTCGGGGCGCGTCACCGCGATCACCGCCAAGCTGGGCGCCTTCGTCCAGCCCGAGACGGAGCTGTTCCGCGTGGCCGACCCGCGCGAGGTGCAGATCGAGGCGGCGATCGGATCGCTCGACGCGGGCCGCCTCGCCGCCGGCGACCGCGCGGTGATCGAGCTCCCCGACGGCCGGACGGTCGAAGGCCGCGTGCGTGCGGTCACGCCGACGCTCAACACCGAGACGCGCGCCGCCACCGCCGTCATCGACGTGGCTTCCGCCGGGCTTCCGCCGGGCCTCGCCGTGCGCGTCCGCCTCCTGCCGAGCCGCGGGAGCGGGTCGACGGCGATCGTGGTCGCCGAGGAATCGGTCCAGTCGCTCGGCGGCCGGGACATCGTGTTCGTGCGCACCCCGCAGGGGTTCCGCGCCCGGCCGGTCACCACCGGTCAGCGCAGCGCCGGCCGCATCGAGATCGTGAAGGGCCTGCAGCCAGGACAGGTGGTCGCGACGACCAACGCCTTCCTGCTCAAGGCCGAGCTCGGCAAGTCCGCCGGCGAGGAGGAATAGGCCATGATCGCCAACCTCATGGCGCTGTCCGTCCGGGCGCGCTGGGCCGTCGTGGCCTTCTTCCTCGTCGTCGCCGGCGTCGGCGCCTGGCAGCTCACCCGGCTGCCGATCGACGCCGTCCCCGACATCACCAACAACCAGGTGCAGATCAACACGGTGGAGCGTGGGCTGTCGCCGATCGAGATCGAGAAGCGCGTCACCTTTCCGATAGAGACCGCATTGGCCGGCATCCCCGGCCTGCAGACCACCCGATCGCTGTCGCGCAACGGGTTCAGCCAGGTCAGTGCCATCTTCACCGACAAGACCGACCTCTACTTCGCGCGCCAGCAGGTCAGCGAACGCATCGCGCAGGCCCGCGACAGCCTGCCGGACGGCGTCCAGCCGCAGATCGGGCCGGTCACCACGGGCCTCGGCGAGGTCTTCATGTATGCGGTCGACTTCACCAACCCGGGTGGCAGGGGCGCCAAGGTCATCGACGGCAGAGCCGGCTGGCAATCCGACGGCAGCTTCCTCACCCCAGAGGGCGACCGTCTGACCGACGAGGTGTCGCGCTCCGCCTACCTGCGCACCGTGCAGGACTGGATCATCCGTCCCCAGCTGCGCACCGTCCAAGGCGTCGCCGGCATCGACTCGATCGGCGGATACGAGAAGACCTACGTCGTCGAGCCGGACCCGGTGAAGCTCGGCAACTACGGCGTCTCGTATTCCGAGCTGGCGAAGGCGCTCGAGGCCGCCAACCTGTCGGTCGGCGCCAACTTCTTCAACCGCGGCGGCGAGGCGTTCCTCGTGCGCGGCGACGCCCGCATCAAGGACATCGACGAGATCGCCGACGCGATCATCGCGACGCGCGGCGGCGTGCCGGTCGCGGTCAAGAGCGTCGCGACCGTGCGGATCGGCGGCGACCTGCGAACCGGCGCCGCCAGCATGAACGGGCACGAGGTCGTGGTCGGCACCGCGCTGATGCTCATCGGCGGCAACAGCCGCATCGTCGCCCGCAGCGTCGGCGACAAGATCGAGGAGGTGCGGAAGTCGCTGCCGCCCGGCATCAAGGTCACCACCACGCTCGACCGCTCGGCGCTGGTCAACGCCACCGTGGGCACCGTCCAGAAGAACCTCACCGAAGGGGCGATCCTGGTCGCCGCGGCGCTCTTCCTGCTGCTCGGCAACGTCCGCGCGTCGATCATCGCCGTGCTGATCATCCCCTTCTCGTTCCTGATGATGGCGATGGGGATGAACGCCTTCGGGGTGCCCGGCAACCTGATGAGCCTCGGGGCGCTCGACTTCGGCCTGATCGTCGACGGCGCGGTCATCATCATCGAGAACTGCCTGCGCCGGCTGGCGGAACGGCAGCACCGCGAGGGACGGCTGCTCGCCCTGCGCGAGCGGCTGGAGGAGACGATGCGCGCGAGCCAGGAGATGATCAAGCCGACCGTCTTCGGCCAGGCGATCATCTTCCTCGCCTTCGCTCCGTTGCTGATGTTCACCGGGGTGGAAGGGAAGACCTTCTCGCCGATGGCGATCACCATCATGCTGGCACTGGCGGCGGCGTTCATCCTCGCCCTGACCTTCGTCCCCGCGATGGTGGCGCTGCTCATCCGCGGCAAGGTGGCGGAAAAGGAGGTTTGGATCGTCGCCCGCATCAAGGAGCGGTATGCGCCGATCCTCGAGCAGGCGGTGGCCCGGCCCTGGCCATTCATCGCCGCCGGGTTCGGCTTCTTCGCGGCGGCCGTCCTGGCGTTCGGCTTCCTGGGACAGGAGTTCATCCCACAGCTCGACGAGAAGAACGTGGCCCTCGCATCCAGCCGCGTGCCCTCGGTCTCGATGGAGCAGTCGCTGAAGATGCAGCGCGGCGTCGAGCGGGCGGTCACCAGCCTGCCCGAGGTGGCGCTGATGTTCTCCAAGACCGGCACGGCTGAGGTGGCGACCGACCCGATGCCCTCTAACATCTCGGACGGGTTCGTGATCCTCAAGCCCCAGGACCAGTGGCCGGCCGGGGTCGAGACCAAGGCCGACGTGCTGAAGCGGATAGAGGAGAAGACCGGCGGTCAGATCGGCAACGCGTTCGAGGTCAGCCAGCCGATCCAGCTGCGCTTCAACGAACTCATCGCCGGGGTGCGCGGCGACGTCGCCATCAAGCTATACGGCGACGACCTCGACAAGATGAGCGCGTCGGCGGCGAACATCGTGAAGGCGCTCCAGGCCATACCGGGCGCGGCGGACGTGAAGGCGGAGCAGACCAGCGGGTCGCCGACGCTCGACGTCCGCTTCGACCGGGCGGCGATCGCGCGCTACGGCCTGACGGTCGAGGAGGTGGCCGACACGGTCGCCGCCGCGATGGGCGGGCGCGAGGCCGGGCTGGTGTTCGAGGGGGACCGCCGCTTCGCGGTCCAGGTGCGCGTGCCGATGGCGTCGCGCGACAACCTGGACGCGCTGCGGAACCTTCCCGTCCTGCTGCCGCCTGAGCAGACCGAGCGGCGCGGCTCGGTCCCGCTGTGGCAGGTCGCGCAGTTCCGCTTCAGCGAGGGCCTCAACCAGATCAGCCGCGAGAACGGCAAGCGGCGCATCGTCATCCAGGCGAACGTGCGCGGACGCGACGTCGGGTCGTTCGTCGCCGAGGCTATGCCGAAGGTCGAGAAGGTCGGCCTGCCGACCGGCTCCTACCTCGAATGGGGTGGGCAGTTCCAGAACCTGCAGGCGGCGTCCGACCGGCTCTCGATCGTCGTGCCCATCTGCTTCGCGGCGATCTTCGCGCTGCTCTACCTCGCGCTCGGCGGGTTCGGGCGCGCGCTGGCGGTGTTCGCGGCGGTGCCGCTCGGCCTAGCGGGCGGCGTGTTCACGCTGCTGATGACCGGCATCGCCTTCTCGGTGTCGGCGGCGGTGGGGTTCATCTGCCTGGCCGGCGTCGCGGTGCTCAACGGGCTGGTGGTGATGAGCGCCATCAGGGAGCGGCTCGAGGACGGCGTCGAGCTAAGCCGCGCGATCATCGACGGGACGTTCGAGCGCGTGCGGCCGGTCATCATGACCGGGTTCGTGCCGGCGATCGGGTTCGTGCCGATGGCGCTCGCGCACGGCACCGGCGCCGAGGTGCAGAAGCCGCTCGCGATGGTCGTCATCGGTGGCCTCGTCGCCGCCACGGTGCTGACGCTGCTCGTGCTGCCGGCCATCTCCAAGGTCGTGCTCGGGGCGATCGAGCGCCGCCGGCCGGCATCGCCCGTGACCGAGGGACAGGGACGATGACGTGGCGGCATCCGCGTCCCGGGACGACAGGAAGAGGAGGAACGGCATGGCGGTGATCAAGTCGCTCGCCGCGGGCGCTGTGACGTCGCTCGTGATCGCCAACCTCGTGCACGAGGACGGCGGGACCGGCGCCCAGATGCTCGGCTCGACCGAGGTCACCGTGCTGGATCACCGCGTCGCCTGGTCCTGGACGGTCTTCGCGATCGCGACGGTGGCCGTCTGGCTATTGTTCAAGGCGGTGGACGGCTCGCGATGAGCGCGGCGGGAAAGGGAAGGGATACGGAGATGACGATGACGAAGCTGCTGCGCATCTACACCGACGAGGCCGCCTTCTATGGCGACCGCAAGGTCTTCGAGGTCGTCGCGGCGCGCGCCCGCGACGCTAAGATGGCGGGCGCGACCGTGCTGCGCGCGCTGTTCGGGTTCGGCCACTCGGCGCACGAGCACCGCAAGCACCTGCTCGAGGACGACCAGTCGCTCGTGATCGAGATCGTCGACGACGATGCGCGGCTTCGCGCGTTCGTCGACGGACTGGCCGACATCTCGGGCATCGGCCTTATCACGCTCGAGGCGGTCGAGGTCCTGGGCGGCGACAACATGGCGGAGACGGGACGATGAGCGCGGCAGAAGGGGAAAAGGGCGTGCAGGACCACGACCACGACGACCACGCTGGGCACGACCACGGGGGCGACGGCCACGCCCATGGCGGGCACGGACACAGCCACGCGCCCGCGAGCTTCGGCAAGGCGTTCGCGATCGGCACGGCGCTCAACGTCGGATTCGTCGTCGTCGAGGCAACGTATGGGCTGATCGCCGGGTCGGTCGCGCTGCTCGCCGACGCCGGCCATAACCTAAGCGATGTGCTCGGACTGCTGATCGCATGGGGGGCGGCGACGCTCGCGAGGCGATCGCCGAAGGGTCGCTACACCTACGGCCTGCGCAGCTCGTCGATCCTCGCCGCGCTGCTCAACGCGCTGCTGCTGCTGGTCGCGATCGGCGTGATCGCGGTCGAGGCGGTCCGGCGGTTCGCCGAACCCAGCCCCGTCGCCGGCACGACCGTGATGATCGTGGCCGCCATCGGCATCGTCGTGAACGGCGCCACCGCGCTGCTTTTCATGAGCGGGCGCAAGGGCGACCTCAACATCCGGGGCGCGTTCCTCCACATGGCGGCGGACGCCGGCGTGTCGGCCGGCGTCGTGGTGGCTGGCCTCGTCATCGTCCTGACGGGCGTGACGTGGATCGACCCGGTGACCAGCCTCGTCATCGTCGCCGTCGTGGCGATCGGCACCTGGGGGCTGCTGCGGGATTCGGTGAACATGAGCCTGCAGGCGGCGCCTCCCGGCGTCGATCCGGCGCGGATCGGCGCGTTCCTGCGCAAGCAGCGCGGCGTGAAGGGCGTTCACGACCTTCATGTCTGGCCGCTGAGCACGACCGAGACCGCGCTGACGGTGCACCTGCTGGTCCCGGAAGGGTATCCCGGCGACGCCTACACCGCCCAGCTCGCGGCGGCGCTCAAGGAACGGTTCGAGATCGACCACGCGACGATCCAGATCGAGACCGATCCGGACGCCGACTGCCCGCTCGAACCCGACCACGTGGTATGATCGCAACGGCTGGCGAGGGCGGACCGCCATCGCAGCGGACCGGACGGAAGGACGGAGCGTGACGGGAACCGGCAGCCCCGCCGTGGACGGATGGCCAAGACCGGCGCACATCCGCAGTCGCACGATCGATCCAAGAGGGAATCCACGATGCTGGCACTGACATACACGGTGTTCCCCCTGCTCGCCGTCCTGGCGGGCGCGGTCGTCGCGGTGCTGCGGCCGCCGGGTCCGAAGCTGTCCAGTGCGATCCAGCATCTCGCTGCGGGCGTCGTCTTCGCCGCCGCGGCGGCCGAGATCCTGCCGCAAGTCGTCCATGGCGGGTCGGCGGCCGCAACGCTGATCGGCGGTGCCGCGGGCGTGGTCGCGATGCTGTCGCTGAAGTCGCTCGAGGGCCGCTTCGAGGGCCCGCTCGGGATGCTCGGCGCGGTCGGCACCGACATCCTGATCGACGGTCTGGTGCTCGGGCTGGCGTTCATCGCCGGAGCAAAGGCCGGCATCCTGCTGACGGTAGCGCTGACGCTCGAGGTGCTGTTCCTCGGCGTCACCGTAACCGAGGAGCTGGGGGACACGGTCCGGTCCAAGGTCAGGATCGTGGCCACCACCGCAGGGCTCGGGCTGCTGCTGCCGGTCGGCGTGCTGCTGGCGACGCCCGTCGCCGGCTTCCCGCCCGCGGTGATAGCCGGGTTCCTCAGCTTCGGACTGATCGCGCTACTCTACCTGGTCACCGAGGAACTGCTGGTAGAGGCGCACGCCAAGCCCGACAGCCCGCTCATCAGCGCGATGTTCTTCGTCGGCTTCCTGGGATTGCTGCTGCTTGAGGAGGTGATGGGTTAAGATCCATCAGTCCCGTGAAAAGCACCGCTGCCGCGGATCTCGAATGTAACCAGTCGGGTCCGCCGTGCGAATGGCAAGGGATGGTCCGATTGACAGCCCGACCGCAACACCACAGGATGAAGACGTGAAGCGCATCGCCACCCTGCTTCTCCTTCTGGGAGTGATCGTCGGCCTCGCCGGCCGTCCAGTGCAGGCGGCGACACCGCCCATGGCGGCGATGAGCATGGCGAAGATGTCGCAGGCCGACATGGCGGCGATGCCCGACTGCATGGCCAAGATGTCGAAGGATGCGGAGCACAAGCCGTGCAAGTGCGGCATGGGCGGATGCATCGCGATGATGGCTTCGGGCGTCAGCTTCATACTCGCTGACGGAATGTCAGCGATCGCGCCCGCCGCCGCGAGCAAGCGCACGGATCGTCCATCGCCCATACCGGCCCTGCGAGGCAGATCGACCGCACCGGAACCCGAGCCGCCCACACTCCTTGGCTGAACCGAACGGCGCCGGAATGCGCCCAGCCGCGTCGTGCTCAGCACGCGCCGCAGGGTGTCCGTCCGACGCCCCAACGCGTCAAAACCAAGGAAACTACTATGAACACCCATACCCGCGCCGCCGCGATGGCGGCCGCGCTCGCCTCGTCCGCCTCGGCCATTCCGGCCTTCGCCGACACCAATCCCAGTCCGCAGACCGGCCACTTCGAGTGGCGAGCCCAGCCATCCTACGGTCCCCGCGCGCCGACGCGTGCGCCGGTCCGCGTGTGGGTCGGCGACGCCCGGCCGATGGCCGCAGGCTGCGACTGCCCGATGATGCGTGGCACCCAGGCGCAGGCGTCCGCCTGCATGGGCATGTCCGCGACGCGTCGCGCCGACCCAAGAGGCTGATCGGGCCATCGACGAGGGGCGCGCAGCCGGTGGTCGATCCATCGGCTACGCCTGCGCGCAACGGACCGCGTCCGCTTCCCATCCACCGGGAGACCGTGATGAAGGCACTATGCATATTGCTGCTCGGTGCGGCGCTGCCATCGGCGGCGCTGGCCGGACCGCTGACGTTCGACGATGCGCTGGCCAAGGCGAAGGCAGGCGCTCCCTCGGTGAAGGCCAAGGCGCTGAGCGCCGACGCGACGCGCTCGGCCCGCATCGCCGCCGGCCAGCTACCCGATCCCAAGCTCGCGCTCGGGATCGACAGCTTCCCGATATCGGGGCCGCTGGCGTTCCAACCCTCGCGCGATAATTTCACCTGGGCGAAGATCGGCATATCGCAGGACATCCCCAACCTCGCCAAGCGCCGCGCCCAGCGCGGGCGGGCCGACGCCGACATCGCGGTCGCCGACGCCGGGACGCTCGTCGAGATCCGCACGGTCGAGGTGCAGACCGCGATCGCCTGGATCAACCTCGCCTATGCGGAGCGGCGGCTCGCCGCGCTCGACGACGTGCTCGCCAGGCTCGGCCGCATCGTCCGGACGGCCCCCAGCGCGGTGGCGTCGGGCAACGCACGTCCGGCACAGACGCTGGCGGGACGCGCCGCGCTGGCCCGCCTGCAGGACCGCCGCGACGAGCTGCTGTCGGCGGTAGCGCGCGCCAGGGCGGACCTGACCCGCTGGACCGGCGAGGCCGACCCCGAGATCGCCGGTGCGGTTCCGGACCTGACCGTCGATCCGGTAAGGCTCCGTGCGGGACTCGAACGGCACCCCTCGCTCGCCCTGCTCACGGCGCAGGCCGGCCGCGCGGACGCCGACCTGCGGCTCGCGCAGGCTGACCGGCGCCCTGACCTTGGCGTCGACCTATCCTATCAGCGACGTGACCCGCGCTTCGGGGACTATGTGTCGGCAGGCGTGACGATCGGGCTTCCGCTATTCAAGAAGCGCCGGCAGGACCCGCTGATCGCGGCGCGCGCGGCCGACGCCGGCAGCGCCCGCGCCGACGCGGACGCCGCCTTGCGCGCGCTGACCGCCGACCTCGAGGCCGGCCTCGCCGACCACGTCATGCACCACGACCAATGGATGCGCGCGCGCGATGTGCTCCAGCCGCTCGCGCAGGAACGGGTAACGCTGGAGGTGGCGAGCTACGCCGCCGGCCGGGCCAGCCTCGTCGACCTCGTCGACGCCCACGCCTCGCTGGCTGAAGCGATGCTGGACACGCTCGACCGGGAAGCCATCGTCGCCGCCGATGGCGTGCGGCTCAACCTCCTGTTCGGGAGCACCGACCGATGACGCTCAATCCGCTTCAGCGTTCGCAGCTCGCCGCCGCCTTCGCCGCCGTCGCGCTCGCGGCCGGTGCGGGCGGCTATTATCTGGCGGAGTCAAAGGGCTCGTCGCCAGTCGCAGGCGCACCGGCCGCCCGCAAGCCGCTCTACTGGTATGATCCGATGGTGCCGGCCGAGCACTACGACAACCCGGACTCGCTGTCGTCGATGGGCATGAAGACCATCCCGAAATACGCCGACGACAGCGGCGGCCCGTCCGCTGTTCCGGGCGTCAGGATCGATCCGTCGTCGATGCAGAGCCTCGGCATCCGTCTGGCGACGGCGACCAACGGCACGCTCGCCGGTTCGCTCGATGTCACCGGCGCGATCGACTTCAACCAGCGCGACGTCGCCATCATCCAGGCGCGCGCTGCCGGATTCATCCAGCGCGTATATGGCCGCGCGCCCGGCGACGTGATCCGCGCCGGCGCACCGATCGCCGACGTACTGGTCCCCGAATGGGGCGGCGCGCAGGGCGAATACGCCGCTGTCGCGAAGACCGGCGATCCGGCGTTGATCGCGGCCGCCCGGCAGCGCCTTCGGCTGCTCGGCGCACCCGGCGGCGCGACCAGCGGACGCGGCATGACCACGATCCGCAGCCCGATCAGCGGGGTTATTGGCACCCTCGACGCGCGCGCCGGCGCGACGCTCGCGGCCGGGCAGACGCTAGCCCAGGTCAACGGGCTCGGCACGGTCTGGCTGAACGCCGCCGTGCCCGAAGTGCGCGCAGCCGATGTGCGGGTCGGCCAGACGGCGACCGCGGAACTCGCGGGGTTTCCCGGCGAACGCTTCACCGGCCGCGTCATCGCGGTGCTGCCGACCGCGCAGGCCGACAGCCGCACGCTGACGGTGAGGATCGAACTGGCCAACCGCGACGGGCGCCTGCGGCCCGGTATGTTCGCGACGGTCCATCTCGGCGATACGTCCAGGTCGGCGCTGCTGGTCCCGAGCGAAGCGGTGATACGGACCGGGAGGCGCACGCTGGTGATGCTCGCCGACGGCAAGGGCAGGTTCCGGCCGGCCGAGGTCCGGGTCGGGCGCGAGGCAGGCGGCCAGACCGAGATCCTCGCCGGCCTCGCCGCCGGCGAGAAGGTGGTCGCCTCGGGCCAGTTCCTGCTCGACAGCGAGGCCAGTCTGACCGGCATCGCGGCCCGTCCGATCGCGGGTGGCGCCAAGTGATCGCGCGGATCATCGAGGCGTCGGTCCGGCTCCGCGTCGCCGTCCTGCTGGCCGCCCTCGCGCTCGTCGCGATCGGCATAGGCGCCGTCCGATCGACGCCGGTCGACGCGCTACCCGACCTGTCGGACGTGCAGGTCATCATCCGCACGACGTATCCGGGGCAGGCGCCGCGCATCGTCGAGGACCAGGTCACCTACCCGATCGCGACGACGATGCTGTCCGTGCCCGGCGCCCGCGTCGTGCGCGGCTATTCGTTCGTCGGCGACAGCTTCGTCTACGTGCTGTTCGACGAGGGCACCGATCTCTACTGGGCACGCAGCCGCGTGCTCGAATATCTGAGCCAGGTGCAGAGCCGGTTGCCCGACGGCGCGAAGGCGTCACTCGGTCCCGACGCGACCGGGGTGGGATGGATCTACGAATACGCGCTGGTTGATAGGACCGGCCACCACGATCTCGCCCAGCTGCGCAGCATCCAGGACTGGTTCCTGCGCTACGAGCTGAAGACGGTGCCGGGCGTCGCCGAGGTCGCCAACATCGGCGGCATGGTGAAACAGTATCAGGTGGTCCTCGATCCGCAGAAGCTCGCTTCATACGGAATCACCCACGAGACGGTGATCGACGCGCTCAAGCGCGGCAACCAGGAGAGCGGCGGCTCGGTGCTGGAAATGGCCGAGGCCGAATACATCGTCCGCTCGACCGGCTACCTCGCCTCGCTCGACGACTTCCGCGCGATCCCCCTGAAGACCGTCGGCGGCACGCCGGTGACGCTCGGCGACGTCGCCACGGTCCAGGTCGGACCCGACATGCGGCGAGGGGTCGCCGAACTGAACGGCCAGGGCGAGGTCGCCGGCGGCGTGATCGTGATGCGCCAGGGCAAGAACGCGCGCGAGGTGATCGAGGGCGTCAAGTCCAGGCTCGATGAGTTGAAGAAGAGCCTGCCGCCGGGCGTCGAGGTCGTGACGACCTACGACCGCTCGGGGCTGATCGACCGCGCGGTCGACAACCTTACCGGCAAGCTGATCGAGGAGTTCATCGTCGTCGCTTTGGTCTGTGCGCTGTTCCTTTGGCACGCGCGCTCGGCGCTAGTCGCGATCCTGACGCTGCCGCTCGGCATTCTGGCCGCGTTCATCGCGATGCGCGTCCAGGGCCTCAACGCCAACATCCTATCGCTAGGCGGCATCGCCATCGCGATCGGTGCGATGGTCGACGCGGCGGTGGTGATGATCGAGAACGCGCACAAGCACCTCGAACATTGGACGCGCGATCACCCCGACGGGACGCTGGCAGGCCCGGAGCGATGGCGCGTGATCACGGCTGCGGCGGTCGAGGTCGGGCCAGCGCTTTTCCTCTCGTTGCTGATCATCACCTTCTCGTTCGTGCCGATCTTCTCGCTGCAGGGGCAGGAAGGGAGGCTGTTCGCACCGCTCGCGTTCACCAAGACCTACGCCATGGGCGGGGCGGCGATCCTGTCCATCACGCTGATCCCGGTGCTGATGGGCTACCTCATCCGGGGGCGCATTCCATCCGAAAGCGCGAACCCGATCAACCGCGTGCTCACCCGCGTCTACCGGCCCGCACTCGACTGGGTGCTGGCGCGACCGCAGCAGGCGCTGATCATCGCCGGGCTCGTGTTCGCCACCAGCATCTGGCCGATCAGCCAGCTCGGCGGCGAGTTCATCCCGCAGATGAACGAGGGCGACCTGCTCTACATGCCGTCGGCACTGCCGGGCATCTCGACCGCGAAGGCCGGACAGCTGCTCCAGCTGACCGACCGCATGATCAAGACGGTCCCCGAGGTCGAGAGCGTGTTCGGCAAGGCCGGGCGCGCGGACACCGCGACCGATCCCGCGCCGCTCGAGATGTTCGAGACGACGATCCGGTTCAAGCCGAAGGACCAGTGGCGGTCCGGCATGACGCAGGCGAAGCTGATCGACGAACTGGACCACGCGGTAAGGGTTCCAGGCCTCGCCAACTTCTGGATCTCGCCGATCCGCAACCGCATCGACATGCTGTCGACGGGCATCAAGAGCCCGATCGGCATCAAGGTGTCGGGCTCGAACCTGGCCGAGATCGATACTACGGCGCGGAAGATCGAGCAGGTGGCGAAGACCGTGCCCGGCGTGAGTTCGGCGCTGGCCGAGCGGCTGACCGGCGGCCGCTACGTCGACGTGACGATCAACCGCGCGGCGGCGGCGCGCTATGGGCTCAACGTGGCCGACGTCCAGTCGGTCGTCTCGAGCGCGATCGGCGGCGAGACCGTCGGCCAGACTGTCGAGGGTCTGGCGCGCTACCCGATCAGCGTGCGCTATCCGCGCGAGATGCGGGACAACATCGACGCCCTGCGCGACCTGCCGGTGCTGACGCCATCGCTCCAGCAAGTGACGCTCGGCACCGTCGCGGACATCTCGGTCAGCGACGGCCCGCCGATGCTGCGCACCGAGAACGGCCGGCCCGTCACGTGGATCTACGTCGATGGTCGTGGCGCCCCGCTGACCACGATCGTCGGCAACCTCCAGCAGGCCATCGGCGCCAAGGTGAAGCTGCCGCCCGGGATCAGCGTCAGCTACACCGGGCAGTTCGAGTTCCTCCAGCGCGCGGTCGAGCGGCTGAAGATCGTCGTGCCGGCGACACTGCTGATCATCTTCCTGCTGCTCTACGCGACGTTCCGGCGGCTCGACGAGGCGGCGCTGGTCATGGGCACGCTGCCGTTCGCGCTGACCGGGGGCGTGTGGCTCCTCTACCTGCTCGGCTACAACCAGTCGGTCGCGACCGGGGTCGGGTTCATCGCGCTCGCCGGCGTATCGGCCGAGTTCGGCGTGGTAATGCTGATCTACCTAAAGCACGCGCTGGCCGAACGGGGTCCGGCGCCAAACGGGGCAGAGGTCGAGGCGGCGGTGCGCGAGGGCGCGCTGCTGCGCGTCCGCCCGAAGGCGATGACAGTCGCGGTCATCCTCGCCGGCCTGCTTCCTATCATCCTCGGCACCGGCGCGGGCTCGGAGGTTATGAGCCGCATCGCCGCGCCGATGATCGGCGGCATGCTGACCGCACCTCTGCTGTCGATGCTGGTGATCCCCGCGGCTTACCTGCTGCTGCGGCGGCGATCCGGCCACCATTCCAGTCCCAGCGAAGGAGAAGCCAAATGACTCACAGGATGTTGCTCGCGGCGGCCCTGCCGCTCGCGATCGCCGGATGCGGCAAGCCGGCGCCGCAGGCGACCGGACCCGACAATGGGTCGATGGCGGGGGTGAACATGTCGGCCGAGACCAAGTCCGGTCATGGCAGCGGGGTCGTCACCAAGCTCGATGCAGCGTCCGGCGAGGTCACGTTGCAGCACGGACCGGTCACCGAACTCGGTTGGCCTGCGATGACGATGACGTTCTCGGGCAGGCCTGGATCGCTCGATGGGCTAAAGGTCGGAGACAAGGTCGACTTCGCCTTCGACTGGGACGGCAAGACCGGAAGGCTGACATCGATCACCAAGCGGTGACGGTTGCGGTTGTGGCGACCTGTGGCCGACGTCGGCGGATCGTCCGGACCGACGAGGCAGGTCACTACACGCGCCGTGGGCGGCCAGCCGGTCGACCAAAATGGGCTGGCCGGTCGAGCCCCGCCGGGAATCCCCGCAGGACGCGCGGATTCCGGTCATTGCGCGCCGACTGCAGACAGTCCCGTCAGCTTAATCGAGTCCAACAACCGTCTAATTGAGGCCAAAGGAGGCCTAATTGGGTCCCTTAAGAGCGCTGCGTCAGACATCCAGATTGGCGACGTTCAATGCGTTTTCCTGGATGAATTCGCGGCGCGGCTCGACCACATCGCCCATCAGCCGGGTGAAGATTTCGTCGGCGACGTCGGCCTGCGCGATCTCCACGTTCAGCAGCGAGCGGACATCCGGGTCCAGCGTGGTTTCCCAGAGCTGTTCGGCGTTCATCTCGCCCAGCCCCTTGTAGCGCTGCACCGAAAGCCCCTTGCGCCCGGCATTCAGGATCGCGTCGAGCAGCTCGGACGGGCGGCTGACCGCGACGCCCTTCGGATCGGCGGGCGCCTCCTCGCCTTCTTCGGCGACGGCAGCGGCGGCCTTGACCGACACCAGCCGCGACGGCGCCGCATAGCTTTCCGCCTGCTCGGTGGCGAGGCCGTGCAGCTTGCGCGCCTCGGCCGAGCCCAGGAACGACGCCTCGATGATGTGATGATCGGTCACCCCGCGCCACAGCCGCTCGAGATGATAGCCGCCTTCCGCCGCGACCCGGCCGGACCAGCGCGCCTCGGTGTCGCCGGCGTTCAGCCAGCCGGCCACCTGCGCGATCGCCGCCGCTTTCGCCTCGAAGCTCATGTCGGTCGCCAGCGCGCCGCCGATCGCCAGCGCCTCGACGATCGCGGGATCGTAGCGGCGCGGCACATAGGCCATCAGCGTCCGCATTCGCCGCGCGTGCTCGACCAGCTGACGGAGGTCGTCGCCGAAGCGGGCGCCTTCCGCCGTTTCCAGCCGCATCGCCTCGACGCCTGCGCCGACCAGATAATCGTCCAGCGCCGCCTGGTCCTTCAGATACGTCTCCGACCGGCCGCGCGCGACTTTGTAGAGCGGCGGCTGAGCGATGTAGAGGTGCCCGTTCGCAATGATCTCCGGCATCTGCCGGTAGAAGAAGGTCAAAAGCAGCGTGCGGATATGGGCGCCGTCCACATCGGCGTCGGTCATGATGATGATCTTGTGGTACCGGAGCTTCTCGATGTTGAAATCGTCGCGGCCGATGCCGGTGCCCATCGCCTGAATGAGCGTGCCGATTTCCTTCGACGACAGCATCCGGTCGAAGCGCGCGCGCTCGACGTTCAGGATCTTGCCCTTCAGCGGCAGGATCGCCTGGATGTTGCGGTCGCGGCCCTGCTTGGCCGAGCCGCCGGCGCTGTCGCCCTCGACCAGGAACAGCTCGCATTTGGCCGGATCGCGTTCCTGGCAGTCGGCGAGCTTGCCGGGCAACGAGGCGATGTCCATCACGCCCTTGCGCCGGGTCAGCTCGCGCGCCTTGCGGGCCGCCTCGCGGGCTGCTGCGGCGTCGATGATCTTCTGGACGATCGCGCGCGCATGCTGCGGGTTTTCTTCCAGCCATTCGTCCATCTTGTCCGCCATCAGCTGTTCCATCGGCTGACGGACTTCGGACGAGACGAGTTTGTCCTTGGTCTGGGACGAGAATTTGGGATCGGGCAGCTTGACCGACACGATCGCGGTCAGCCCTTCGCGCATGTCGTCGCCGGTGAGCGTGACCTTCTCTTTCTTCAGCAACCCGGAGCGCTCGGCATAATTGTTGAGCGTGCGGGTCAGCGCCGCGCGGAATGCCGCCATGTGCGTGCCGCCGTCGCGCTGCGGAATGTTGTTCGTGAAGGCGAGGACATTCTCGTAATAGCTGTCGTTCCATTCCAGCGCGATATCGATGCCGATATTGTCGCGCTGGCCGTGAATGGCGATGGGATCGGGAAAGAGCGGGGCCTTCGCACGGTCGAGCCACTTCACGAACGCAGCAATGCCGCCTTCGTAATACAGCTCATGCTCCACCCTCTCTTCATGTCGCGCGTCGACCAGCTTCAGCCGCACGCCCGAATTGAGGAAAGCGAGCTCGCGATAGCGATGCTCCAATTTCTCGAAATCGAACTCGGTGATCTTGAAGGTCTCGGGCGACGGCAGGAAAGTCACCCGCGTGCCGCGCTTGCCCTCGGGCGCCGGGCCGACCACCTTCAGCGGCGCTTCCGCATCGCCGTGGCGGAAACGCATGTAATGCTCCTGACCTTCGCGCCAGATGGTCAGATCGAGATGCTCGCTGAGCGCATTCACCACCGATACGCCGACGCCGTGCAGGCCGCCCGACACCTTGTAGGCATTGTCGTCGGACGTGTTCTCGAATTTCCCACCTGCGTGCAGCTGGGTCATGATGACTTCGGCCGCCGACACGCCTTCCTCGGCATGGATGTCGGTCGGGATGCCGCGGCCATTATCTTCGACACTGACCGACCCGTCCGGGTTCAACTGGATCAGGACCAGGTCGCAATGCCCGGCCAGCGCTTCGTCGATTGCATTGTCGGAGACCTCGAACACCATATGGTGGAGGCCAGATCCGTCATCGGTGTCGCCGATATACATGCCCGGCCGCTTGCGCACCGCGTCCAGGCCCTTCAGCACCTTGATCGAATCAGCGCCGTAATTGTTCGAATTGGGGGAAGTTGCCATGCCGATTATATAGGGTCTGGCCCCTCGAAACGAAAGCGAATTGGGCGGTTTTCCACAGGCCCGGCCGCAGGCGAACGAATGGGAGAGGGCGCCGGCGTCGGGCGCTGCGGATCGTCGTTAATGCGGCCGAAGCCAAGGCGTCAGGAACGAGTGAACCCGGTCACTGACGTCGCGACTTCGTCCCCGCTGCGCACTGCCCAATCACGGACCCCGCCTGCACTGTCGAACAGCTTCAGCGTAAGGCCGCCATGATTGAACGAACGGTCGCAGACCAGGGTCAGCGCCAGCGCGATCATGAAGGTCGTCATCTGCTTCACGATTCGAGCCTAGCATTGACAGGGTTAAGAAATCGCCACCGCCCCACATAGAAACGGCCTTGCTGCCTCATCAATAATGTGATGTTATCTCATTCCCATGAAGGGAGATTGCGATGCGCCGTTCGACCGTCACTTCGCCCGAGATGCAGCCCTTTTCGCAGATGAACACCACGCCGCTGATCGACGTGCTGCTGGTGCTCCTGATCATGTTCATCCTGACCATACCTGCGCAGAGCCACAAGGTCGGCCTCGATCTGCCGCAAAGCGGCCCGGTACCGCATGCGCGGCCCGAAACCCATCGCCTCGCGATCGCTGCGGACGGCAGGCTGAACTGGGACGGCGCGCCGATCGGCGACGCCGCGCTGCGCGGGCGCCTGGATGCCCTCGCCGCCAATCCGGAAGGGGCGCTGCAGCTCGAAGCCGCCGCCGACGCCCGTTATGAACGGTTCGATGAAGTGCTGGCGGCGGTGAAGCGGGCCGGCATCACGCGCCTCGGCTTTGTCGGCAACGAACGCTACCGCTTCTGAGGCGCGGCCTCCCCGGCGGGCGATCCCATCGCGGCTGAACGCGCACGACTAACGCCGCCGGTGGAAGGCAGAAAAACGGCGCGGAAAGCCGTGGCTTCCGCGCCGTTCCGCCACCCCCGCCGGCGAATTACGCCGTGACGACGGTGCCCGCCGCGCGCTTGCGGCGCATGCTGGCGCCGACGACGCCGAAGCCGCCGATCATCATCGCCCAGGTGGCCGGTTCCGGCACCGCGCTCAGCACCTGGCTCTGGCTGTGGGCCGAATAGAACAGCTTCAGCTGGCCCGTCGGCGCCTGCCAGCTGCCCGACGTGATATTGTTCAGATAGGTCATGGCGAGCGTGCGTGCTGCGTCCGAGTTGCCGCCCGAGGAGCGGAACGTGCCGGTGTTGAAGCCGTAGCTGTTCGTGTTCTCGTTGACGATTTCCCAGGCCGCGAGCTGCAGCGCCGCGGAAGTGGTCGCCTTCGCGGTCGGGTTGGCGGCGTTGTTGATCAACAGGTTCGACATGCCGACCAGGGTCAGCAGGCGGGTCTGCTTGGTCGCATCCGGGATCAGTGTCGACACGGGCGCGAAATCGAACTGGGCCGGAACCGTGAGCGTGTGGAAGATATCCACGCAGAAGGTCAGGAAGCTCGCGGCGGCATTGTTCTGGTCCTTGCCGGTCAGGTTCAGCCGGCCGATGCCGACATTGAGGCTGAGATTGGTCGGCGTGTACTGGATGTTGCCGGTGATCGCGGCGGCCGGCGCGAACGAATAGCCGGTGATGGTGTAGGCGGCTTCCGCGGTGGACGGAACCGACAGCGCCGCGACGGCGGCGGCGAGCGCAAGCTTGAGCTTCATGATAGATGGACTCCCCTGGTAAGCAACTGACATCGGCTATGTTGCAGGGGAACCGCAGCCAGGCGAGCGGAGGGTCTGGTTAACGCTGTGTCAATCAGGGACCGTACCGGAAAGGGACACGTATCCATGTTCGATATCCGCCGCGTGAGAGAACTGCTGGTCGAGGCGGCGCGCGAGGGACGGGCGGCCTCCTATTCCGAAATGCTGGCGCAGCTCGGCTATCGCTTCACGCGACCCAAGATGCGCGCGCTGTGCGCGGTGCTGGGCAAGATCGACGAAGCCGGCGCGGTTGACGGCGAGCCCGAGCTCGCCGTGCTGGTCGTCCGCGAATCGGACGGGCTGCCCGGCCAGGGCTGGTGGGTGGCGCGCGCCGACGCGCTCGGGCACGAAGGCGACTGGACGGGGCCTGAGGCACGGGCATTGGTGCGCGAACTGCAGGGCGAAGCGTTCGATTATTGGAGGGACCGGTGAGTTTTCAGGGCAAGACGATCTGGATCACGGGCGCGTCGTCCGGGATCGGCGCGGGGCTGGCCGAGGCTTTTGCGCGCGAGGGCGGGCGGCTGATCCTGTCCGGCCGCAACCGCGAGGCGCTGGCAGAGGTCGCGGCGCGCGTGCAGCCGACCGCGCATCTCCTGCCCTTCGAGGCGACCGACTGGGCGGCGCTTCCCCGCGTCGCCGCGGACGCGGGGCCGGTCGACGTGCTGGTCAACAATGCCGGCATCAGCCAGCGCAGCCTCGCCGTCGATACCCGGCCGGACGTCTATACGAAGCTGATCGAGACCGATCTGCTGGCGCCGATCTGGCTGACCCAGCTGGTGCTGCCGGCCATGGTCGCGCGCAGGTCCGGGCATATCATCGGCATCAGCTCGGTCGCCGGACGGATCGGCGCGGTGCTGCGCACGGGCTACAGCGCGGCGAAGCACGGGCTGATCGGCTATCTCGACGCGCTCCGCGCCGAGGTCGAGGACGCTTACGGCATCCGCGTGACGACCGTGCTGCCGGGATCGGTCCGCACGCAGGTCGCGGCGAACGCGCTGCTGGCGGACGGCGCTGCCCGCGGCGAATCGGACCCCAATATCGACGCCGGCATGGAGCCGGCCGAATGCGCGCGGCGCATCCTCGCCGGGATCGCCGGGGGACAGCGCGAGATCATCGTCGCGGACGGCGGCGAGGCGCTGGTCGCAGGGATGCGCTTCACCGCACCCGAGCAATTGTTCGACATGTTGGCGAAGGAAGGCGCCCGGCTGGCCGCGGAACGCGCAAAAGGCGGGCGCCCGGAACCGGCGACCGTCAAGCAGTTCCTCGGCCCCTAGACCCGCGCGGCGGACAGAAGCGCGATCTTGCGCGTGCCGCACCAGAGCTCGCGATCGACCTCGGGGCTGAGATCGCGGGCGGCCGCCAGCGCGCGATCGTCGTCGCCCGCTTCGAGGTCGAGACGGCGCATGATGCGGCCGTTCCGGTCCAGGCAGTAAAGTTTATATTCGGACAAGCGAGCCCCCAGCACGCGCTTATTTAGCACCGTGCGCCGCGGGCGTCCGTCAGGCAGCCGACATAGCGGGGGAGGATTGTGACGAAAGGCACTTCGACGCATGATCGCGGCGCCTAGGGTGCCGGCAGAACAGGGAGGTAGGCCGTGAAGAAAATCCTGATCCTCGGTGCGGCGCTGGCGTGCGCCCCCGCCTGGTCCGCAGCGCCCTCGACGCCCGCGCCGCGTTGGACAGCTGTCGGCACGGGCGCCGGCGGCGGCATGATCGAGATCAACCGCGCCTCGCTCACCTGGCGGCCGGTGCAGCGCGCCTGGTGGCGGATCGGCTACAATCCGCCGAAGCGCGACGGCACGGTCGAGGAACGGCATCTGGAGTTGATCGACTGCCGCGCCGGCACCTCGGCGGTGATCGAGACGGTGTCGCTGGGCGCCGGCGGCCAGGTCATCAACGATCAGCGCGACGGCGAGGATCTCGCTTTCCAGCGCATGGGATCGCCGACCCCCGGCACCTCCGGCGAGACGGTGATGGAGCAGGCCTGCCGCCTGCGCCCACCGCCACCCCCACCGCCGCGCAAGCGCCGCTGACGCGGGCGCTTGACGACTCATAACTGACGGGTTATCGGATAACTCATAGCCAACGAGTTATGAGTTTAATGCAGTATTCGACAGACATCCTGTTTCGAACTTTGGCCGACCCGACGCGGCGCGCCTTGTTCGAACGGCTGTGCCGGGATGGCGAGCAGAGCGTCGCCGCGCTGACCGCGCAGGCGGGCGTGTCGCAACCGGCCGTCTCCAAGCATCTGGCCCAGCTGAAGCTGGCGGGGCTGGTGCAGGACCGGCCGCACGGCCGCCAAACCCACTACAGCGCGCGGCCCAAGGCGCTGCAGCCGCTCAAGGACTGGACGGCGGAGATGGCCGCCTTCTGGGAACACAGATTCGACGATCTCGAGGATTTGCTGAAAAGGATGGATCAATGATCGCAACCGAAGCCGTGCGCACAGTCTCGGTCGAACGCGACCTGCCGCACCCGCCGGAGAAAGTGTGGCGCGCGCTGACATTGCCGCATTTCATAGAGGCTTGGCTGATGAAGACCGACTTTGCGGCAAAGCTCGGCCAGCGCTTCGAATTCCGCGGCGACTGGGGCTCGGTTGACGGTGAAGTGCTGGCGATCGAGCCGGAACGGTCGCTGTCGTACCGCTGGGACGCAATGGGACTGGAGAGCATCGTCACCTGGACACTGACGCCGATCGCCGGCGGCACGCGCCTCAGGATGGACCAGGCCGGCTTCCGTCCGGATCAGGAACAGGCCTTCCAGGGCGCCAAATTTGGCTGGGCGAAATTCTTCGGCAATCTCGACGCGCTGCTGGCGCGGATCGACTGATTTGAGGAGGGGTTCGATGAGCAAATGGATTCGGCAGAGCCATCGCTGGCTCTCCATGGCCTTCACAGCGGGCGTGATCATTTACAGCCTGGCGATGACCCAGGGCCAGCCGCCGGCCTGGGTCGGCCTGCTGGCGCTGGTGCCGCTCATCCTGCTGCTGGCAAGCGGGCTGTACCTGTTCGCATCGCCATATTTGCAGCGGCGGCGAACCCCGCTATCGGCGGATCGCGTCGCGCCGTAAGGGCCTGACCTTGGCGTTCGGAGCGCAGTCGTCGGAACCGGCCCTCAGCCTTCATCCCCCATCCGCAGCGCCGCGATGAACGCTTCCTGCGGGATCTGCACCGATCCATATTCCCGCATCCGCTTCTTGCCCTCTTTCTGCTTGTCCAGCAGCTTCCTCTTACGGCTGATGTCGCCGCCATAGCATTTGGCGGTCACGTCCTTCCTGAGCGCGGCGATGGTTTCGCGGGCGATCACCTTGCCGCCGATCGCGGCCTGGATCGGGATTTTGAACAGGTGACGGGGGATCAGATCCTTCAGCCGTTCGCACATGCCGCGGCCGCGCGTTTCCGCCGTTGAGCGGTGGACGATCATCGAGAGCGCATCGACCGGCTCGTTGTTCACCAGGATGCTCATCTTGACGAGATCGCCTTCGCGATAGCCGATCTGGTGATAGTCGAAGCTCGCATAGCCGCGGCTGATGCTCTTCAGCCGGTCGTAAAAGTCGAACACGACTTCGTTCAGGGGCAGCTCATAGGTCAGCTGGGCGCGGCCGCCGACATAGGTGAGGTTCTTCTGGATGCCGCGCCGGTCCTGACAGAGCTTCAGGATCGCGCCCAGATATTCGTCGGGCACATAGATGGTCGCTTCGATCCACGGCTCCTCGATCTGGTCGATCTTGTTCGGGTCCGGCATGTCGGCGGGGTTGTGGAGTTCGGTCGTGCGCGCTTCCGCCTCGCCGGCCGAGCGGCTGAGCAGGAGGCGATAGACGACGCTCGGGGCGGTCGTGATCAGGTCGAGATCGTATTCGCGGGTCAGCCGCTCCTGGATGATCTCCAGGTGGAGGAGGCCCAGGAACCCGCAGCGGAAGCCGAAGCCCAGGGCGGCGCTGGTCTCCATCTCGAAGCTGAACGAGGCGTCGTTCAGGCGCAGCTTGGAGATCGATTCGCGGAGCTTCTCGAAATCATTGGCGTCGGTCGGGAAGAGGCCGCAGAACACGACCGGCTGCAC
The DNA here is from genome assembly GCA_018240865.1 of Pseudomonadota bacterium. GTDB lineage: Bacteria > Pseudomonadota > Alphaproteobacteria > Sphingomonadales > Sphingomonadaceae > Sphingomonas_B. The sequence goes on along the minus strand of JAFEEY010000015.1, from coordinate 4,633 downwards.
TTCCTTGAAGCCGGGCAGCGCTTCCGCGGCGGGGCGCTTGGCGTCGGTCAGCGTGTCGCCGACCCGCGCCTGGGCCACGTCCTTGATCTGCGCGGTGATGAAGCCGACTTCGCCGGGGCCGAGCTCGGGCAGGTTCTCGATCTTGGGACGGAACACGCCGACGCGGTCGATCAGGTGCGTGGTGCCGGCCTGCATGAACTTGATCTGCTGGCCCTTTTTCAGCACGCCGTCGATGACGCGGACAAGAATGACGACGCCCAGATAGGGGTCGTACCAGCTGTCGACGAGCATCGCCTTTAAGGGCGCGGCGGGGTCGCCCTTGGGGGGCGGGATCTTCTTCACGATCGCGTCAAGCACTTCGTCGATGCCGATGCCGGACTTGGCGCTGGCCAGCACCGCTTCGGAAGCGTCGAGGCCGATCACTTCCTCGATCTCGGCACGGACCTTTTCGGGCTCGGCCGCGGGCAGGTCGATCTTGTTGATGACGGGCACGATCTCATGATCATGCTCGATCGACTGATAGACGTTGGCGAGCGTCTGCGCCTCGACGCCCTGCGCCGCGTCCACCACCAGCAGCGCGCCTTCGCACGCGGCGAGGGAGCGGGAGACTTCATAGGCGAAGTCGACATGGCCCGGCGTGTCCATCAGGTTGAGCGTGTAGCCCTGCCAGTCCAGGCGCACGGTCTGCGCCTTGATCGTGATCCCGCGTTCCTTCTCAATGTCCATATTATCAAGGACTTGGCTGGACATTTCGCGGTCGGTCAGGCCCCCTGTCCGCTGGATCAGCCGGTCGGCCAGCGTCGACTTGCCATGGTCGATATGGGCAATGATGGAAAAGTTACGGATCTTGTCGAGCGGAGTCATCGCGCGGCCCCTAGCAGGGTCTTTGCGCCATGCCAAAAACCGTCGCAATCCGCGCGCGTCTGCATTATTGTCGACCAAACGGGGTCGCACATCGCAAAGATGTGACTGAAGTCACACAAAATTGACTTGGGCAGCACTAAGGCGCTGCCGAACCAAGTTTTTCGCGCCTGGGTTTAGGGAGGCAATTAAAGTGCGCAATCTCGTTTCGATCTTCGCCGCCGCGGCGGTTCTGGCCGCCACGCCGGCTTATGCGCAGACGGCGACGTCGTCTTCGGGCAAGACCTATAAGGACGGCACCACCAAGGGGGCATCATCCGGCCGCCGTGACCAGGAGAAAGGCGAGCGCCAGATCCCGGTCTGCACCCGCAAGCTCGGCACCGTCGCGATCGTCGAGCCCGACAATCAATGGTGGCGCGAACTGAACCTGGGCAGCCCGGAGGCGATCCTGAAGGTGTTCGTACAGCAATCGGGCTGCTTCACCATCGTCAATCGCGGACGGGCCATGGCCAGCCGCAATCTTGAGCGCGCGATGGCCGATTCGGGCGAGCTGCAGGCCGGCTCCAACCTCGGCCGCGGCCAGGTGAAGACGGCGGACTATTATCTGCAGCCCGATATCGTCAGCTCGAACAAGAATTCGGGCGGCAACGCCCTGGGCGGGGCGCTGGGCGGCTTCCTGGGCGGCCGTACATTCGGCGCGCTCCTGGGCGGCATCTCGGTCAAGAAGAGCGAAGCGAACGTGACGCTGTCGATCGTCAACGCGCGCACGACCGAGGAAGAGGCGCTGACCCAGGGCTATGCCCGCAAGTCGGACCTGAGCTTCGGCGCGGGCGGCGGGGCCGGCTGGTGGGGCGGTTTCGCGGCGGCCGGTGGCGGCGGCTATCAGGACACCGCGATCGGCCAGGTCATCGTGCTCGCTTATCTGGACGCCTATACCAAGCTGGTGACGCAGCTGGGCGGCCTCCCGGCCAACGCCGCGGCTGCCGCTCCGCAGGCGCGCTAAACGGTTTCGGGGAAGCAGCCCTGATCGGCTGCTTCCCTGATCGCTTTCATCGAATTCTCGAAGCGATCCTCGCCCCGCCCGCCGACCAGCGCCCAGGGGACGTTGCGACGCTCAAGCTCCGCGCGCGACAGCTCGAAAAAGCGCTCGCGCAAATCTTCCCTGCCGAACATGCGCGTGCCGTCCGGCACCCAGGGCAGATCGACATCGAACATCAGATAGAAATCGGCGGTGTCGTTGAAGCGATCGAACCAGGGATCACGTTCTCCGAACAACATATCCGCCCACACCGCCGTCATCAGCGGATCCGTGTCGAGGATCACCCAGGGCGGCCGCTTGTTCAGCGCGGCGCGGGTATCGGCCATATGGCCTTTGGCGATCGCGATCAGATCGGTCATCGTGAAGCCCAGCCCCTTGGCCTCCGACCAGGTGCGGCCAAACTCCGGCACGTAGAGGCCGCCCAACGCCTCGGCGATACGTGGGCCCAGCGTCGATTTTCCGGTGCTTTCGGGGCCGTGCAAACAGATGGTGCGGGTCATGCCGGAAGCGCCTCAGGCCTGCGCACCGAGGCGGTCCGCCAGCTCATCAGCCCGACGGCCGAGAGCGCCAGGAACGCAACATAAAGCCACGACGTGAACACCAAACCCTTGGTCGCGTAAACGCCGATCGCGACCACATCCACAGCAATCCACAAAACCCAATTCTCCACAAAGCGCCGCGCCATCAATATCTGGGCCGCAACGCTCGTCATCGCGATGAACGCATCCCACCAGGGCAGCGCCGCGCTTGTAAAACGGTGCATTAGCGCGCCCCAGGCAAGCGTCGCTACCGCAATCGCCGCAATCGAGGCGACACGGCCCCGCGGCGACATCAACTCCACCGCGACTTCGCCACTGGCGATTTCCGATCTGGCCCAATTCCACCAGCCGTAAAGCTGGACCATGAAGAAAAAAATCTGCAGCCCGGCATCGCTGTACAGCCGAACGTCCGGCTGCACGAACAGCCAGGCATAGATGGCGACCATCGCAAGGCCGAACGGATAGTTCCACACGCTCCGCCGGACGATCAGAACGATATTGATCAGCCCGAGCGCCACGGCCAGCCGTTCCATCGCATCAGGAATGGTGAGGCCGGAATAGGCGGCCAGCGCGTCCAAAGGGTTCACCGGCTCAAGGCCTAGCAGCAGCGCGCCGCCTGTCCAGTAGCGGCGCGACGAAGGGCGCAATCGGGACGACGGAGAAGCTCTTGCGCTTGCCCCCTATCCCGCTAGCATCGCGGCCAAAAGCGGGAGAGCGGGATGCGGCACGTCGCGGTGATCGGGTCCGGACCGGCGGGCTTCTACACGGCCGAGGCGGCGCTGAAAGCCTTTGGCGACGGCGTGCGCGTCGACCTGATCGACCGGCTGCCGGTGCCTTACGGCCTGATCCGCTTCGGCGTCGCGCCCGATCATCAATCCATCAAGGCGGTGTCGGGGCGCTACGAGAAAGTGGCGCTGTCGCCCAATGTCCGCTTTGTCGGCAATGTCGTGGTCGGGCAGGACGTTTCGATCCCCGAACTGCAATCGCTTTACGACGCGGTGGTGCTGGCGACCGGCGCGCCGCACGACCGGCCGCTCGATATCCCCGGCTCCGATCTGCCCGGCGTGATCGGGTCGGCAGCGTTCGTCGGCTGGTATAATGGCCATCCCGACTTCTCAGGCCTCGCGCCGCCGCTCGGCGGCCCTGGGGCGGTGGTAATCGGCAACGGCAATGTCGCGCTGGACGTCGCCCGCATCCTCTCCAAGACGCGCGAGGAATTCGCCGGCTCCGACATTGCCGGCCATGCGCTGGAGACGCTGGTCCAGTCGCAGATCGTGCGGGTGACCTTGCTCGGCCGGCGCGGGCCGCACCAGATCGCGATGACGCCGAAAGAGCTTGGCGAACTCGGTCATCTTGAGCGTGCGCAGCCGCATGTCGATCCGGCCGACCTTCCCGATGCCGGCGCCGATTCGCTCTTAGAGCCGGGCATGCGCAAATCGGTCAGCCATCTGCGCGAGTTCGCCGCCACGCCGCTGTCGGGCAAGCCGGTCACGATCGAGTTCGATTTCTTCGCGATGCCGGTCGCGATCGAGGGAGACGGGAAAGCGGAGCGGGTCATCGTGGAACGCACCGCGCTCGATGCCGATCTCCGCTCGGTGCCGACGGGCGAAACCTATGTCGTGCCCGCCGGCCTGGTGATCAGCTGCATCGGCTATCAGACGCCGCCGATCGAAGGCGTGCCCTATGAGCATGGCAGGGGCCGCTTCGCCAACAGCGACGGGCGCATCCTGCCCGGCCTCTATTGCGTCGGCTGGGCGCGGCGCGGACCGACCGGAACCATCGGCACCAACCGGCCGGACGGCTATGCGGTGGTCGATCTGGTCGCTGCGGACACTGGCGACGGCAGCGGAAAAGCAGGGCCGGCCGGGCTCGATGCCCTACTGGCCGCGCGCGGCGCCGATGTCGTCAGCTTCAGCGACTGGCAGAAGATCGAGGCGGCCGAAGCGGCACGCGCCCGCACCGGCGCGCCGCGGGAAAAATTCGTCTCGATCGACGAAATGATCGCCGCCGCGCACGATTAAGCGAAGGCAGCGGCAACACCGCGCTTGAAAGCCGCCCCGCCCCCCGCTATGGGCGCACGTCTTGCCTCCGCGGGCGCCTTCCAGCGCCCTCCCGGTCGGGGAGTAGCTCAGCCTGGTAGAGCACTGTCTTCGGGAGGCAGGGGCCGGAGGTTCGAATCCTCTCTCCCCGACCA
>JAFEEY010000014.1 GCA_018240865.1 Pseudomonadota bacterium | reverse complement strand
ACTGAACGTTCATGATCCACCCCCCCCCCGTGGCTCGTGTTAACCATTCTTAACACGAAACGGTGGCTAACGCGAGCAGCGATCAGGCGGGCGTCAGCGCCTCCAGCCCTGCCATATAAGGCTTAAGTGCTTCGGGGATGCAGACCGAGCCGTCGCGCTGCTGATAGTTTTCCAGCACGGCGACCAGCGTCCGTCCGACCGCCAGTGCCGAGCCGTTCAGCGTGTGCACGAACTCCGGCTTGCCGCCTTCTCGGCGGAAGCGGGCGTTCATCCGCCGCGCCTGGAAGTCCCCGCAGTTGGAGCAGCTCGAGATTTCGCGATAGCGTGCCTGGCCGGGCAGCCAGACTTCGAGATCGAACGTCTTGGTTGCCGAAAAGCCCATGTCGCCAGCGCACAGCAGCATGCGGCGATAAGGAAGATTCAGCGCCTCCAGGATCGACTCCGCTGCGCGCGTCATCCGCTCATGCTCGTCGGCCGCCGCCTCGGGCGCGACGATCGAGACCAGCTCGACTTTCTCGAACTGGTGCTGGCGGATCAGCCCGCGCGTGTCGCGGCCCGCCGCACCGGCCTCGGCACGGAAACACTGGGTGAGCGCAGTGAATCGGAGCGGCAGCTCCTTTTCGTCCAGGATCTTCTCACGGACCAGGTTGGTGAGGCTGACTTCGGCGGTCGGGATCAGCCAGCGGCCGTCGGTCGTGTGGAAACTGTCCTCGGCGAATTTGGGCAGCTGGGTGGTGCCGAACATGGCCTCGTCGCGGACCAGCACGGGGGGATTGACCTCGGTATAGCCCCATTCGCTGACGTTGCGGTCCAGCATGAACTGGCCGATCGCGCGGTGCAGCCGGGCGATACCGCCCTTGAGAACGGCGAAACGTGCGCCCGCGATCGCGGCGGCGCTTTCGAAATCAAGACCCAGCGGGCCGGCGAAATCGGGATGCTCGGCGTAGTCGCCTTCCGGCGGATCGCCCCAGATCGCGACCTGTACATTGCCGGCTTCGTCCAGCCCTTCCGGCACGTCGGGTGCGGGCAGGTTGGGGATGACCGCGAGATTGGCTTCCAGCGCCGTGTCCGCCTCGCGCGCGGCGTCCTCCAGCCGGGGCACCTGCTCCTTCAATACCGAGACTTCGGCCATCAGCGCCTGGGCTTCGTCCTCGCGCTTCTGGGCCTTCGCCTGGCCGATCGCCTTGGACGCTTCGTTACGGCGGGCGAGCGCAGTCTGCAGCTCGGTCTGTGCCGCGCGGCGGCGTTCATCGAGGGCGGCAAGCGCGGCCGCCAGCGGCTCGAGCCCGCGGCGCTTCAGGCCGGCATCGAAGGCGTTCGGATCGTCGCGGATCAGGCGGATGTCATGCATGTGGGCGGGCTATGGCGAGGCGCGGCAGGGCGCGCAACCCTCCGCCCGGCGCGCGCGTTCATCTGGGCGAACGCAAAGGAGGTTTCGCGATGCAGATCCCGCACGACGGCTATGTGTTGGTCGCTGATGGCCAAAAAATGCTGTTCTTCCGGAATGAAGGCGACGAAGCCTTTCCGAATTTAGAAATCGTGAGCGCGATGGAGCATGAGGACGCCAAGACCCGCGATCAGGGCACCGATACGCCGGGTCGATCGGCGGCGGGCAGCGCGGCCGGTGCGTCGGGCATGTCAGTCAAGGCCGGACGGAGCGCCTATGAACCGACCGACTTCCACACGATCGAAGAACAGCGCTTCGCCGCCGAAGCCGCAGATATGCTGAAGCGCCGCGCGCTCGCGAACGAGTATGAGAAATTGCTGATCGTGGCGCCGGCCGCGACGCTCGGCGAACTGCGCAAGCATTATCATACCGAAGTTCAAAAACGGTTGGTCGGCGAGATCGCGAAGGATCTGACCAATCATCCGGTCGATGAAATCGAAAAGATCATCGCCGGCACCTGAGCGCGTCCATGCCCGCTCCAACTTGATCCACAGCAATTTGCGCCAAGGCGGGACAGGATGCGACGAAATGAAAGTTGCTTCCGATTCCGCCGCTTGTGCCGGGTGTTGCGCGAGATTATAGCCCGCCCGGGCAAAAGGGGCGCGGACCCTGCAGCATAGTTGGGCCGCGACGGTTGGAGCGGAGACGATTATGGCAACGGCGTTGAGTAGCGTGGAAGGGGCCGGCACTCTGCCGACACCTGTCAATGACGACGATTATCGGCCGAGTGCCGACGAACCGTTCATGAATGCGCGGCAGCTCGAATATTTCCGCCGCAAGCTGATTGACTGGAAGGACCAGATCCTGCGTGAAGCGCAGGACACGCTCGCCCATCTGCAGACGGAATCGCTGCGTGAGCCCGACGTGACGGATCGCGCGTCCAGCGAAACCGACTGGGGCATCGAGCTGCGCACCCGCGACCGGCAGCGCAAGCTGATTTCCAAGATCGACGCCGCGCTGCGCCGGATCGAGGAAGGCGAATATGGCTATTGCGAAGTGAGCGGGGAGCCGATTTCGCTCGCTCGGCTTGAAGCACGGCCAATCGCGACAATGACGGTCGAGGCGCAGGAACGGCACGAGCGCAACGAAAAAGTTTCACGCGACGAATAGCCGCACACACTCCTTTACCGCTTGTCGACCATTTTTCGGCTACCCGGCTGCAAGGATATGACAATGCAGCACGAATCCGACGCGACAATGCAGTCAGGCGAAGCGTGCGACCGGTCGTCCGAGCGGCTGAACTTCTTCCTCGGTACGAGTTTGAAGAGCGGCCCGCACGCGGCGCTGGTTGCGCGCGTCCGTAACCTTTCCGCGGGCGGGATGATGGTCGAACTGGCGGATGAGCCGGAACCGGAACTGGTGGTGGGCGACCGCGTCATTGCCGAACTGCGCAATATCGGTCGCGTGAAAGGCGAAATCGCCTGGGTCGATAGCCGGCGTTACGGAATCCGTTTCGACAAGGACATCGATCCCGAAGCAGCCCGCAAGCCCGTCGGTAGTAACGCGAACAAAACCGGGACCGGCTTTATCAACCCGATCGTGATTCCGAACCGTCTTCTCAAATATTGAGGGGGAAGCGGAGAGCGCCGGCCGCGAAGCCGGCGCCAAGTCGCTCCGCGGCGCCTGTCAGGCGCGGGCCATTTCGTCCTTCAGTCTCAGCTTCTGCTTCTTGAGACTGGCGAGCATGGCGGCATCCGGCGCGGGGCGTTGCAGTTCGTTGCAGAGACGGGCTTCGAGCCCGGCATGCTTGGCTTCAAGGGCGGCCAGATGCACAGTGTCCATTGGGTGAGACTCCTCTCGTTTCGCCGATGGGAAGCCGAGTAAATCACAGCTTTCCGAGTCTGTCTCGCGCTATCTTGGGGTTGTGCGATGAACGGCAGTGCCGCGCGCGACAGGCGACTTGAGCGGCGCGGCGATTGGGCATAGTCTGCCCGGGCGATGGGGATCAGTGAGGAAGAGATCGCAGAGCGTTTGGCGGTGCTTCGCACGGAGCACCGCGATCTCGACGATTCCATTTCCGCGTTGCTCTCCGCCGGCCATGTCGACCAGCTCCAGCTTGCACGCCTGAAGCGGCGCAAGTTGCGGCTGAAGGACGAGATCGCGATCCTGGAAGATCAGCTCATCCCCGACATCATCGCCTGATTTACCTCGTTCCGCCATTCCAGCGGCGGCGCGATGGTGGCAGGGAAGAGCGGCCATGGGTTTGGAACACGCCAGAAAAATGATGACCTCGCGGCTGGTCGCCAGCCTGTATACGGAGGCGATGCTGCTTGCCGACGAAGCGCGCGGTTATTTCGACGAGTTCGGTCGGGCCGAGCGCGATACGCTGCAGCCCTTCGAGCGGGTCGCTTTTTCCTGTGAGTCTCTGAAAGTGACGACGCGGCTGATGCACGTCATCGCCTGGCTGCTGACACGCAAGGCGATTGAAGCGGGTGAAATCGCCGACGAAGGCAGCGCGGCCGACTCCCGTCGTCTCGGCCTTGCCATCGACAGCGACGGCGACTCTGTCGCGGCATTGCCGGAGCGGGCGCGTGAGATCGTTGCCGCCAGCGTCGATCTTTACGGGCGCGTGGCGAGGATCGACCAGGACATGGTGAAGCCCGAGGCGGACAGCCCGGCGCTGAGCCTTATCCGGCGGCTCGAGCGGGCGCTGTAAGGCGTCACTTCATCTTTGCGATCAATTCGGCCTTTGCGGCACGATATTCACGTTCGAGCCGGTCGACACGGTCGGCGATGGTTTCAACCTTGGTCACGGCGCCGATGCCCTGGCCGGAGCCCCAGATATCGCGCCAGGCCTTCTTGGCCTGATTGGCGCCGCCACCGAAGTCCATCGTCTTGTAATCGCCTTCGGGCAGATTGTCCGGGTCGAGGCCGGCCGCCTCGATCGACTGGCGGAGATAATTGCCGCTGACGCCGGTGAAGAGGTTGGAATAGACAATGTCGCTGGCGCGGCCTGCGACGATGCCATCCTTATAAGCCTGGTCGGCATTCGCCTCGACAGTGGCGATGAAGGGCGACCCGATATAGGCGAGGTCGGCCCCCATGGCCTGCGCGGCGAGGATCGAGTGTCCGTTGGCGATCGCGCCCGACAGCGCAACCGGGCCGTCAAACCATTCGCGGATTTCCGAAACCAGCGCGAAAGGCGAAATCGTACCCGCATGCCCGCCCGCGCCGGCCGCGACCGGGATCAGCCCATCCGCACCTTTCTCGATCGCTTTGCGCGCGAAACGGTCGTTGATGACATCATGCAGCGTGATCCCACCCCAGCTATGCACCGCATGGTTGAGATCTTCGCGCGCGCCGAGCGATGTAATGACGATCGGTACCTGCCATTTGGCGCAGGTTTCGACATCAGCTTCCAGCCGGTCGTTCGATTTGTGGACGATCTGATTGACCGCAAACGGCGCCGCCGGCCGGTTCGGATGATCGCGGTTGTGCGCCGCCAATTCCTCGGTGATCCGATGCAGCCATTCGTCGAGCAACGATTGCGGGCGGGCGTTCAGCGCCGGGAAGGAGCCGACGATTCCCGCCTTGCACTGGGCAATGACCAGATCCGGACCGGACACGATGAACATGGGGGAGCCGATGACCGGCAGCCGCAGGCGATCAAAAATGGCGGGCAAGCTCATACCAATTGCTTAGCGAAACGAACCGGCGAGGCAATCCTTATTTCGGTGACAGTTTACTTAATCCCCAATCTCCCCTAGCCCCGCCGCATGGCCCGTCTTCCGCGCTTTGTCCTGCCCGGTATCCCGCATCACGTGACCCAGCGCGGCAACCGTCGCGAACGAACCTTTTTCGAAGACGGCGATTACGACCTGTATCTCGACCTGCTGGCGGACGCGGCCGAACGGGCGCGCACGGAAATCTGGTCCTACTGCCTGATGCCGAACCATGTGCACATCGTCCTCGTGCCCCAGGATGAGGACGGCCTGCGCCGGACCTTCGGCGATCTCCACCGGCGCTATACCGGCTATATCAATGCACGGATGCGGACGACCGGTCATTTGTGGCAAGGGCGGTTCAGTTCGGTCGCGATGGACGAAGCGCATCTGGTGTGCGCGCTCCGTTATGTCGCGCTCAACCCCGTCCGGGCCCGGCTGGTGGAGCGGGCGCGGGACTGGCCCTGGTCCAGCACGGCGGCGCTGTGCGATGCGGCGGATGACGGCGTCGTCAGCGTCGCCCCGGCGCTGGAGCGGGTGGGCGACTTCTCCGCGTTCCTGGACGAAGCGTTCGATGAGGCCTTCACCTACGCCGCGTTGCGCAAGGCCGAAAGCATCGGCCGCCCGGTCGGCTCGCCCGAATGGCTGGAAGACGTGGAGGCGCGGACAGGCTTGCCGTTGAGACCGAAGAAGCGAGGCCCCAAGGGGCGGGGCGAGGAGTTTAGGGATTAAGTAAACTGTCACCGTAATCCCGTAATCCCTTCGTTAAGCCAGATTATTCAGTTATTGCTGACCCTCCAAATTTGACAGCCAGCACCAAACCCACTCCGAGGATGGTGGCCGAAATGAAACGCCTGAATATGGAGGCAAACGGAGGTGTGCTACGTGACGACGTGACTGGCGAAATTATGGTACCCTCTGTAAAGTCGCAACGCGGGGTAACGCCTCCTGCGAATGAGGTTCAGGTTGATCACATCATTCCAGTTGACAAGGGCGGGACAAGAACGATCACCAATCTCGAATTGAGAACGCGCGCTAACAATAGAGCGAAATGGAATAACTGATTATGCCGTTCAATATTTCCGATGATACAATGGTGGTTACGTCAACCTATGTAACTCAAGATAGGCTGCCGATCATGGAGGTGTCGCACGAAGACGACGAGGAAGGCGGAAGTCTGTGGCAATTCCATTCAGGCAATGGCGATTACTCAATGGATCGTATGCAACTTGTGAGACTCGATACAATTTTAAATCTCGATCCGAGCCTCATTGAAATTGCTGGTTTGGGGATGGGACGAACCGCTCGCAGGCGCGCCGTGGGTGAGCCATGGCTTATTAGCTGATTTGTTGCCGCAGAGGGTTACGGTGACACGGGTGGTGGGTTACGGGGGGTTACGGGGGTTACGTGCAATAACCCCTAAATAGCTGTCCGATTTCGCTGTCCTACATCGGGGTTAGGGTTACGGTGCCACGGGGTTTCGGTGCTATTACGGTGACGCTATTACGGTGACGGTTTACTTAACCCCTAATTAGGTTTCCCGAAGTCTAGAGTTCAGGGGTTAAGTAAACTG
>JAFEEY010000147.1 GCA_018240865.1 Pseudomonadota bacterium | reverse complement strand
CGGCACCATCCGCGACCTCATCGCCTATAGACGGCGGAATGATCACTTCGTGGAATGCGTCGCTGAAACGCGGGTCACCAGCAATTTCGGCGGCGAATGGATCGCCAAAACCTATTTCAACAAGATCGAGCAGACCGAGAATCTTGTCCTCGTCAAAGGCTCGATCCGCCCGGACCAACCGACGCTCGTGCGCATGCACGCTTTCTCCGTGTTCAGCGACATGCTGTCCGAAGCGGGGGATCGCGCGACCCTTCTCCACCGGTCCATGGCCGCGATCGGCAAGGAAGGCGCGGGCGTGATCGTGGTGCTGAACCCGGTCCGGAAAGACTATCTGCTGAACCAGATGCGGCTGCATGCCGGGGCGCAGCCGACGGGCGACGAGCTGCGCGACTACGGCATCGGCGCGCAGATTCTCGCCGACCTTCGCGTTCACGACATGATCCTGCTGACCGGGTCGCACCGGAACATTGTCGGGCTCGAAGGCTATGGCCTTAACGTCGTTGAGGAGCGGCCTATCCCTGGCGCGTAGGCCTGTGCCGCGCCAGCTCGCGGAAACCGCTGCCGTCCAGCGGCCGAGCGGCAGTCAGCACCGCATACCAGCTGCGGGGGAGGAGCGTTTCCGCGCGGTCGGCGTCGGCGAGCGCGGCCAATTCCCGGCGATGATGCTCGATCAGTTCAGCCATGCGCGCGGCGCCGGCATCCGACAATTTGAAGACCGTCGAGGCATAGACCGAGTCAGCCGCGGCGAAATCCATGTCGATGAACTGCCGCTTCATCTGCATTTCGAACTGACGGCGCATCGGGGCCTTGCGCCAGATGATGTTCGGATTGACACGGCTGCGCACGCGCCCGCTCGGCAAGCGGTCGATCAGCGCCAGCTTGTAGAGCCGGTCGAGCGACGCTTCGATCACGGACGCCGGAATGCCGAAATCATGCTCCAGCTCCTGCCATTGCTCGCCGCCCAGAATGGCGATGAACAGGAAGGAAAGCAGACCATCCTCGCTTAGCGCCTGTTCCTGCGCCAGCGTCAGCTCGTTCGCGAGATGCGGCGGCGGCACGTCGCTTTCGCGGACAAGTTCGGCGAGGGTTAGGTCGCAAAGACCGGCCAGGGCCTCCAACCGATCGACCGTCAGCGCCCGCCCGGCGAGCCAGCGTTTGACGGTCGGTTGGCTTGTCGAAAGCGCCTCGGCGACGCGGCGCACGGACCACCCCGCAGCGCGCAGGTGACGGCGGAGCGCCGCCAGCAGCAGTGCCCGCTGACTCTCGGCTTTCATGAAAATCGGATCGTCAAATGATCCATAATCATATTCTTTATGATCTATTCCTGCTTGTCAAACTTGGCCAACTCCGGCCCGGTGCATCATACTCGCGAGGTAAAGACACGAGTCCCGGCGCTGGCCGGGCGGACGGAGAGGAGCAAGGCAATGGCCTCGATTTTGATCAAGGGCGGCACTGTCGTGGATGGCACGGGCGCGAAGGCGTTTCCGGCCGATGTTCGGGTACGGGACAAGATCATCGCGGAAGTCGCGCCCGGCCTCGAACCGCAAAACGGGGAGCGGGTGATCGACGCCGCTGGATGCTACGTGACTCCCGGCTTCATCGAAAGCCACACCCATTTCGATGCGACGATGTGGTGGCAGCCGGATCTTGATCCGATGCCCGGCTATGGCGCGACGACGATCGTGATGGGCAATTGCGGTTTCACCGCCGCCCCGGTGTCCGACGATCCTGAGGTTAGGATGGAGATGATCAAGATCTTCTCCTTCTTTGAGGATATTCCCGAAGGACCATTTGTTCAGAACCTGCCATGGGATTGGCGGAAATGGTCCGAATATATGAAGTCGGTGACCAGCCGCCTGAAGGTGCCCGCCAATTATAGCGGCTTCACCGGCCACCTCGCGATCCGCCTTGCCGTAATGGGCATGGATGCCTGGACCCGCGTCGCCACGCCTGAAGAAATCAAGGCGATGGCCGACCATCTCGAGGACGCTCTTGAAGCTGGCGCGATCGGCCTGTCGTCGAACCTGCTCGACCATGATGGGCAGGATCGGCCGGTGCCGACGCAGATCGCCGACGACGCCGAGTTCGCGGCACTGATCGAGGTGCTGGAGCGTTATCCGGGTCGCTCGATGCAGGTGATCGTCGACACGTTCATGCGCATGACCGCGCCTGCGAGCGTCGAGCGGCTTGTGCGCTTGCTCGAAGGAAAGCGGGTCCGCGTGCAGATCGCCGGCGCGATTCCGACGCTCGAGTTCCAGAAGCCGGCGCTGGAGATCATGAAGCCGCTGGTCGAAAAGGCACAGGCTGAGGGTTACGACATCTGGCCCGGCTATTCTCATGTGTCGCCGACCAATACGCTGTCGCTGACCCGCTCGCTGATCTTCGCCCAGTCGAACGACTATGTCTGGCACGAAGTCGTGCTGGCCGAGACCGAGGAAGAGAAGCTCAAGCTGCTGAAGGATCCCGACTGGCGGGCGCGGGCGCGCGAGAGCTGGGACACCAAGACCTGGCCGCACGCGCCGATGTCGAACCCGCACCGGCTGCACCTGCGCAACTCCGACAACGGCATGGGCCCGATCAACCTGACGCTGAAGGAGCATGCCGACAGCCTGGGCCTCCATCCGTCCGACGCGATGGCGGAATGGATCATCGCCAACGGCGTGCGTTCGACCGTCCACATGGCGCCCTTCCCGAAAATGGAGGATCTGACCGTCGAGTTGCTGAAGCATCCGCAGACCGTCGGCAACATTTCCGACGCGCCGGCGCATGGCCAGATGTTCTGCGGCGGCGGCGAGAATATTCTGCTGCTCACCAAATATTGCCGCGACGAAGGCCAGGTGACGATCGAAGAGGCCATCCATGTGATGACCGGCAAGCTGGCGCAGCATTTCAACTTCACCGATCGCGGCGAAATCAAGCCCGGCAAGCGCGCCGATATCGCCGTCTTCGATCTCAAAGAGATCGAGCGCCGCGAGGAATATAAGCGCTTCGACGTGCCGACCGGCGATTTCGGCGTCACCTGGCGCTACACCCGCGATGCCGCGCCGATGCGGCTGACGATGGTGAACGGTATGCCGACCTTTTACGAAGGCCGTTTCACAGGCGCGATGCCGGGCGAGTTCATCACCCCGGCCGCTCCCGCCGCGGCGGAACTGGCCGTCGCCGCTGAATAATGGATATGCCCGCGAAGCTCCGGCTTCGCGGGCGCCTTGTTTTTAGGAGAGATGCCGTGGTCGAAGTCAGCCAGGCCGACTATGAATATTTCAACGGCTCGATCGTGAAGCACGCGACCGAAAGCTCGGTGCTGATCAGCTCGTCAAAATATCTGAACGACGCGCCGTTGCGCGGATTGATCGCGCAGGAAATGCTGCGGCGGAACGGGGCCGACATGCCCAATACCGCCTACATCCCGGAAGTCGCGCAGATCCTCCACAATCTGGAGGACATGCCCAATATCTTCCGCCTGTTCGAGGAAGAGAAAGCACGACTCCCCGAATTCAAGGCCTGGCTCGACCGGCGCATGCAGTCGGACTTCAAGGCCGAGGACGTGGCGCATTGCAAGCCCGGGACGCTCGGCCATATCATCCACGATTTCCTGACCGGCAGCGGCTACCAGATCGACTATTTCTTTCAGGGGATGAAGGTCGACAGCGACTATACGTACTACTTGAAGGAACGCACCTTCACCCACGACATCGAGCATATGGTGACCGGCTTCGAGACCAATTATGCCGGTGAAATCGCGCTGCTCAACGCGAATATGTATGCCTATTACAATTACTTCAGGCCGGAGCTGGCGGTCTATTTCAACCGCGTCAGCGCCTATCTGAAAGCGAAGAGCATCATGAAGGCGGGCCTTCATTATCCCGAGGGTTTCAAGATGACGCTCGAGGCCGAGTTTGTCGGCGCGAAGCAGGGCCGCGAATGGAAGCGGCCGCTGATGATGATGCCGTGGCGTGACTGGATCGATTGGCCGATCGAAAAGGTCCGCGCGGAATGCGGCATCACTGAAGTGCTGCCGCCGGGCTGCTGGAGCTGGACCACGGCCCTTGTCGATGAGGGCATCGAGCCGCAGCAGGAGCTGCCGATCGCCCAGGCGGCGGAATAGGCTAGGGCAGAATTCCTCCGGGGCGCGGCGCGAACGGACCGTTCAGCCGCGCCCCCATCAAATCCAGGCCGTCGATCAGCCGGTTCCTCAAATCGCGGGGATCGATGACATCATCGTAAGCCATTTTGTGCGCCATCGCCCAGGCGCTGCCGGTCTGGGCGGCCAAGGCTTTTGCGCGTTCGGCATCGTTCAGGCCGGCAGCGGCGGCGCCGCTTTCTGCCGGCATCGCCCCCAGGCTGATCGCGGGAAAGGCGAGGCTGAGCGTCTGCCCGTCGAACGGGTTCATCGCCATGATCGACGATCCGAAGCCGAACGCCTTGCGCAAGGTTAC
>JAFEEY010000146.1 GCA_018240865.1 Pseudomonadota bacterium | reverse complement strand
GCCATCGAGCAGGCCATAAGCGATGCGTTTGGTGAGCGGATCGGGCGCGATCGTGCTCCACTGGCTGCTGCGCCACGAATAATTGACGTTCGTGACCAGATCGACCGGGCCGATCGGCAGGCGATATTCCCCACCCAGCTGGTAATTATGCTTGGGCGCGAGCGGGATCACATAGGTCTTGGTCACATCCTCGCCCGTCGGCAGGACGAAATCCTTATATTTGGCATCCAGATAGCCATAGCCGAACGTCAGCGAGAGGTTGCGGGTCGGCCGCAGCGCCCCTTCGAGCTCGAAGCCGGTGAAAGTCGCCTTGCCGGCATTGATGATGTTGGTCGTGATCAGGGTGGGGACGAACACGCCCGCCTGAAAATCGGTGTAGATGCTGTGATAGACGGCCGCGTTGAAGCTGAGCAGGCCGTCCGCCACCACGCCTTTCGTGCCCAGTTCGAACGAGCGCAGCTTTTCCGGATCGAATGGCGTCAGGAATGCGGCGTTGGTCGCCGCGACATCGTTGAAGCCGCCGCTTTTGAAGCCGGTCGCGTAGCGGGCATAGACCGTCCAGCGCGGCTGGATATGGAACGTGATGTTCGCTTCCGGCGTGAACCGGTCCCATGACCGCTGCGCTTCGAGCGGGATCAGGTCATAGGGCCCCGGCCCACCGCGATCCGGCAGCGCGCCGGTCGCGGGGCCGCCGCTGCGCGTAACCGGCGCACCAGTCGCTGTCCGCTGGAACACGCCCGCCAGGGGCGCCGACGGGTTGGTTGCGTAATTATTGTACGAGAAGAACAGATTCTCGGTCTTCTTCTTGTCCTTGGTCCAGCGCAGGCCGACGGTCAGGTCCAGCTTGCGATCGAGAAAGCCGGGCGTCCAAGTGAGCTGGCCATAGCCGGCGAGCGAGCTGTTATGGCCGCTGCGGTCGCTCAGATCATATTTACCGTTGTTGCCGAAGCGCAGCGACCAGCGCGGATTGTACACGTCATAGCTGTCGCGCAGATAGAAAGCGCCGAGCGTGTATTTGAAATCCTCGGCCGTCCCGAGAATCTGGAATTCCTCGCTGAACTGGCGGTAATTATTGTCGAGCGTGAAGCGCAGCAGGTCCGACGCGGTGCCGTCGAAATCGCTGTTGCTGCGCGTCTTCAGCTTGCGCCAGGCAGTGATGGATTTGAGCGTGACGTCGCCAAGCCCGGTCTCGCCCGCATCCCAGGCCGTCGTGATGGCATGGCCGCTCACGAAGAAATTGCTCCGGCCGGTCGCGTCCGTCGCGAGAGCCCTCGGCCGGCGCGTGAAGATCGCGTTCTGGATCAGCGGATAGAAGGCCTTGAGCGAGCCAGTCGGCGAAATTAGGCCCGGCGCGCTGATCGGAAGCGGAACACCGGTGCCGATATAATCGGTGATGTCGTAAGCATAAGCGACGGACAGATTGTCGGTCGGCTCCCAGACCAGATCGACACGTCCGGCGGCCTGATCGACCTGGTTGAACGGGCGGCCAGGGCCGGTCTGCTTGTAAAAGCTGCCGGCCTGCTTGCCGGATACGCCGATCTTCGCCTTGATCGTTCCGAAGCCGCCCGTCAGCGCCGGCAGATCGACGATCAGCCGCTCCGTGAATAGGCCCGGCTCACCCGCGCCCAGCACCAGCTGGCCGCCGAATTCGCCGGACGGCTTGCGCGTGACCATGTTGACCGCGCCGCCGATCGTGTTCTTGCCGTAAAGCGTGCCCTGCGGCCCGCGCAGCACCTCGATACGCTCGAGATCGACCGTGTCGAAGGACGCGCCGGTCGATTTCGAGACCGGAACGCCGTCGATATAGATGCCGACCGGCTGGTCGCGGCCCAGGCTGGTATCGGATGACGGCGCGAGGCCGCGGATCGTGATCAGCGGGCTCCAGACGTTGCCGACCGTCTCGTTGATCTGAATGTTCGGAACCACCGTGCCGATGTTGCCGACATTGGTGACGCCAGCCGTCTCAAGACCCTTCTGCCCGATCGCGGAGACGGAGATCGGAACGTCGATCAGCCGCTCCTCGCGCCGCTGCGCAGTGACGACGATATCGCCGATGCTTTGCTCGTCGGCAGCCGCGCCAGCCTCCTGCGCGATCGCGGGCGACGCCCAGGCCACCGCCATGGCGCAAGCGCTGAACAGGTGATTTCGATAGCGACCGTTCATAGCCCCTCCCTCTGTCCCACCGGGACGGTCCAGCCGCATGGCGTGCGACTGATCCCCAACCATCGCTGCGATTTTTCGCAGTCGCTCCTGCCGCCAATGGCAGTCGGCCAGACGATATTCAGGAGTTTGCCCCGCCAACAAGGCGGCGGATGAGATCAAACTGTTTCCAGGGAAGCGCAAAAGCGGGTTCGATTAGCGGCACAGCCTCGTATTGCCATGCGACGCGGCACTAAAATTCCGCATTGCTCTAAGCGAGCGCCTTGCCGAACAGCGCCAGCAATCGCGCCCAGGCATGCTCGGCCTGCGCCTGATCGTAGACGGGGCTGTCGGGCGGGCACCAGCCGTGCTTGGTGCCTTTATATACCTCGATCTCAGCCGGTTGATGGCTCGCATCGAACGCCGCGCGCAATTTGGCCTTGTCCGCAGGGGCGCGCGCATCGTCATTCTCGGCGATCGCGATCAGCCAGCGCGCTTTCATCTTCGGGATCAGCCCGAGCATCGCATCGGTCGCGAGGCCGCCACCGTGGAAAGTCGCCCCCGCCCGCACCCGCGCCGGCGACGCGGCAGCCGTGAGCATGACCAGCGGGCCGCCCATGCAATAGCCGGTGCTGCCGATGCCGCGCTTGCTATCCACCTGCGCTTGCGCGTCGAGCCAGGCGATGAAGGCTTTGGCGTCGCGCGTTGCCGCATCCGGCGACAGCGCCTCACGCCACGGCTTGACCCGGGCCTGAAACGCATCGTCGAAGCCCTGGCCCTGCGACACGAACGGCGCTTTGGTCGAACGGTAGAATTGATTGACGGTCAACACAGCATAACCCGACTGGGCCAGGCGATCGGCCATTTTGCGGAAGGCGGGACGCAGGCCGAAAATGTCGGGCCACACGACGACCCCAGGGTGCTTGCCGACCGCCGGCGCGACGAAATAGGCGTCGCAACTGCCCTCAGGCGTCTTGATCGAAACGTCACGCCCACGAAGCGGGGCGGCGTCCGCCGGGCTGGGCAGCAACGCGGCGACGCCCAGAGCGGCGGTCGCGGCGCCAAAACCGCGCCGGGTCATCAAGGCGGTCAGATGCTCGACATTGTCGGCGGCGGTCAGTTCGTCACACATGGCGCTTCCCTCGTATCGGCCACCCCGGAACGATCATGGCGGGATTTCGGACGCCTCGCAAATGTTGCGCGCGGGGTGCAGCGCCGATAGGAGCGCCAACATGGCCAACACGATCAAACTCGCATTCACCGAGGACGAAGCCGAGATCCTGATCGACGCGCTCGATGCCGATCTGGAAGGTTATCGCGAATCCGCCAAGGAAGCGCGCGGCAACAACCGTCGCGCCGAGGTCGAGACCTTCACCGAAGCCGCCGATCGCATCGAGGCGGTGCGCGACCGCGTCCGCGCGGCGCTCGGGCAGGACTGAACCGCCCTCCTCAGACGAATTCGGTGATGACGGTAACGCCGGCCTCCGAAGAGCTCGGCAGGTCCATCAACGCCACAGGAGCGTCCGCGAGACCGATGCGGCGGCTGATCAATCGCTCCGGATCGACCTTGCCTGACAGGATCAGGCCCAGCATTTCGCTATAGCGGTGCGCCTGCAGGCCGTGGCTGCCGAGCAGCGCCAGCTCCCAGCCGATCACGCGGCTCATCGGCAGCGGCGGATCGGCCTGGTCGCCAGCGAGCAGCCCGACCTGCACGTGCCGCCCGCGCCGGCGCAGCGACAGGATCGAGTTGCGGCAGGTTTCGCGATGGCCGAGCGCGTCGATCGAAACATGGGCGCCCCCGTTTGTGACGTCTGCGATCTCGCCCGGCACGTCGCCGCCCCGGATCGCGACCTCGGCACCGAGCGAGCGCGCCAAATCCAGCTTGTCGTCGTGGATATCGACAGCGATCACGCGCGCGCCGAGCGCATGCCCGATCGCGATCGCGGACAGGCCGACACCGCCGCAACCGTGCACGGCGAGCCATTCGCCGGCCTTGACCCGCCCTTGGTCAACCACCACACGGAACGAGGTGGCGAAGCGGCAGCCAAGGCTCGCGGCGGCGTCCGATGCGATCGCATCGGGCAGTCTCACCAGATTGGTGTCTGCGTAATCGAGCGCGACATATTCCGCGAACGAGCCCCAGCCGGTGAAGCCGGGCTGAAACTGGTTCGGGCAGATCTGCTGGTTACCGCTCGCGCATTCGCCGCACCCGCCACAGCCGGCGACGAAGGGCACTGTCACCCGGTCGCCGATGCGCCAGTGCCGGACATTCGCGCCCACCGCCTCGATCACGCCTGCGAGCTCATGGCCCGGCACGTGCGGCGGCGTGATGTCGGGGTCGTGCCCCATCCAGCCATGCCAGTCGCTGCGGCACAGGCCTGACGCCTCTACTCGCACGACAACGCCATCTGGGCTCGGGCTCGGATCGGGCAGGGTCACGACGCGCGGCGGCGCGCCGAAATCCTCGTAGAGAACAGCCTTCATGACGGCTGCGCTAGCAAGCGCGACGCCCCGCCACAACGCGGGCTCGCCGAATCCTGACAGGCTGCTAAACCCTTTCGACAAAGGGAGACGCAGATGATCGAACACGCCACGGGCACGCATGTTTTCACGCCCGATCCGCGCAACGAAACGATCCGGATCGACATCGACGGCACGCTCTACCCACGCGCCGAGGCCAAGGTCTCCGTGTTCGATTCCGGCTTCATGCTGGGCGACGGCGTGTGGGAAGGCCTGCGCGTCCATCGCGGCAGAATTGCGTTCCTCGATCGTCATTTCGACCGGCTGTGGCAAGGCGCGAAGGCGATCGCGATGGACATCGGCATTTCGCGCGATGATCTGGCCGCGCGGCTGCGGGGTGTGCTGGACGCGAACGGCATGGACGGCAACGGCATCCATATCCGGCTGATGGTGACGCGCGGCGTCCGCTCGACGCCGTATCAGGATCCGCGCGTCGTGATCTCCCCCGCGACGATCGTCATCATTCCCGAATGGAAAGCGCCGGCGCCGGAAACGGCGACGCGGATGCTCAATCTGTTCACCGTCCATGTCCGCCGCGGTTATCCGGACGTGCAGGATCCCAAGCTCAACTCGCACTCCAAGCTCAACTGCATCACCGCCTGCATCCAGGCAGCGCAGGCCGGGGCGGACGAAGCGCTGATGCTCGATCCGCACGGTTTCGTCGCGACCTGCAACTCGACCCATTTCTTCATCGTGCGCGGTGGCGAGGTCTGGACCTCCAGCGGTGATTATTGCCTGGACGGCATCACGCGGCGGATCGTGATCGAAGTCGCGCGCGAGGCGGGCATCCCGACCTATGAGCGGAATTTCTCGCTGACCGACGTTTATGGCGCGGACGAAGCCTTCACCACAGGCACTTTCGCCGGGCTTGCCCCGGTCGGCAATGTCGATGGCCGGGTGATCGGCACCGCGCGCGGGCCTATGGTCGAGCGGTTGCAGCAACTCTATCTCGCCCGGATCGAGAAGGAGCTGGCATGA
This sequence comes from Pseudomonadota bacterium, assembly GCA_018240865.1. Classification (GTDB taxonomy): domain Bacteria; phylum Pseudomonadota; class Alphaproteobacteria; order Sphingomonadales; family Sphingomonadaceae; genus Sphingomonas_B. The sequence continues at coordinate 38 of JAFEEY010000146.1, read as the reverse complement.
CGCTCAGGATCGCGATGTGGTCCGGCCCGCGCAACATC
>JAFEEY010000145.1:3738-5930 GCA_018240865.1 Pseudomonadota bacterium | reverse complement strand
CACATAGTCGGCGTGGCCCGGGCAATCGACGTGCGCATAGTGGCGCGCCGCGGTCTCATACTCGACGTGCGCGGTCGAGATGGTGATGCCGCGCTCGCGCTCTTCCGGCGCCTTGTCGATATTGGCGTAGTCGACGAACGTCGCGCCGCCGGTTTCGGCCAGCACCTTGGTGATCGCCGCAGTCAGCGAGGTCTTGCCATGGTCGACGTGACCGATGGTGCCGATGTTCACGTGCGGCTTCGTCCGCTCGAATTTTGCCTTTGCCATTGTTTTCCTACCTTCGTGAATCAGTTTTCCCGGCCGCCACGGGGCACGCGAGAAGGCGGCCCCATAGCGACTGTTTTCCGTTTAGGCTAGCTTCGCCTTCACTTCGTCGGCGACGTTCTGCGGCACTTCGTCATAGTGCGAGAACTGCATCGTGTACTGCGCACGGCCCTGGGTGAAGGACCGCAGCTGGTTCACATAGCCGAACATGTTGGCGAGCGGGACCAGCGCCTCGACAGACTGCGCGTTGCCGCGGCTGTCGGTGCCCTGAATCTGGCCGCGCCGGCTGTTCAGATCACCGATGACGTCGCCCAGATAATCTTCCGGCGTCACCACTTCCACCTTCATGATCGGCTCGAGCAGCTTGATGCCGGCCTTCTGGGCCGTTTCACGCATCGCGCCGCGCGCGCAGATTTCGAACGCCAGCGCCGACGAGTCGACGTCGTGATACGCGCCGTCGATCAGGTGGACTTCGAAGTCGATGATCGGGAAGCCGATCAGCGAACCGGTCTCGGCGGTCTCGCGGAAGCCCTTTTCCACCGACGGGATATATTCGCGCGGGATGTTGCCGCCCTTGATCTCGTCGAAGAACTGGAAGCCCGAACCGCGCTCGCCCGGCTTCACCTCGACCTTGACACGACCGAACTGGCCGGAGCCGCCCGACTGCTTCTTGTGGGTGTAGTCGATCGAGACCGGCTTCGCGAGATATTCGCGGTACGCCACCTGCGGCGCACCGACATTCGCTTCGACCTTGAACTCGCGCTTCATGCGGTCGACGAGAATCTCGAGGTGGAGCTCGCCCATCCCCTTGATGATCGTCTGGCCCGATTCATGGTCGGTGGAGACGCGGAACGACGGATCCTCGGCAGCCAGGCGATTGAGGGCGAGGCCCATCTTCTCCTGGTCGGCCTTGGTCTTGGGCTCCACCGACAGCTCGATCACCGGCTCGGGGAATTCCATCCGCTCGAGGATGATCGGCGCAGTCGGCGCGCACAGCGTGTCGCCGGTCGTGGTTTCCTTCAGGCCCGCGATCGCGACGATGTCGCCGGCATAAGCCTCGTCGATGTCCTCGCGGCTGTTGGCATGCATCAGCAGCATGCGGCCGATCTTTTCCTTCTTGTCCTTCACCGAGTTCAGGACCGTACCCTTCTCGAGCTTGCCCGAGTAGATGCGCGCGAAAGTGAGCGAGCCCACGAACGGGTCATTCATGATCTTGAACGCCAGCGCCGAGAACGGCGCATTGTCGTCGGCCGGGCGCTCGTCCGGCGTCTCGCCGTCGAGCTTCACGCCCTGGACGTTCGGAATGTCGAGCGGCGACGGCAGATAATCGACGACGCCATCCAGCAGCGGCTGCACGCCCTTGTTCTTGAAGGCCGAGCCGCACAGCACCGGCACGAACGAGAAGTTCAGCGTGCCCTTGCGGATCAGCGCCTTCAACGTCGCGACGTCCGGCTCCTTGCCCTCGAAGAAGGCTTCCATCGCCGCATCGTCCTGCTCGACGGCCATTTCGATCAGCTCCTGACGCGCCATTTCGGCGGCGTCCTTCAGATCGTCTGGAATGTCCTGATATTCGAACTTCGCGCCCAGCGATTCTTCGAGCCAGATGATCGCGCGGTTCTCGACCAGATCGACCAGGCCCTTGAAGCCGCCCTCGATGCCGATCGGGAGGTACAGAACGGCCGGGCGCGCGCCCAGGCGGTCCTTGATCATGTCCACGCAGCGCTCGAAGCTCGCGCCGGTGCGGTCGAGCTTGTTGACGAAGCACATGCGCGGCACATTGTACTTCTCGGCCTGGCGCCACACGGTTTCCGACTGCGGCTCAACGCCGGCAACGCCGTCGAAGCAGGCAACCGCACCGTCGAGCACGCGCAGCGAACGCTCGACTTCGATGGTGAAGTCGACGTGGCCCGGCGTGTCGATGATGTTGA
>JAFEEY010000145.1:0-3709 GCA_018240865.1 Pseudomonadota bacterium | reverse complement strand
TCCTGCTCCATCCAGTCCATCGTCGCCGTGCCTTCATGCACTTCGCCGATCTTGTAGGACTTGCCGGTGTAGTAAAGGATGCGCTCGGTCGTCGTCGTCTTGCCGGCGTCGATATGCGCCATGATGCCGATATTGCGATAGCGCTCGAGCGGATGGCTGCGGGCCATGTCGTGGGTTCCTTAAAGCTGTGGGGGACAGGCCATGCGCCCGTTCCCCCACGATATAGGTACGAAACTTACCAGCGGTAGTGGCTGAAGGCGCGGTTCGCTTCCGCCATGCGGTGCGTGTCCTCGCGCTTCTTGACGGCATTGCCGCGGTTCTGCGCGGCGTCCATCAGCTCGCCCGACAGGCGCGCCGACATGGTCTTCTCGCTGCGCGCACGCGCGGCCGAGATCAGCCAGCGGATCGCCAGCGCCTGGGCGCGTTCGGCACGCACTTCGACCGGCACCTGATAAGTGGCGCCGCCGACGCGGCGGCTGCGGACCTCGATGCCCGGCTTGATGTTGTTGAGCGCGTCATGGAACACGCCGAGCGGCTCACGCTTGGCGCGCTGCTCGACGGTCTGCAGCGCCGAATAGACGATCGATTCGGCGACGGACTTCTTGCCGTCCAGCATCACCGAATTCATGAATTTGGAGAGAACCTGATCCCCATAAACGGGATCGGGCAGGATTTCCCGCTTCTCGGGACGACGACGACGAGCCATCTTGAATTTTCCTTTACAAACTTCAGCGTGTCCGGAACCCGTCCGGGGCTTACTTGGCTGTTACTTCGGACGCTTCGCGCCGTACTTCGAACGCGACTGCTTGCGATCCTTGACGCCCTGCGTGTCGAGCACGCCGCGCAGAACGTGATAGCGCACGCCCGGCAAGTCGCGCACGCGGCCGCCGCGGATCAGCACCACCGAGTGCTCCTGCAGGTTGTGCCCTTCGCCCGGGATGTAGCTGATGACCTCGCGCTGGTTGGTCAGGCGGACCTTGGCCACCTTGCGAAGCGCCGAGTTCGGCTTTTTTGGAGTCGTCGTATAGACGCGGGTGCAGACGCCACGCTTCTGCGGGTTCTGCTCCATCGCAGGAACCTTGGACTTGGCCTTCTGCGGTTCACGGCCCTTGCGGACCAGCTGGTTGATCGTCGGCATTGAAGCCCTTCACCTTGTGTTACCGGACAAGCCGGCGGTTACTTTGCTGACGCCCGAATCATTCAAAACAAAAGAGCCCGGTGGCATCAGCCCCCTGGCCCCTCATGCGCCAACAATGTTCAAGCTCACCCGTGCTTCCGGAAGGCAGCATATCGTCACCACCGGCGCGCGAGCGTGGCGGGCCTATAGCGGCGCTGCCCCTTCCGGTCAACGCCCCGCCGCGGGGCCGCCGCTTTCAGCCGTTGACGAGACTTCTCACCTCTTCGGCGCGCCGGCGATAGGCCATCGCCATCGCGGTATGGGCGGCAGTCGCGGCGCGATGCGCGGCCGCTTGTGCGAGCTCGGCATGTTCACGGGCGCGGCGCGCCCAATATTCGCTTTGCGACTCCTGCATTATATTTCTCCGCCGGCCCGGACCGCCAACAAGGCAAACGAGTCGGTTGTCCACAGTCTATCAGCCGTGCTGTGGAAAATCGCCCCGAATCGAGACGGAAACATCGATTCGTCGCATTTTGAGGGAACTTTCCGAGAACCTTGAAAAAAGCGCCGATTTTGGCCATTTGGGGCGCATGCTGTCGCAACGGACCCGTTATGCCATTCGCGCCTTGCTGCATCTGTCGGATCGCTACGGGAAAGGCCCCGTCCAGCTCGCTGAAATCGCCGCCGCGCAAAACATCCCTGCCAAGTTCCTGACCGTCATCCTCTCCGAAATGGCCCGCGCCGGCCTGGTCGACACGCAGCGCGGCAAGGACGGCGGCTATTGGCTCGCCCGGCGCCCGAGCGAGATCAGCTATGGCGACGTGATCCGGCAGACGCGCGGCTCACTCGCACTTGTTCCCTGCGCCAGCCGCCTGGCTTATGAGCCCTGCAAGAACTGCGTGACGCAGGAGGATTGCCGCATCCGCTTCGTGATGCTGCAGGTCCGCGACGAAATGGCGCGTATCCTCGATACGATGCGCCTCTCCGACCCGTTGCCGGTGCCACTGGAGGATGTGGCGGCAGAGTAAGCCCAGCAGGATTTGCGGGCTCGCCCTAGAGTCTTCTCACTCTCCCGTCATCCCGGCGAAGGCCGGGATCCAGTTCCTTCTTTTCTCCCCGCCCGGGCCCGCCGCGCATCCATGGCGAACTGCTGAAGCTCGGCTTCCGCCTCTCTCAGTCCACGGTCTCGAAATACATGCTGCCCCGCTCTGGCACGCCGGCCCAGGGATGGAAGACATTCCTCGCCAATCATGCCGATGCGATTGTCGGCATCGACATGCTGAGCGTACCGACACTGACATTCGGCCGCCTCTACGCCTTTGTGGTGCTGGCGCACGGCCGCCGCGCGATCCTGCATGTCGAGGTGACCGATCACCCGACCGCGCGCTGGCTGGCATTTCAGATCACCCGGGCGCTGGCGGGAAGCCGGATGCCTGACTGGCTGATCCGCGACAATGACCGTGCCTATGGCCACAGCTTCCGCCGCCGGGTGCGCGCGCTCGGCGTGCGCGATTCCCCGATCGGGCGCATTTCCTCGCGCCCGATCCTCGGCGGACTCCACCGGCGATACTATCGCGGCGCGCGGAAATGTGGTTTTCGGAAGGGACAGGAACCAGTCGTCATAAGTGATCGGCGACCCGCCGACGCTGGTGCGGACGTGGTGACACCACTTGTTATCAGTAGCACTGAGTGCTACATGAAAGCATGACGGACAGCATCGCCCCAGCCCGCGTTTTCAAGTCGGCCTGGTTCGCCAAGGCGGCGCGCAAGGCAGGCATTCCGGACGATGCTCTGTGCGCGGCCATTGCCCAGGTCATCGCAGGCCAAGCCGATGATCTGGGCGGCGGCGTCTACAAGAAGCGGCTCCGCAACAACGACTATCGCGCGATCATATTGGCGAAAGGGCGAGACTATTGGGTCTATCAATATTTGTTCGCGAAGAAGGATCGAGCCAATATCGACGCGGCGGAGCTGAAGGCATTTCGGCAGCTGGCCAGAAACTATGCCGCGTTGACTGCCGCCCATGTCGGGGCGCTGCTGACAGATAAGGACTGGATCGAAATCTGCCGCAACGCAGGCAAGCAGGAGACCGCATCATGAGCAAGAGCAAGTATAAGAGCGACGCCTTTGCCGCCATTCACGCCTCGGCCAGGGCGTTGCACAAGGTCGGAGCGATCGACAAGGCGACCATGCGCGATTTCGATGCCTCATGCCTTTCGGCGCCGCCCGCGTTCGGCCCGCGCGATATCCAGCGGCTGCGCGAAGCGAACAATGTCAGTCAGCCGGTGTTCGCACGCTATCTCAACACCAGCGAGTCCACGGTCGAGAAATGGGAGACAGGCGCCAAACGGCCCAGCGGCATGGCCTGCAAGCTGCTCGCCATCGTCCAGAAGCACGGGCTGCACATGCTGGCTTGAGCGATTGTTCGATTACGGTTTCATGGACGCCGGGCGGGGAAGCGAAGGCCAGCCGGCGAAAGATCACGAAAGGTCGCACTGGCCATGCGGATTACGGGATTACGGGCTTCCGGACACAGTTTACTTAACCCCTGCGGGATTACGGCGCCAGATTACGTAACCCCTGAACTCTGGT
>JAFEEY010000144.1 GCA_018240865.1 Pseudomonadota bacterium | reverse complement strand
GGGGCCGGAAAACGCCATGCCGGCGAAGGATCGGCTGATGTGGGGCCGGATGCGGATGGACCCCACCGACATCGCCGACGTGACCGGCAGCACCTACACATACTTGGTCAACGGCCATGGCCCGGCGGAGAATTGGACCGGCCTGTTCCGCCCCGGCGAACGGGTGCGGCTTCGCGTCATCAACGCCTCAGCGATGACGATCTTCAACTTGCGCATCCCCGGGCTGCCGCTGATCGTGGTGCAGGCGGACGGCCAGAATGTGCGGCCGGTCGAGACTGACGAACTGCAGATTTCGGTCGCCGAGACTTACGACCTGATCGTCACGCCTCCCGAAGGCCGCGCCTATACAATCGTGGCGGAATCGATCGACCGCTCGGGGCTCACACGCGCGACGCTGGTCCCACGCCTCGGCATGCAGGCGCCGGTGCCGCCGCTGCGCCCGCGTCCGACGCTTGTCATGAAGGATATGGGCATGGGCGGCATGGATCATGGTGCGATGGGGCATGGCGCTCCGGCCGCGTCCGACCCATCATGCCCGCCCGAGCATGCGGCGATGGGCCATTGCAGGCCGGGCGGCGGCGCGATGGCGATGCCGATGAAGCACGATATGCGCGACAAGGCAGCCGTTCCGCCTTCGGTGAAGGTCGGCGTGGGGGTCGACATGATTGCGCCGATGCCAGTCGACCGTACCGGCGACCGCCCGCTCGGCCTCGAGAATGAGCCGCACCGCGTGCTCACCTATCATCAGCTTTCGCCGCTCGTCCCGTTCCACGATAAAAGGCCGCCCGCGCGCGAAGTGAACATCCACCTGACCGGCAATATGGAGCGGTTCATGTGGTCGCTGGATGGCCGCAAGCTGAGCGAAGGCGCGGAGCCGATCCGCTTCACCACAGGCGAGCGGGTGCGCGTGAATCTCATCAACCTCAGCATGATGAGCCACCCGATCCACATCCACGGCCATTTCTTCGAGCTGGTCACGGGAATGCCAGGCGGAAACCCGGTCAAGCACACGGTCAACGTCATGCCGGGCGGCAAGGCGAGCTTCGACCTGACAGCCGACGCGCCCGGCGACTGGGCGCTCCACTGCCATCTGCTCTACCACATGCACGCCGGCATGATGAACGTCGTTAAAATCCGGCCGTTGGCAGGAGAGGCGGCATGAAGCGGCTGATCCTTGGCGCAGCGCTGCTCGCAACGCCGGTCTTCGCCCAGCATGAAGGGCACCAGATGCCGATGCCCGCGCCGGCTCCGGCCCCTGCGCCCGTGGCATCCGGCGAGGAGAATGCCGCCGATCGTTTTTACGATCCGGCGTTGATGGCGCGGAAGCGCAAGACCGAGCTGATCGACATGCATGGCGGCTTCACAGGCTCGATGATCCTGCTCGATCAGTTCGAGGTCCAGTCGCGCAAAGGCCGAGACGGCTACAAATGGGACGCGCAGGGCTGGTATGGTGGCGACGTCAGCCGGCTCTGGATGAAGAGCGAAGGCGAGGGGGATTTCGGCGGCAGGCCGGAGCAGGCCCAGGTGCAGGCGCTCTACAGCCGTGCGATCGGGCCGTTCTTCAACCTTCAGGCCGGAATCCGCCACGATGTCCGGCCCGACCCGGACCGGACGCACCTCGTCGTCGGGGTCGAGGGGCTGGCGCGCTACTGGTTTGAGGTAGACGGGGCGCTGTTCCTGTCGAACAAAGGCGAAGTCACGGCGCGGCTGGAGGCGGAATATGATCAGCGCCTCACCAACCGGCTGATCCTGCAGCCCGCGGTCGAGCTCAACCTGTCCGCGCAGGACGCGCCGGCGATCGGCCTTGGCTCGGGGCTAAGCTCGGTCGAGGCAGGGCTCCGGCTCCGTTACGAGATCGTGCCGGAACTCGCCCCTTATATCGGCGTCGAATATGAGCGGAAGCTGGGCGACACTGCCCGCTTCGGCAGGCTTCGCGGCGACGATCCCGGTGGGTGGAACCTCGTCGCGGGCGTCCGGCTCTGGTTCTAGCGGCGGCGGGCGTCGGCTGATCAGCGCGGCGATGTCCACCAGCGCGTGCGCGGCGGAAAGGCCGGGGCCGGTCGCGATATAGCGCGGCTCCCAATCGGGCGCGTACTTGGCCTTGAAGGCGCGCAGCCCTTCAAAGCCATAGAGCCGCTCGCCCCGGCCGCGCAACAGTGCCCCGAGCCGTGCCCAGAAGGGCGCGAGCTTTTGCCCGTGCAGACCGGAGAGCGGCGCGAGGCCGAGATTGAAGCGCCTGAAGCCTTGCGCCGCGCCCCACTGCATCAGCTTCACGAACAGCAGGTCCATCGTGCCATAGGGCGCGTCGGGCAGATGCCGCATCAGATCGACCGACAGCTCGCTCCGGTTCGCGGTGGGCCAGATATTGGCCAAGGCCATGATCGTCCCGGCCGGATCGCGCAGCACCGCGCAGTCGAAGCGCTTCAGATAGGCCGGATCGAACCGGCCCAGGCTGAAGCCTTTCTCCCCGCCCGGCTTTCCGGCCAGCCAGGCGTCGGAAACGCGCCGCAGCTCGGCCAGGATTGATGGCACCTCGGCGGCAGGGACGATGCCGAAGGTCAGCCTTGCCGCTTCCGCCTTGCGTGAGGAATGGCGGAGCGACCTGAAGCGCGAACCTTTCAGCTCATAGCCCTCTGAGAGGTCGATCATTGCTTCCTCGCCATATTTGATTGGCCGCAGTCCAAGTTCGATCAGCAAAGGCAGCATCGCCGCGCTTGCCTGATAGAAGCAGATGCGGCCGTGCGCCGCGTCGCAGCGGCGGCGCAATTCCCAGCATAGCTCGGCCCAGCTCTCACCGGGCCCGACCGGATCGCCCATCACCACCCAGCTTCGGCCCTGCACCTGGTACATCAGGAAAGCGTCGCCGCGCTGACCGATCAGGAAACGCTTGTCGCCGGTGAAAGCAAGCATCGCATCGGCGCGCCGGGCAAAGCGCAGCGCGCGCTCGGCGACGTCATCCGGCAGCCGCTCAGGCTTGCCGGGGCAAGTGGGCGCGAACACCAGCCGCCAATAGGCAAAAGCGCCGATCGCGATCGTCGCGCCCAGCGTCGCGCGCAGGAAGCGCGGGGCGTTGCCGTGCCAGGTGAAGCTCCACCACAGATCGTCGGAATAGGGGATGTGCTTGTACGCCAGCAGCCCGGCCCAGACGCTCACCGACAGTGCGATCAGCGCGGCTGCCCACCACCAGCGCGCGACCGGCGCGGCGCCGATCCCGGCGCGGCGATAGAAAGCGCTTCGGCTGAACTGGAGCAGAGCGGCGACGGCGCCCAGCACCAGCGCTTCTTCATAATCGACACCTTTCAACAATGAGAAGATCATGCCGGCGAGCAGCAGCGCGCGGGCCAGTTGGAAGCCACTTTTCAGCCGCGCCTGCAGTGCCGGAGCGGTCAGCAGCAACGCGGTGCCGGCGAGACTGCCCGCGAAATGCGAGGCCTCGACAAAGGGCAGCGGCAGGATGTCGCGCAGCGAGACCAGCCGCTCCTGCTCCGCGGGCAGCGCACCGGAGACGAGCAGCACCAGCCCGCCGCCGAACACCAGCAGCGACACGATAGCGGGCGCGGCAATGCGGACGGCGCGGCGGATGACGGCCAGTGGCCGGTGCGCGATCAACATCAGCGCGAGGCCGAGTGGGAGCAGGTAATAGATGACGCGGTACAGCAGCAGGGCGGCCAGCACGCCGGCACGATTGCCGGGCACGAGCGCCAGGATCGTCGCCTCGAACACGCCGACGCCGCCCGGCACATGCGTCACCAGCCCCATCGTAATCGCCAGCGCGTAAGCGAGGCAGAAAGCGCCGAACGACGCCATGGCGGCGTGCGGCACCAGCGCGAATAGGGCGCCCGCCGCGCACGCCATGTCGAGAGCGCCGATCGCCGCCATCGCCAGCATCGACAGGACGGACGGCAGCGGAACCGTGGCGCGGTGGACGCGAAGCTGCCGCACGCCAGCCAGTCGCATGCAGGGCGGCACTGCCAACAAAGCGGTCAGCAACAGGCCCAGCCAGGCTTCCGTTTTCGGAGGCACGACGAGTGGTCCGATCGCAAGCGGCGCGCGCGCCAGGACCAGCGCGACCGCCGTCAGTGCGAGCACCCCGCTCCAGAAGATCGCCGACGCGATCACCGTGATCCGCGCGACATCGGCCAGGCCCAGCCCCGCCGCGCGATAGACGCGCAGGCGCGCCGATCCGCCGGTCAGGACCGCGAAGCCGAGATTGTGGCTGAGCGTATAGCTGGTGAAGGCCGCAACGGCGGCGGTTTTCCAGGGCAGCGGCCGGCCGATCGCACGGACCGCCAGCCAGTCGTAGAACGTCAGCAGCGCGTAGCTCGCGGCGGTCAGCAGCAGAGCGATCACGATCCGCGCGGGCGCCGTCGCGGCGAGCGCGGCGCGCACCGCTTCGGGGCGAACTTCGGTCAGCAGCGCGCGCATTGCCGCGAGCCCGATCGCGATCAGGGCGGCCGCGACCGTCCACAAGAATATCCGCTGCCGCCGGCTGCTCATGCGCGCGATCCCGCCGCCAGCACCGGCCGCAGCGCGTCCAGGATCGTGCCGACCAGCAGCGCGTGATCGTTGCGCAGGAAATGGCCGCCGGGCAGGGTGATCGCGCGCAGGTCCGGCCCGTCGAGCAACGGGCAGAGACTGTCCCGTTCCGCCGCGCCTTTGATGCACACCACGGGCGCCCAGGCGAGCGCGCGCGGATTTTCCGGGCCTGCATCAGGCACTGCGCGATAGGCGAGGCCGGTGGGATCGGCGCGGAACCATGCGTCGCGGCCGGGCACGACCAGCACGACCGCGGCGACCCGATCGCGCAGCGCCGGGCTCAGCGCGGCAAGGCCCACGCGCACCATGTCCGCGCCGAAAGACTGGCCGATCATCACCACCTGGCGGGCGCCGGTCTTGACGACCGCGTCGCGGATGGCACCGGCGACGATCGCCTCGACCTCGGCGCGGCTTTTGTGCGCGCCGAACGCGCTGGGCGAGCTCACGCCCAGCACTGGTACGTCATGCCTGGCGAGCGCCCGCACGATATACGGCCCCATGCCGAAGCGCAGGCCCATGTCCCCCGAAAACAGGACTGCCGCGAGGGCTCGCTGTCCATTGCCCGGGGGCACGAACACCGTTTCCGCGTCGCGGTCGAAAAAGCCGGCCGCGCCGGCGAGGCCGATCGACAGCAATATGGCGGCGGCAAAGCCGGCCCCCAGCTTCGCCGGCCACCGCAAGGAGGCCATCTGAAACTCCCCACCAACCGCGATCGGATATGGCGCCGCGCATGTGGCGGGCCGGTGGCGCGATGATTACAGCTTGGTCATCTGCGCGGGCGTCGGGGCGCCGCGCCGGATGGGAAGGGACAAGGCAGCGATCAGCCCGGGCTGGTTGTCGCTCAGCTCCAGC
>JAFEEY010000143.1 GCA_018240865.1 Pseudomonadota bacterium | reverse complement strand
TTCGAATCCTATGCCGAGCTGCGCGACCTGTTCCGCGCGCTCGTCTATACGCCCGCCGTGAAGGCGGTGGTCGTCACCGGCGCGGGCGGCAATTTCTGCTCGGGCGGTGACGTGCACGAAATCATCGGGCCGCTCACGAAAATGACGATGCCGGAGCTGCTCGCCTTCACGCGCATGACCGGCGATCTGGTCAAGGCGATGCGCAAATGCCCGCAGCCGATCGTCGCAGCGGTGGATGGCGTGTGCGCGGGAGCTGGCGCGATCATGGCGATGGCGTCCGATATCCGCTTTGCCACTCCTGCGGCCAAGACTGCCTTTCTGTTCACTCGTGTCGGGCTGGCCGGGGCGGATATGGGCGCCTGTGCGATCCTGCCGCGCATCATCGGCCAGGGCCGCGCCGCCGATCTTCTGTTCAGCGGCCGCTCTTTCTCTGCGGAAGAAGGCGAGCGCTGGGGCTTTTTCAATCGCATCGTCGAAGCGGAGGCTTTGGCGGGCGAGGCGACGGCTTATGCGGCGATGCTCGCGCACGGCCCGACCTTCGCGCATGGCATGACCAAGAACCAGCTTGAGATGGAGTGGGCGATGCCGGTCGAGACCGCGATCGAGGCGGAGGCGCAGGCGCAGGCGATCTGCATGCAGACCCGCGATTTCGAGCGCGCCTATCATGCCTTCGTCGCGAAGCAAAAACCGGTGTTCGAGGGGGATTGAGATGGCCGACGACAGCTTCATCGACTGGCCATTCTTCGACGATAGCCACCGCGCGCACCTGGCTGACCTGAACGGCTGGTGCGCCGCCAATGCGGACGCGCTCCACGCCGAGACGGACGATGTGAATGCCGATTGCAGGCGGCTGGTCGCGCTGCTCGGCGCGGCCGGATTGTTCCGCCAGGCCGTGCCCGCAGCCCATGGCGGCGCGCGCGAACGGGTCGACGTGCGCACGCTGTGCCTGACCCGGCAGACGCTGGCCTATCATTCGGGGCTGGCCGATTTCGCGTTCGCCATGCAGGCGCTGGGCACGGGCGCGCTCGCGCTGGCCGGCACGAAGACCGCGAAGGCCCGCTACCTTCCCGGAGTCGCAACGGGCGAGCTGATCGCGGGCTTCGCCCTTTCAGAGAAAGAGGCCGGATCGGACGTCGCCGCGATGGCGACCAAGGCCGAGAAAGTGCCGGGCGGCTGGCGGATCGACGGCGAGAAGACCTGGATATCGAACGGTCCGGTCGCCGATGTGCTGACCGTGTTCGCGCGCACCGGCGAGCCCGGCGCGAAGGGCATCTCGGCTTTCTTCGTGCCGACCGCGACGCCGGGCTTCTCGGTCGTCGAGGAAATCGATGTGATCGCGCCGCACCCGCTGGCGACGATCCGCTTCGATGGCTGCGTCGTTCCCGACGACCATCTGATCGGCGCGCCGGGCGAGGGGTTCAAGGTGGCGATGGCGACGCTCGACATGCTGCGCCCGACGGTCGGCGCCGCGGCGCTCGGCTTCGCGCGGCGCGCGACCGATGAGGCGCTGGCGCGGGTCACGACGCGCAAGCTTTTCGGCGGCACGCTTTCCGACCTGCAGCTCACCCAGGCCGCGGTGGCGGAAATGGCGCTGGGCAACGACGCGAGTGCGCTGCTGATCTACCGCGCGGCCTGGGCGAAGGATCAGGGCCAGCCGCGCATCACGCGCGAGGCGGCGATGGCCAAGCTCTACGCCACCGACACCGCGCAGCAGACGATCGACAAGGCTGTGCAATTGTTCGGCGGCGCGGGCGTCGCGCGCGGCAATATGGTCGAGCGGCTGTATCGCGAAGTGCGGGCGCTGCGCATCTACGAAGGGGCAAGCGAGGTGCAGAAGATCGTGATCGCCCGCGCAGCGATCGCCGGTTTTCAGTCGGGAGCCGGGCAATGAGACGCCTGCAACCGGCGGGATGGCCGCGCCCCAAAGGCTATTCCAACGCGATCGAGGCGCGCGGGCGGCAGATTTTCGTCTCCGGCCTGGTCGGCTGGAACGAGGAAGAGCGGTTCGTGCATACCGACCTGCCCGGCCAGTTCGAGCAGATATTGCGCAATCTCATCACCGTGCTCGCGGAAGCGGACGCCGGGCCGGAACATGTCGTCCGCATGACCTGGTACATCACCGACCGCGCCGAATATCTCGATAATGCACGGCGCATCGGCGAAATCTATCGCGCGATCATGGGACGCAATTATCCGGCAATGGCGGTGGTGCAGGTCGTCGCGCTGATGGAAGCCGCGGCCAAGATCGAAATCGAAGTGACCGCAGTCGTTCCGGATTGATGCCGCCACGGCAGCATGGACAATATATGAGCGCGAGCATCAGGGAAAAGCATGACGGCGCGCTTGACGGCCGTTCCGACGTGCGCGTGTGGCTTCGGTTGCTAAGCTGCTCCACGATCATCGAAAAGCGGCTGCGGCGCCGGTTCGTCGTGCAGTTCGACACGACGCTGCCGCGCTTCGACGTGCTGGCGACGCTGGATCGGCACGCGGACGGCGCGACGATGGGAGAGCTGTCGCGCGCGCTCCTCGTTTCCAACGGCAATGTCACCGCGCTGGTCCGGCAACTGGAAACGGACGGTCATGTCGTCAGCCGGCCCGACCCGGCGGACAAGCGATCGTTGATCGTGCACCTCACCGCGCAAGGAAGGGATCATTTCGCCGAGCTGGCGCGCGCGCATCGCAGCTGGATCAAGTGCATGTTCGCCGGCATGTCGCCCGATGAAGAGAAAGCGCTGTACGAGCTGCTGGCGAAGCTCAAGACCTCGATCGCCGCCGATCCGGATGGATCGGAGTGAAGTTCGTTCCGCATCCGCGATCTGAATTTCTCGATATCGGCGGATCGCCATTGCCCGCAGCAAGGACAGAGCCTTGGCTGGGAAACGGATGATGGACAGCGCTTCGGGACGTCATGATTTTGCCTTCCAGACCGGGCATTGGCACGTCCGTCATCGCAAGCTGCGTCAGCGGCTGGCGAACTCCACCGACTGGTTCGAATTCGACGGCACGTGCGACGCCTGGGAAATCCTGGGCGGCGACGGCAATCTGGACGACCATTTCCTCGACGATCCGGCAGGCGTCTATCGCGCGGCGACGTTCCGGCGGATTGATCCTGAGACGGGCGAGTGGCTGATCTGGTGGGCGGACGGACGGCGCGGCAGCCTCGATGATCCCATGCGCGGATCTTTCAAGGATGGAAAAGGCCTGTTCTTCGGCAGGGATGTGCTGAACGGCCACCCGATCGAGGTGCGCTTCATATGGGCCTGCGACAAGCCGGACATGCCGCGCTGGAAACAGGCCTTCTCCGCAGATGGCGGACGCAATTGGGAGACTAACTGGATCATGACTTTCAGCAGGAGTGGCCGATGACCATGTCGCGCAGATCGGTTCTGGGTGCAGCGGCGATGCTGCCCGCGCTCGCCCCGGCGCTTGCGGGCACAGGCGATCAAGGCGCTCCCGACACAGCGCTTTTCGAGCTGCGGCAATATACTTTGCGCCGCAACCAGCGCGATGTGCTCGCGACGATGTTCGAACGCTATTTCGTCCAGCCCCAGGAAGACGTAGGCGCGCACGTTCTCGGCACATTCCGCGATCTGAACGACCCGGACCGTTTCGTCTGGATGCGTGAGTTCGCGAACCTCGAGGCGCGGAAGAACGCGCTCGAGCGATTCTATTACGGACCGGTCTGGAAGGAGCACCGCACCGCCGCGAACGCGACGATCCTGGATTCGGACAATGTGCTGCTGCTCCGGCGCGTGCCCCTTCTCGCCGGCCCGCACGGCGACTGGAGCAGCGGCGGCGAGATCGAAGCCGCGATCTACTATCTGGGCGCGGTCGATACCTCCGCCTTTCTCGGCTTCTTCGACGAGCATGTAGAGCCGTTGCTGGCAGCGCGCGGCTCGCGCCCGCTCCTGCGCTTCGCCACGGCGGATGTAGCGAACAATTTCCCGCGGCTGCCGGTGCGCGGCGATAGAGTGTTCGTGCGTTTCTCCACGCGATCCTCGAAGAGCGACCTGCTTCCCGCCGGCTGGCGCGATGCGGCGCCCGAGGCGATCCTGCCGGCGTTCATGCGGAAACCGGAACGACTCCATCTCGCGCCGCTGCTGCATCCCCGCGCGCCTGTCTGAGCATCAGCGTGCGATTTTTATAGGCTATCCGCGATCTGCGAATTGTATGAGGGACCTCGGACCTCCCCTGTCGGCCTTCGCAGGA
>JAFEEY010000142.1 GCA_018240865.1 Pseudomonadota bacterium | reverse complement strand
GGCAAGGTGCTGACCGGCGGTGTCGACGCCAACGCGCTCCAGCGTCCCAAGCGCTTCTTCGGCGCCGCGCGCAATATCGAGGAAGGCGGTTCGCTGTCGATCATCGCGACCGCGCTGATCGACACCGGCAGCCGCATGGACGAAGTGATTTTCGAAGAGTTCAAAGGCACCGGCAATTCCGAAATCGTGCTGGACCGCAAGGTGGCGGACAAGCGCATCTTCCCGGCGATGGACGTCGGCAAGTCCGGCACCCGCAAGGAAGAGCTGCTGGTCGACAAGGGCACGCTTTCGAAGATGTGGGTGCTGCGCCGCATCCTGATGCAGATGGGCACTGTCGATGCGATGGAATTCCTGCTCGACAAGATGAAGGATTCGAAGACCAACGAGGATTTCTTCGACAGCATGAATCAATGACCGAGCGCGGATCGGATTAGCGCCGCTAATCCGCATCTCGCGCCGGTCCGGCCGGCGAGCGCAGCTCGACCGACGGCGCGGATTTACTTTGCGCCGCAACGCCGTGCCTTTTGCTTGCCCGGCACCATTCCCGCTTCTAGGCATTCAAGCCGTATGACCCCGGAGATCGCCCAGGAAGCCATGTCGCTGTCATGGCTTTGGCAACACATCGTCAGCGACTTTTCCAATCTGGGCACATGGTCGGCCTTCCAGGCCTTCATGACTGTCGTCCTGCTCGACATCGCGCTGGCCGGCGACAATGCGATCATCGTCGGGGCGCTGGCCGCGGGCCTGCCGGCGGATCAACGCAAGAAAGTGATCGCGATCGGCATTCTCGCCGCGCTGGTGCTGAGGATCGTGTTCGCGATCGCGATCCTCTACGGGCTCGAGCGGTTCAAGCAATATGGTCTGGTTCTCGCCGGCGGTCTGCTGCTGCTGTGGGTCGCGTGGAAAATGTACCGCGAGATCAGGCATCAGGGCGAGTCAGAGGGCTCGGAGGAGATTGTCGGCGACGAGCATAGCGGCCTGAGGCCGGCGAAGAGCTTCGCCTCGGCCGCCTGGGCCGTCGCTGTCGCCGATGTTTCGATGAGCCTCGACAATGTGCTGGCGGTGGCCGGCGCCGCGCGCGAGCATCCCGGCATCATGGTCATTGGGCTGGTGCTGGCCGTCGCGCTGATGGGCGTCGCCGCCAACATCATCGCCCGCTATATCGAGCGCTACCGCTGGATCGCCTGGATCGGCCTCGTCATCATCCTCTACGTCGCCGGCAAGATGATCTACGACGGTTGGCACGACCTCCAGCCGACGCTGACCACTATAACGTGATAACACGCTATCGGGGAAAGATAGGCTCTCGCGGTTGGTTAGCCTCGGATGACGCCGACGATCTCGACATGCGGGTTGCCCGCGAGATTTCTGGTCGGGGATGCAGGGCATATGCGCCCTGCCCGCACCACTACCGTGGCGCCGTTGGTCTTTAGCAGGCTGGAAACGGTATCGAGCGCCGTTAAAGCAACGCGCCAGTCGAGCGGGCTTGCGCCCGGCTGATAGCAAAGTTCGAAAGCTGCCAATTTGGGCCCGGCCCAAGATCGCAGCGCGTTATCGATGACGTCGCTTTGGCCATCTTCGAGTTCGCCTCGCTCGTTTGTAACCGCGATAAATGGGCCCGGCACAGGGTCGTACGCTGGTGCAGGAGGCGGCGGAATCCTTTGCAGTTGCTGGGACGGGTCGGGGTTTCCGCTTGCTCCAATCACGCTCTGAGGAAAGCAGAAGGCAGCGCAAACGAGGATGGGCAGAACTCTCGCTGGTCCCCGACTTGTCGGCCAGGGCGGCCGAACAGCTATAGCCTTCATCTCAGGCCAGATGCTGCGCGAAGAAGGCTTCCGTCCGCCCGTCCGCCAGGCGCGCACCCTCTTCGTTGCGCCGTTGCCCCATTTCGGCCGCGAAGCCGTGATCGAGCCCCGGATAGTCGTGCAGCACGACTTTCGGATGGTCGTCCAGGCCGTCATGCATCAAGTTCTGCACTTCCGGCGAGACGAAATGATCGGCGCCGGCGATGTGCAGCATCAGCGGGCGGCTGATCGCATGCTTCTCGCGCAGCAGATTGTCGATGCCGACGCCGTAATAGCCGACGGCCGCGTCGATATCGGTGCGCGTTGACGTCATGAAGGCGAGCCGGCCGCCCAGGCAATAGCCGACGGCGCCGACCTTTCCCGCACCGCCCATGCGCGTCCGTGCGGCCCTGATCGTCGCCTCGATATCGCGCACGCCTTGGTCCTGGTTGAATTTCCCCATCAGGCCAAGCGCTTGCTGGAACTGCTCAGGCACATCGGGATCGAGCTCGATGCCCGGCTCCAGTCGCCAGAACAGATCCGGCGCGACCGCCAGATAGCCGAGCGACGCCCAATGATCGCACTTCCTGCGGATGCCTTCGTTGACCCCGAAAATCTCCTGGATGACGATCACCGCGGCCTTGGGCGCGCCTGACGGCTGCGCGCAATAGGCCTGGAAATGGTCGTCATGCTCCAGCGTTTCGATTGCAATCATCGTCATAACAGCCATCCTTCCGCGCGTTCGTGTTTCAAAAGCCAGATCTTGGTGTCGGGCCCGTCGCCCGCCGAATAATAGCTGAGCGCGCCGCCTGCCCCGAGCACGCGGTGGCAGGGAACGACGATCGGAAAAGGGTTGGTCGCGCAGGCCTGGCCGACGGCCCTGGCGCTCGCACCGGTCAGAACGGCGAGATCGCCATAAGTCGCGGTCTCGCCATAGCCGATGCCGCAGATCGCATCGCGCAGCGCCGGCCCGCGATCGCTGGTCAGCGGCGCGAGCGGCAGGTCGAATGTGGTGAGTTTGCCCGCGAAATAGGCCGAAAGCTGCGCCTGTGTTTCGCGCAGCAATGGGTGGTCCGCATCGGATGAAACGGGGCGGCCGATGCGGATGCCGGTCAGCACTTCGCCCTCGGCTTCGATGCGGATCGGGCCGATAGGCGTTGCGATCATCGCGGCTGCACGCGCATAAGCCATGGCGAGCGGGTTAGCAGCGGGGCCAAGCGCCGCTCAAGCGGAGATGTCATGAAAATCAATGTCGAAGTCGATTGCACGCCGGAAGAGGCGCGGCGCTTCATGGGCCTGCCGGACCTGACGCCCGTGCACGAAGCCTATGTGGGCCAGCTCGTCGATATGGCGAAGAATGGCGTATCATCAGACGCGCTGGAATCGATGATGAAGAGCTGGGCGCCGATGAGCGATGCCGGATTTAAACTGTGGCAGCAGATGATCGAAGGGATGAGCGGCAAGAAAGCGTGACCGACACGATCTTCGCGCTTTCCAGCGGCGCACCGCCGGCGGCGATCGCAGTGGTGCGGATCAGCGGACCGGCGGCGGATGAAGCATTGCAACGGATTGCGGGGGATTTGCCGCCGCCGCGCGTGCTGACGCTGAAGGCCTTGCGCGTGCCGGCCACGGGCGAGTTGCTCGACCGGGCGCTGGTTGCGCGATTTCCCGCCGAATCGTCGGTGACGGGGGAGGCGTTGGCCGAGCTCCATCTCCACGGCGGCCGGGCGACGATCGATGCCGTAAGCGGGGCTCTTGCCGACATGGAACGCCTGCGTCCAGCGAGGGCAGGTGAGTTCACGTGGAGAGCCTTTTCGAACGGCAAGCTTGACCTGGTTGAGGTCGAAAGCCTCTCCGATCTCCTGCGAGCGGAGACCGAGGCGCAACGCCGTGCCGCACTGGCTGAAGGCGGACTCAGCGCACGGGTAGAGATGTGGCGGAAAGACCTGCTGTTGCTGTCTGCGCTCGTCGAAGCAGCGCTCGACCAGTCGGACGAAGACGATGTGCCGGCCGATCGCAGCCGGATCGAAGCCATTGCAACAGAGATGGCCAGCGAGATCGGAGCCATGCTTGACCGCCCGGGTGCTGAGCGCTTGTTCGACGGCGTTCGCGTCGTGTTCGCTGGCCCGCCCAATGCAGGAAAATCGACGCTGATCAATGCGTTGGCGGAGCGCGAGGTCGCGATTACTTCGCCGATCGCCGGCACAACGCGCGATGTGATCGAAGTGCCGGTCAAGCTGGGCGGTGTCGCCTTCGTCTTGGCCGACACAGCTGGCCTTCGTGAGGGAAGCGCCGATGCAATCGAGCGGGAGGGCATCAGCCGGGCACGGCAGCGGATCGAGAAGGCTGATATCGTCGTCTGGATGGACGACAGCCCGCCGCCATTGGCTGATCCTTCAAAATTCGTTCCGATCCTCGCGCGGGCCGACGATCCTCAGCGCGCCGCATTGGCGCATGATCGCCTGGCTGTCTCGGCTCTGACCGGAGAGGGACTTCATGAGCTCATCGCGCAGCTGATCGAGCGGGCGAGTCGGTTATTACCAGTGGAGGGCGAGGTCGCGTTATCGCGCCGGCAGCGACAACATCTTGAATTGGTCAATGATCGGTTGGTCGCGTTTGTCTGCGAGCGAGACGAGCTTTTGAGCGCTGAGCATCTGCGCCAGGTGCGCGCGGCGCTGGATGCGTTGACCGGGAGGGCGGGTA
Source organism: Pseudomonadota bacterium (assembly GCA_018240865.1). Taxonomy (GTDB): domain Bacteria; phylum Pseudomonadota; class Alphaproteobacteria; order Sphingomonadales; family Sphingomonadaceae; genus Sphingomonas_B. Next base: position 1,821 of record JAFEEY010000142.1, on the reverse strand, counting down.
CCGAAGAGCTGCTTGACGCGCTGTTTGGAGCATTCTGCATCGGCAAATAGCGATGTTCCACGTGGAACAGTTTGACACCGCGTGCCCGGTGGGGTTTGAACGCCAGCCATGTACGATGTGATCGTGATTGGCGGTGGACATGCCGGGTGCGAGGCGGCGGCCGCGGCCGCGCGCATGGGCGCCCGCACGGCCTTGGTCACATTCGACACGCGCACCTTGGGCGCGATGTCATGCAACCCGGCCTTTGGCGGGTTAGGAAAAGGGCATCTGGTTCGCGAGGTGGACGCGCTCGACGGACTGATTGGTCGCGCCGCGGATCAGGCCGCGATTCATCACCGCATGCTCAATGCATCGAAGGGGTCGGCTGTCCGCGGCCCGCGCGTGCAAGCTGATCGCAAACTCTACCGTGCCGCCATCCAGGCCATGCTTCGCGACCAGACGAGCCTGACTATCATTGAGGGCGAAGCGTCTTCGCTTGTTCTGGACGGCGATGCCGTCTCGGGCGTGACGCTCGGCGATGGTCGCAGCCTGGCGGCGAAAACGATGGTGCTGGCAACCGGCACATTTCTGAACGGGCGCTTGCATCGCGGATTGACGACCAAGGTCGGCGGCCGGGTGGACGAAGCATCCGCACGCCGTCTCGGCGATCAGCTTCGCGCCTTGTCCCTGCCGATCGCGCGGCTGAAGACCGGCACGCCGCCCCGATTGGATGGGCGCACGATCGACTGGGCCGGGCTTGAGGTGCAGGCATCGGATGCAGCCGATTGGACGATGTCACCGCTCACGCCGCGCCGTCTTTGTCCGCAGCTTGCATGTGCGATCACCCGAACCACCCAGGCCGCGCACGATCTCATCCGTGCCTCGCTGCACGAATCGCCGCTGCATTCGGGGGCGATCGAAGGGCAGGGGCCGCGCTATTGCCCATCGATCGAGGACAAGGTGCTGCGCTTCGGCGACCGGGACGGGCATCAGATCTTCCTCGAGCCCGAGGGGCTGGACGATCCGCTGGTCTATCCGAACGGGATATCGACCTCGCTGCCGGAAGCAGCCCAGAAAGCGTTTCTTCATATGATTCCAGGGTTGGAAGGTGCGCGTATCGTCCAGCCCGGTTATGCCGTCGAATATGACTATATCGACCCGCGTGCGCTGACTTCCGCGCTGGAGCTGCGGGTCGTCAGGGGGCTGTTCTGCGCTGGCCAGATCAACGGAACGACCGGCTACGAGGAGGCGGCGGCACAGGGGTTGGTGGCCGGAATTAACGCTGCCCGCTCCGCCGGGGGCGAAAGCCCGGCGGTCTTCGACCGCGCCGAATCCTATATCGGCGTGATGATCGACGATTTGACGCTGCAGGGTGTAACGGAGCCTTACCGGATGCTCACGGCGCGCGCGGAATATCGGCTTCGGTTGCGCGCCGACAATGCCACGGAGCGGCTGACGCCGCTCGGCGAGAAGGTCGGTTGTCTCGGACCGGAGAGGGCGGCCTATGCGAAAGGCCGCCAACGAAAAATGGAAGCGATCGCGGCGCTGTTGGCTCGCAGTGTCCGGGCGCGCGAGATCAGCGGCGAACTGCGAGACGACGGGAGTGCGCGTCCTCTCGCGGACTGGCTCCGGTTTGACGGCGTCAGCAAGGCCGAGCTTCTCGGCGTTCAACCCGAACTCGCCGATTGTGATCCTGGCTTGCTCGATATCGCCATCGAGAACGCTCGATATGCACCATATCTCGAGCGCCAGGATGCCGAGGTTCGCATGATGCGCGCAGCGAACGGCGCGGCTATCCCGCCCCATCTGGACTATCGCACAATTCCAGGCCTTTCCAACGAG
>JAFEEY010000141.1 GCA_018240865.1 Pseudomonadota bacterium | reverse complement strand
GGGGGTGGATCATGAACGTTCAGTTCGTCGTGTCGTTTGCGGCCGTCATGCTGGCCGCGCTTCCAACGCAGGCAATTGCCGCAAATCCCGTCGCCGCCGGTGCATTCGGAACGCTCTCCGATGCCAGCCCGGCCCATCTGCGGGTGTATGACACCAATGGCGGCCTGCACGCTTCTTTCCAGCCGTTCGGCGGCTTGGCCGGCGGCGTCTATGTCGCGGCCGGCGACGTCAATGGCGATGGCAGGGCCGACATCATCGCCGGCCATGCCAGCGGGCCGCTGGTCAATGTGTTCGACGGCGCCACGCTCGACAAATTCTTGTCGTTCGAGCCCTTTGGCGCGGACTTCAAGGGCGGCATCAATGTCGCGGGCGGCTTCGTCACCAACAATCGCGACGCGGCCGAGATCGTGACCGGCGCTGGCCCCGGCGGCGGCCCGCACGTCAAGGTCTTCGACAATCAGCTGAACGTAAAGCACGACTTCAACGCCTTTGACCCCGCTTTCCAGGGCGGCGTTCGCGTTGCTGTCGGAGACGTGACCGGCGACGGCGTCGCGGAGTTGCTCGTCGGCTCGGGGCCGGGCGGCGGCACGATCAAAGCCTATGACGGCTCCAATGGGCGGCTCGTTGGAAGCCTCGATCCGTTCGGCAGCGATTTCACCGGCGGCCTGTTCCTGACGACCGGCAAGTTCCAAGGCGCCGATGCATTGTTCGTCAGCAAGGCGACCCAAGGCGACGGCTCGGTGGCCGTGTATCGCCGGGGTTTCCAGGGTTCATTCAACTTCTACCCCTTCACGGATGCGTATACGGGCGGCGTCACGTTGGCCTTCATAAGCGATGGAACCAGCAACACGCTGATCGTCGGAGAGGCCGACGGCGGGCTCGCCGGCTTCATCGATCTCGACGGCCGCGGCCGCGAAATCGGCGATGGCCTCGCCTTCGATGCGAATGCGCTTCAGGCCGATTTCTTCTTTTCGCCCTTCGGTGCGGATTACACCGGTGGCATCTCAGTCGCGGGCCTGGCGTTTGCAGCGATTCCGGAGCCGGCCGCCTGGGCCATGATGGTCGGCGGCTTCGCTGCCGCGGGCTTCGCGATGCGGCGGCGATTGCGGTCTGAAGCGCGTGCGCCTAACGCGGCCTAGCGTCGGCGCTTCCCGCCGGCGCTTCCCGAGAATGGCGGAGCATAGGCCCGGTGCGCATCCTGTTGACCAACGACGACGGCATCAATGCGGCCGGTCTGAAAGTTCTGGAGGAGCTGGCCCGCCGCTTCTCTGATGACATCTGGGTTGTTGCCCCTGCCGAGGAGCAGTCCGGCACCGGCCATTCGCTGACTCTGAGCCGCCCGATCCGGCTGCGCAAGCTGGGTGAGCAGCGCTATTGCGTCACCGGCACGCCCACCGACAGCGTGATGATGGCGGTCGGCCACCTGATGCGGGAGATCAAGCCGGACCTCGTCCTCTCCGGCGTCAATCGCGGCGCGAACCTTGCCGACGACATCACCTATTCGGGTACCGTTTCCGCCGCGATGGAAGGGGCGCTCGCCGGTGTCCGCGCGATCGCGCTCAGCCAGGTCTATGCGCGCGAAGGCATGGGCGACACCGTGCCGTTCGATGCGGCGCTGGCCTGGGGCGAGCGCGTGCTGACGCCGCTGATCAAGATGAATTTCGCGCCGCGCACATTGGTCAATATCAACTTCCCGGCCCTCCCCGCCGATCAGGTGAAAGGCATCCGCGTCGTTGCCCAGGGCTTCCACGATTATGGCCGCGCCCGCATCGACCAGCGCACCGATCCGCGCGGCTATGACTATTTCTGGTTCGGTCTCCGCCCGATGGTGCAGACGCCGGGCCACGAAACCGACATCGAGGCCGTCACTGACGGCTATATCTCGGTCACGCCGCTCCAGCTCGACCTGACCCACCGCGACAGCATGACCGGGCTGGAGCAGCTTTACCGTTAGCGGACCGGCCGCCCGCTCCGGCAGAGTCGGGCTGCGTCACCCCGGGTAAAGTCGGCTATCCAGTTGGTTTCCCAGGTCTTGTCGTCGAACGACAAGGCCTGCTCCCAGCGGGCATGGTCGCGGTCTTTCAATGTCCAGAGATAACGGACCTTGGCGGGGCGGCCATTGACGGTATCCTGAGCGTAGAACTCGCCGCGTTGCCCCTGAAAGCCGCCGACCACCGGCACCGGATCGAGCCGCCCCGTGACGCTGTTCACCCAATAGACCGACCATTGCCGCTTTTCCCGATCGAACAGGCGCAGGGTCAGGCCCGCTCGCTTCTGTTGCGGCATCCAGAGCTCGTCGACAGTCGAGCCGCCGCCCAGATAGGCCTGCGCACAGAGCGTCGCGGGAAAGTCACTCCAGGATTTGGTGCCGTCCGGCGCCGTCACCTCACGATGCTGCACCGTGTTCCAACCGCCTTCAAAATAGGCGAAATCATCAATGCTGCCGGTCCGCTCCATCGTGAATCCGGGCGGCACGGTTGCGGCGGCGAGAAGCAGCAATGCTGGCGCAATGGACAAGGATCATCCTCCGTTTTGATCTTTTGGAAGCTATCGCCGCACCCTGACCGTTGACACGCGGTAGAATGGGGGTGAGGCTAAGTCAGACTTATGCCTGCTGCTCGCCGTCTGCCGCCTCTCGTCTCGATCGAAGCTTTTGAAGCGGCCGCGCGGCTGGGCAGTTTTGCTGGTGCCGCACGCGAGCTCGGCACCTCGGCCGCTTCGGTCAGCTATCATGTGAAGCAGCTGGAAAGCCGCACCGGCCTGACACTGTTCCGGCGCTTGCCGCAGCGTGTCGACCTGACCGAGGCGGGGGCCGCGCTGGCGGGCGATGTGACCGCGGCATTTGACGGCCTGCGCGGCAGCTTCGCCGATGCCGCCGATCGCTATCAGAACCGCCTCGCCATCTCCGCGCTGCCGACGTTCGGCGCGAGCTGGCTGATCCCCAGACTCGGCACATTTTCCGGGCCGCAAATCGACCTCGACCTTTCTCCCGATCCTCAGGATCTGTCGGGGCCCTGCGAAGTCGCGATCCGCAACGGCAATGGCGACTGGCGCGGAATCAAGGCGACCCGGCTTTTCCCCGCGGTTTTCCTGCCGCTGTGCGCGCCTGGCCTTCAAGATCGTATCGACACGCTGCCGCTGCTCGGCCGCGCCGACTGGTGGGCGCTCTGGTTCGATCAGAAGGGTCTGGCGCCGCCCGCCCCGGCCCGCTTCGGCACTGCCTTTGCCGCCGAACATCTCGACATTGCCGCCGCGATTGCTGGCCAGGGGGTTGCGATCGGCTCGCCGATCATCTTCGCCAAGGAGATCGAGGCCGGCCGGCTTGCCTATGCCGACGATTTCGTCGCTACCGACGGCCGCGCTTTCTGGGTTTGTTGCGCCGCATCCCGTGCCGCCAGCCCGAAAGTCGAGCGGTTCAGGCGTTGGGTTCTCGATGAAAGCGCAGCCGCGGTGGCGGATGTGCGCAAACGCCTGCCCAACCTTCCCGCCTGATCCCACTGGAAAAACCCGCGCGTTCGCACTATGTGGCGCGCCTTCCCTATGGCTACCACTCTTCCCACCCCGCCGAAGGTCGGCATGGTTTCGCTCGGCTGCCCGAAAGCGCTGGTCGATAGCGAACGCATCCTGACCAAGCTGCGCGCGGACGGCTATCAGATGTCGCCGGACTATGCCGGTGCCGACGTCGTGCTGGTCAACACCTGCGGCTTTCTCGACAGCGCCAAGGAAGAAAGCCTGGAGGCGATCGGCGAGGCGATCGCCGAGAATGGCCGCGTCATAGTCACCGGCTGCATGGGCAAGGAAGCGGATGTGATCCGTGCGCGCTTCCCGGACGTGCTCGCGGTCACCGGTCCGCAGCAATATGAGGACGTGGTCGGCGCGGTGCACGAGGCCGCGCCGCCGGTCCCGTCGCCGTTCGTCGATCTGGTGCCGGAAGCGGGGCTGAAGTTGACGCCGCGCCACTACAGCTATCTGAAGATTTCAGAGGGCTGCAATCACCGCTGCGCCTTCTGCATCATCCCCTCGATCCGCGGCGATCTGGTCAGCCGCCGGCCCGACGCGATCCTGCGCGAAGCGGAAAAACTGGTCGCGGCGGGCACGCGCGAATTGCTTGTCATCAGCCAGGACACCTCGGCTTACGGCGTCGATCTGCGCCATGCCGAATGGAATTGGAAAGGCGCGCCGGTCCGCGCGCATATGACTGATCTGGCGCGCGAGTTAGGCAAGCTCGGGGCCTGGGTGCGGCTCCATTATGTCTATCCCTATCCGCATGTGGAGCAGGTCATCCCGCTGATGGCCGAAGGGCTGATCACGCCCTATCTCGACATCCCGTTCCAGCACGCCAGCCCCAAGGTGCTGAAGGCGATGAAGCGCCCGGCCAATGACGCCAAGGTGCTGGAGCGGATCAGGGCGTGGCGCGCGATCGCACCCGATCTCGCCATCCGATCGAGCTTCGTGGTCGGCTTTCCCGGCGAGACCGAAGAGGATTTCCAGTATCTGCTCGACTGGCTCGACGAAGCCCAGCTGGACCGTGTCGGCGCGTTCCGCTTCGAGCCTGTGGAAGGCGCGGCCGCCAACGCCCTGCCCGATCCGGTGCCGGAAGAAGTGAAGGAAGAGCGCTACGCCCGGATCATGGCGAAAACGGCGGCGATCTCAGCGGCGAAGCTCCAGGCCAGGATCGGCCGCACGCTCCCGGTCATCATCGACGAGGTTGACGAGGAAGGCGGTGCCACCGGTCGCAGCCAGGCCGACGCGCCCGAGATCGACGGCCATGTGCTGCTGCGCGATTCAGGGCATCTGACGCAGGGCGATATCGTTCCCGTGCTGATCGAGGATGCCGACGAACACGACCTGTTCGGCGTGCCAGCCTAATCACCAATCTCGATGCCGGCTTGGCTGAGCCTGTCGAAGCCCTCCCTTTTTCTTTTCTGAATCGAAAGAAGAAGAAGAAGGGCTTCGACAAGCTCAGCCAAGCCGGTGGAGGGATCGGTGCTCAACCAGTCTGTTCACCGCGCCGCGAACGCATCCTTCCACGCCGGTTTCACCGCCGCGATCGTCTTCGCGTCGAACGGCAGCTCGATCGTATAAGTCCCTTCCGAATAGGGCCCGGCCTCATACGGCCCGATCACGACCCGAAGCGCATCCAGCGTCTTGCCGCCTTTCGAGACTGGCAGCAGCGTTTGCTTCGTCATGTCAACGCAGCTGTTGAATTCGCTGATGTCGTCCGGACCGGCCGGCTTGACCGGTTCGCCGCGCTTTTCCTCGCGCTGACGATCCAGTTCCTTGCAGAAGCGGTCGTTCGCAAGGCGCTTGAACGCCCCAACATCGACCAGCGCCGATGTCGCCAGCCTTTTCTTCGCTGCCTTGTCCCAGATGATCACTGTGTTGAACGGCATGCCGTGCGCACCGCCGGTGAAGACATAGCCGTCGCTCTGCATCACCAGCACGCGCGGCGTGTCGGCAGCGACCGCGTATTTCTCGACATAGCTGTGGCCGTTGAATGGAAAGCCCGCCTTCTTCGCCTGCGCCGCATCGTCAGCCGCGCCTTTCGCAGCTTTCGCTCGCTGTGCCTCCGCGTTGCCGCGCAGCCAGCCATCGAGTTCGGGGATCGCCGCGGCCGCCGCCGGCCAGCTATAAGCAAATTCGAGACCGGCTTTGTCGGACTTGATCTCGACCGGCTGCGGCGCCGGGGCCGGACTGGGCGCTGCGACTGGAGCCGTCCCATTCTCTGCGACCGCATTGGTACGGGCCGGCGCGGTCCGGGGCTTCTCCCCGCATCCGGCGAGCAGGCTGGCCGCGAAAAGGGCGACAGCCACGGATCTGGACAATGACATCAACCGGAACTCCTTCCAACCACAGCCTCAGAGCGCTGCTGCCATCTCCGACAGCTTGGCGACCGTATTCATGTTTCGGGCGGTGCCCTTGGCAGCGGCAGGAATCTTGAGCTTCGAATCCGCCATGCCGTCGCCGTAATGGATATAGATTTCGCGGCGGCCGAGCTTCAGCTCTTCCTCGTTCAGGCCGCTGACCTTCTCCAGCGCATCGGCCGGGGCCGCATCGTCGAGGAAGATCGCGACGGTGCGGTTCGGCGCTTTGTCTGCGAAGGGATTGGCGGCCAGCACTGCTTTCATTTCCTCTGGCGTGCGGACCAGCACGCCGACCGGCTTGCCGGCATAGGCTTCGAGCTTCTTTTCGAGCGCGGCTTTCACCGCCGCCTCGTCGCCTTTGGCGAGGAAAACGACATTGCCGCTGGCGATATAGGTTTTGACCTGGCTGAAGCCCGCCGCTTCGCACATCGTCTTCAGTTCGGTCATCGGCAGCTTGCCGGTGCCACCGACATTCACGGCGCGGAGTAGAGCGATATAGGGCTTCATCGCACACAAGCTTAGCCGAGGCCTTTGCGCTTGCGAAGGCGATGTGGAAAGAGCGGCTTGTCATGACCGATTTCTCCTCGCTCGTTCAGCCCGATCGCGGCCAGCCGGCGCGCACGATCCACGTCGTTCACCCCGACCAGTGGGACGATTGGCTGTCCCGGCAGCCGCCGCGGGTCCGCACGGCCGTCGCTGCCAACAAAGTGACCGGCAAAGCGGGCAATCGCGCGATCCTGCCCGGCGACGCGCCCGAGGACTGGTCGATGCTGCTGGTCTGCGATGAAAGCCCGGAATCGCCGTGGCGGATCGCATCGCTGGGCGAGCAATTGCCCGAAGGCGTCTATCGACTCGCCGACGGCGAGCCGGGCGCCGCCATGCTCGGCTGGCAGCTCGCCCAGCACCGGTTCGAGCGCTATCGCAAGGCCGAGAACCCCGTCGGCCCGCGCGTGCTGCTGACCGGGGACGCCGCCCGGATCGGCGAGGTGGTGCGGCTCGCCGAAGCGGTCGCGTTGGTCCGTGATCTGGTCAACACGCCGACCGAGGATCTGGGGCCCGCGCAATTGCAGGCCGCCGCCGAACAGGTCGCGAGCGACCATGGCGCGACGATCCGCGTCACGAGCGGCGACGAGCTGGAGACCGGTTATCCTCTGATTCATGGCGTCGGCCGGGCGGCTTCGCGCGAACGGGCGCCGCGCCTGATCGAGCTGGAATGGGGCAATCCGGCCCATCCGCGCATCGCCGTGATCGGCAAGGGCGTGTGCTTCGATACCGGCGGGCTCGATATCAAGCCGTCATCAGGCATGCGGTTGATGAAGAAGGATATGGGCGGCGCGGCGCACGCCCTGGCGCTGGCCCGGCTGATCATGGGCAATCGCTTGCCCGCGCGCCTGCATCTGCTGATCCCGGCCGTCGAGAATGCGATCTCGGCGAATGCCGTTCGCCCGGGTGACGTGCTGCGCAGCCGCAAGGGACTGACGGTCGAGATCAGCAATACCGACGCG
>JAFEEY010000140.1 GCA_018240865.1 Pseudomonadota bacterium | reverse complement strand
CGTCGAAGCCAGGGGCATAGGCATAGTCGGGACATGCGCCCTCCGCAGGGCAGGCGCGACAGCCTTCGAGCTCACCAAAATGGGCGTGCGCGAAACCGCGCGCGGATTGAAAGCCGGCGAATTCCTGCTCGCGGCCATCATCGAACGCGCCAGGGCATTGAATGCCGATCCGCTTTATCTGCTCACCAATGACCGCTGCGCGGCCGCTATTCATCTCTATGAAAAGCTGGGATTCCGGCACGATGCCGGCATCATGGCGGACTATGGCGCACGCTATGAACGGAGCAATGTCGCGATGCGCTATGATCCGGACGCCGCCGGGGCTAGCGATGAATAACCGATAGGCGAGGTGGCGCACCCAAGAGGATTCGAACCTCTGGCCTCTGCCTTCGGAGGGCAGCGCTCTATCCAGCTGAGCTATGGGTGCGTGGGCGCCGCTTAGCAGGCCGCGCGGCCCTGTCCAAGACTTTCGCTATTTCCTGCGCGGCGCCGGCGTGATCGGCTGGAAGGCCGCCAGGCCGCAGCTCGCGCCGCGCGTGATGCCCGGGCTCTGCAGCACCGTGATAATGTCCTGCGCGCAGAGCTGAGTCAGCGACGTCTCATAGGCGAAGCGCTGTTCGAAACCCAATTGCGGGCAGCCCTGCGGCAATACGACCCGATAGGTCGTGCTGGAGCGTGTACCATTGTCGAAATCGATCACCCGGTCGCTCAGCACATGGCTGTTGCGGATCTGATTGAGCGGCACGCAGGTTTTGGCCGGGCCCGCGACTTTCGCGCCGTCGCCAAAGGTCTGGCCATCGGCGGAAAGCTCGGCCGCCGCCTCGTTTTTCGGATCACGGGCAATGAGTTGCGTCGCGGCGAGACCCGCAGAGACGATACCGATCGTGGCGAAGACAGGAAGCGCGCGCATGGAAACCTCCTTGGCTGTCAGCAACAACCATCTGCCTTGCAAAAGGTGCCGTCAATCCGGCGCCGGGGTTTTGGGCTGGAAAGGGCACAGGTCGATAACCGGGCAGCGCCAGCATTCGGGCTTCCGCGCCTTGCAGATATAGCGGCCGTGCAGGATCAGCCAGTGATGGGCGCCCAGCCTGAATGGCGCGGGCACCACTTTCTCCAGCCCTTTCTCCACCGCAAGGGGCGTCTTGCCCGGCGCGAGGCGCGTGCGGTTGCAGACGCGGAAGATGTGGGTGTCCACCGCGAACGTCTCGGCCCCGAATGCTGTGTTCATCACCACGTTCGCTGTCTTGCGGCCGACGCCGGGCAGTCTCTCCAGCGCATCGCGGTCGGCGGGAACCTTGCCGCCATGCTCGGCGATCAGCGCCTCGCTCAGGGCTATGACGTTCTTCGCCTTGGTGTTGAACAGGCCGATCGTCTTGATGTGCCGCTTCAACTCCGCTTCGCCCAGCGCGACCATCTGCTCGGGCGTTCGCACTTTTTCGAACAGCGCGCGCGTCGCTTTGTTGACGCCGGCATCGGTCGCCTGCGCGGACAGCACCACCGCGACCAGCAGCGTGTAGGTGTTCACCGATTCCAGCTCGGTCTCCGGCGAGGGATTCGCCTCGGCCAGCCGCCGGAAGAATTCGAAAACGTCTGCGCGCTTCACAGGGAAAGCACGTCAGCCATTGTGTAACGCCCAACCGGGCGCCCGCTTAGCCACAAAGCCGCCTTCACTGCCCCGCGCGCGAAAATGGCGCGGCTCTCGGCGCGGTGGCCGAGCTCGATCCGCTCGCCCTCGCTCGCCAGCACGACCATATGGTCGCCGGCGACCGATCCGCCGCGCAGGGAAGCGAAGCCGATCGTCCCCTCGACGCGCTTGCCGTTCCGGTCGTGCACCGGCGCGTCGAGTGCGTGACCCCGGCCCTGCGCCGCGGCCCGGCCCAGCATCAGCGCCGTACCGCTCGGCGCATCGACCTTGTGGCGGTGGTGCATCTCGACGACCTCGATATCCCAATCCGGCCCCAGCCGCGCCGCCGCCTGCTCGACGAGCGCGGCCAGCACATTCACGCCCAGCGACATGTTCGCCGATTGCAGCACGGCGATCTGCGTCGCGGCAGTGTCGATCAGCGCCTGATGTTCTTCGCCAAGACCAGTCGTGCCGACGACCAGCGGCCGGCCATAGCGGCGAGCAGCATCGAGGTGATCGGTCAGCGCGTTCGGCACCGAAAAGTCGATCAGCACGTCGCTCGCATCGGCGAGCGTATTGGCGTCCGAAAAGCCGCCCATCACCGCGCCCTGCCGGTCGATGCCGCCAACGACCTCGCCGCCGAGCTCCGCCGCGACCTCCGCGACGGCCCGTCCCATGCGGCCCGCCGCGCCCAGAATTCCAATCTTCGTCATGAGTGCCACGTTTGGCGATTTTCAGGGACTGAACAAGCCGCTTGAAGCGTCTATAGTGAAACAAACCGCCGGAGTGCCGCCATGCGCTATCTGCTACTTGCCCTCGCCCTGCTCGCCCTCACCTCTTCGGCGCGTGCCGCGCCGGATTGGGGCACCGCGCACGAGGTTGAAATCCGCCTCAGCAATTTCAGCTTCACGCCGGACAGGATCGAGCTGAAAAGCGGCGAAGCCTATCGCCTGCATCTGGTCAACACCGCGAGCGGCGGCCATAATTTCGATGCCGGGAAATTCTTCGCCGCAGCGCAGGTCTCACCCTCCGATCAGGCCAAGGTGCAAAAAGGGACGATCGAGTTGAAAGGCGGCGAGACCAAGGACATTCGCCTCGTCGCCCCCGCCGCCGGCAGCTACAAACTCCATTGCTCGCACTTCATGCACTCGACCTTTGGCATGACCGGCGAGATCGTGGTGCGGTGAGAGGTGACGTCCGCAACATTGTCGTTCTGACCGGCGCGGGCGTCTCGGCGGAAAGCGGGCTTGCGACTTTCCGCGGCCCCGACGGGCTGTGGGAGGGCCACCGGATCGAAGACGTCTGCACGCCGCAAGCGCTCGCCCGCGACCCGGCGCTGGTGCATGGTTTTTACGACGCGCGCCGGGCGAAACTGGCGGAGGTCGAGCCCAACGCCGCCCACCGCGCGCTGGCACGGCTCGACGCGGAGTGGCCGGGTGAACTGCTGATCGTGACACAGAACGTCGACGATCTGCATGAACGGGCCGGCGCCAAGCGGCTGCTGCATATGCATGGCGAGCTGAAATCGGCACTCTGCGCGGGCTGTGGCGCACGGATGCCATGGGAAGGACCGATGTCTCCAGAATCCGTTCGTGTCGAGCGAAGTCGAGACACGCGCTTCTCGACTTCGCTCGATGCGAACGGGGATTTTGAGGCGGCATCCTGTCCCGCTTGCGGCGCCGCGGTGCTCCGCCCCGACATCGTCTTCTTCGGCGAAATGCCCTATGAGATGGAGCGGATCGACGCCGCGATCGCCCGCGCCGACCTGTTCGTCTCGATCGGTACATCGGGCGCGGTCTATCCCGCCGCCGGCTTCGTCCAGACCGCGCGCCATTATGGCGCCCGTGCGCTGGAACTAAACCTGGAACCCTCCGCTGGCAGCTTCCTGTTCAGCGAAAGCCGCATGGGGCGGGCAAGCGAAATCGTACCCGCCTGGGTGGACGAAATGCTGGCTCAATAAATCCTCCCCTGCAAAAGCAGGGGAGGATCTTTTCAGTCCACCCAATCCAGTCCAATATCGCGATAGAGGCCGCGATCCTCGTCCCAGTCGGGCTTGACCTTGACGTGGAGGTAGAGGTGGACGCGGCGGTCGAGCAGCTCTGAGAGCTCGGCACGGGCGCGTTCGCCGATCGTCTTGATCTGCTGGCCGCCTTTGCCAAGCACGATCGCGCGCTGGGTCGGCCGGGCGACAAGAATCTGCTGGTGAATCTCGACCGATCCGTCCTCGCGCTCCTTATACTGTTCGGTCTCGACCGCGCTGGCATAAGGCAGCTCGGCATGGAGCTGGAGATAGAGCTGCTCGCGCGTCACTTCGGCCGCGAGCATCCGGTCGGTCACATCGGAAACCTGATCCTCCGGGAAGTGCCACGGCCCTTCCGGCATCCGCTCGGCGAGAGCGCGCTTCAGATCGGCGACGCCGTCGCCGGTCTGTGCGCTCACCATATAGACCGCCTCGAACAGCAGCGCATCGGTCAGCCGCTGGGCGTGGACGAGGAGTTTCTCCTTCGCCGCGACGTCGACCTTGTTGAGCACCAGCAGCTTCGGCTCCGGCCGATCCTTCAGGGCCGCGACAATGTCCATGACCTTGGGGCCGAGCCCGGCCTTCGCATCGACGATCAGCGCGATCAGGTCGGCGTCGGTCGCACCGCCCCACGCCGCCTGCACCATCGCCCGGTCGAGCCGGCGGCGGGCCTCGAAAATGCCGGGCGTATCGACCAGCATGATCTGCGCGTCGCCCTCGATCGCGATGCCCATCAGCCGCGTGCGCGTGGTCTGCGCCTTGGGGCTGACGATCGCGACCTTCTGGCCGACCAGCGCGTTCACCAGTGTCGACTTGCCAGCATTGGGCGCGCCGACCACGGCGACGAGGCCGCAGCGAGATTGATTGTTATCGGTCACTCAAACTCCGTTCGGGCTGAGCCTGTCGAAGCCCTCCCTTCTATCTAACCGCCCTAATAAGAAAGGGAGGCCTTCGACAAGCTCAGGCCGAACGGCGAGGTGTGTCCAGCACCTCCAGCAAAGCGCGCGCGGCAGCGGTTTCCGCCTCCTGCTTCGACGCGCCCTCGGCGCTCGCTTCGCCGGCGCCCTTGATGCTGACGGTGACGGTGAAGCGCGGATTGTGCTGCGGGCCTTCGCGCGCGGTCACGGCGTAGACCGGCGGCTTGCGGCGGTGGGCGGCAGCCCATTCCTGCAACGCGGATTTGGGGTGCTGAGGCGCGCGGAGCTGATGGTCGATCCGCCCTTCCCAGCGGGCGCGGATGAAGGCGCGGGCGGTGTCGAAGCCATGCTCCAGATACAAAGCGCCGATCAGCGCCTCCACCACATCGCCCAGCACATTGTCGCTGTCCGCCGCGCCGTCGTCACGCGCCTGCTTGCCAAGGCGGAGATACGGCCGCACGCCGATCTCGCGGCCGATCTCGGCGCAGACGCTGCCCGCGACCAGTGCGTTCAATCGCCAGGAGAGCTTGCCTTCCGGCTCGTCGGGATAGCGTTCGTACAGCCAGCTCGCCATCGTCAGGCCAAGCACGCGGTCGCCCAGGAATTCGAGCCGCTCATAGTCCGAGGCCTCGAGGCTGCTGTGGGTCAGCGCGCGCTCGTAAAGAGCGAGATCGCGCGGCGCGACGCCGAGCGTTGCTTCAATCCAGTCCGGAAGTTCGATCACGCACGCGGCTCTGCTGGCGCAATGTGCCAGCGTCAAGCGTCGCGAAGACAGGGAGGCGGTGTCCCCTTCGTCATTGCGAGGAACGAAGCGACGAAGCAATCCAGTGGCGTAGACGCTCCCGCTGGATTGCTTCCCCCGGCTTTCGCCAGGGTCGCAATGACGAAGCAATTCTGATTACTCGTGTTCCGCCCCTAGCGGCCGCGCTCATCCTCTTCCTCGTCAGGCGGGAGCTGGCGGATTTCCCAGGTGTGGTTCTGCACGATCGTCGCGGGGACCGGGCGCCCGTCCGGGTCGAGCGAGGGACGGAAACGGAAACGCTCGACGATCAGGCGGCAGGTGACGTCGTCCAGCACTTTCACGCCGCTGGACCGGGTCACGTCGCAGCGGGAAACGCGGCCGTCCGCTTCGACCTGGAATTTGACCCCGACCGTGCCGCCCACGCCCGCTTCCCCGGCTTCGCGCGGATAGTCCGAATCCTTGATCCGGCCCTTGATCTGGCGCGGCGCGACCCAGCCCCCGCCGCCATCGCCCTCCCCCTCGCCACCCGAGCCCCGGCCATTGCCCCAGCCGCCCGCACCATAGCCCGGGCCCGGAATATCGGCGGACCCCGCGGAGGGCGCGTTGCCGACGCCCGCGATCGGCGCGACGGGCAGCGGGTTCGGAATCGGGATTTTGATCTTCGGCGGCGGCAGCACGATCTGGGTCGGCTCGGCACGCAGATTGGGCGGCGAGGCCTCGCCCTCGGGCCTGGGCGACCTTACTTTATGCTCGATCCTGGTCTGCGGCTTGGGCGGCTCCGGCAAGGGCAGCAGGTTGATCAAAGTCAGCTGCTCGGCGGCCTTGCGCGGGAGGTCGAGCCGGAGCCCGGCCAGCAGCGCATAGCCGATCAGCGCGTGCACCAGCACCACGCCCGCAATGGACGTTATCCGTTCCCGGCTCCAGCGATCCACAACGTACATAAGCGACCCTTGGCGCGTACAACGCGCAAGCGGCGCTATCGCAGCATTCGCCTGAACGGCGGCTTATTTCCCGTCATTGCGAGGAGCGAAGCGACGAAGCAATCCAGACGGCGGCGTCTCTGGATTGCTTCGCTCCGCTCGCAATGACGGACCTGCCATTCAACGATTGAGATAGTTGAGCGCGAGGCCCGGTCGCGGCCATTCCATGCTCACCAGCCGGCCCGTCGCGGACAAAGTGATATAGGCCGTGCGCAGATTGGGGCCGCCCCAGCAGATATTGGTCGTGAACGGATCGCCCGTCTCGACGAACGTGGCGAGCTCCCCGTCCGGCGTCACCACCGATATGCCGCCATGCCCGATCGTCGCGACGCAGATATTGCCGGCGCTGTCGACGCCCAGGCTGTCGAACCAGCTATAGCCACCCGCGCCGTAAACGAACTGACCGCCGGACGCCGTAAGGCCAGGTGCGGCAGCGACTTTGCCGGGCGCTTCGATGTCGAACGCCCAGAGCTTCGCCGTATAGGTTTCAGCGACATAGAGGCGCTTGCCATCGGGAGAGAGGCCGATGCCGTTGGGATTCTCCATCGGAAAGATGACTTCCTCGATCTGGCTGCCATCGGCCTTGGCGTAAAACACGCCGACCACGTCGCGCGACCGCTCAAAGGTCTTGCCATGATCGGTGAACCAGAAACCGCCCGCATCGTCGAATACGATGTCGTTGGGTCCGCGCAGCTGGACTTCGCCAGCGTGCGTGTAGAGCGTCTCGACCTTGCCGGTGGACGGATCGACGCGCTGGATCGAACCACCGCTCCAGTCCTTCGCGGCACCGTGCGGCATCAGCAGGCCTTCGGCTTCGACATATTCGAAGCCGCCATTGTTGCAGAGATAGAGCATCCCATCCGGCCCGAGTGCGAGGCCGTTGGGGCCGCCGCCGGGTGTCGCGACCGTCTCGGTCCTGCCCTCGCCCCAGCAGCGGGTGATCCGGCCGGCTTCGATCTCGACCAGGATCACGCTGCCGTCCGGCATCGCCACCGGTCCTTCGGGGAAGCGCAGGCCGCTCGCGATCTCTTTGAACTGGTGCATCGTCCTCTCCCGCTTGTGCCGGGCTTGATCCGGGATTGTCGAAGCCCTGTTCTTTTTCCTAGGGGAGGTAGAAGGGAAAAACGGGCCTTCGACAAGCTCAGGCAAACCGGAGTGTTGAGATGACGGTACAATATGACGCGGACCTGAAGCTGTTCGTGAATGGCGCCTGGCGGGCAGGCGAGGATCTCGCGCCGGTGTTCAACCCGGCGACCGGCGCGACCGTCGCCGAAGTACCGCTGGCGACGGCGGCCGATCTGGACGAAGCGCTTGCCGCCGCCGATCGCGGCTTCCAACTGTGGCGCGCGAGCGATGTCGAAGCGCGCGCGGCAGTCCTGCACAAGGCGGCAGAGCTGATCCGCGAGCGCACGGAACGCATCGCGACATTGCTGACGCTGGAGCAGGGCAAGCCGATCGCCGAGGCGCGCGGCGAGGTCGCCGGCTCCGCGCAGCTCTTCGATTATTATGCCGAGGAAGGAAAGCGCGCTTATGGCCGCGTGCTGATCCGCCCGGTCGGGCAGCGCTCGATCGTCATCAAGCAGCCGGTCGGGCCGGTCGCCTCCTTCACGCCGTGGAATTTCCCCGTCTATCTGATGGCGAAGAAGCTGGCCGCCGCGCTCGCCGCCGGCTGCTCGGTGATCGCCAAGCCGCCCGAGGAAACGCCGGGCTGCACCTCCGCGATCATGGAAGCGCTCGCGGATGCCGGGCTTCCCGCAGGCGTGGCGCAGCTCGTCTTCGGCGTGCCGGACATGGTTTCACGGCACCTGATCGCCTCGCCCGTCATCCGCAAGGTCAGCTTCACCGGTTCGGTGCCGGTCGGCCGGCATTTGATGAAGCTCGCCGCCGACGGGCTGAAGCGCGTGACGATGGAGCTGGGCGGACACGCGCCCGTGCTGATCTTCGACGATTGCGATCTTGAGCGCACGCTTGACATGGTCGTGCCGCAGAAATTCCGCAACGCGGGCCAGGTCTGTGTCTCCCCCACGCGCTTCTATGTGCAACAGGGCATTTACGACCGTTTCGTGAAGACTTTCGCGGAACGCACTGCCGTCTGGCAGACCGGCAGCGGGCTGGATGCGGGCACGAAAATGGGCCCGCTCGCCAATCGCCGCCGCCCCGACGCGATCGAGGCGCTGGTCGAGGATGCCGTCGCCAGGGGCGCGAAGCTCGCGGCCGGCGGCGAACGGTTCGGCGAGGGTTATTTCTATAAGCCGACGCTCCTCGCCGATGTGCCGCTCGAGGCGCGGATCATGAATGAGGAGCCCTTCGGCCCCGTTGCGGTCGCGGCGCCGTTCGCGACTGAAGAGGAGGCCATCGAGCAGGCCAATCGCCTGCCCTACGGTCTCGCCGCCTTCGCTTTCACGGAGAATGGCCGCCGCGCCAACCGGCTGGGCGACCTGATCGAAGCCGGCATGGTCGGCCTCAACACTTTCGCGATCAGCGGCGCCGACACGCCGTTCGGCGGCATCAAGGATTCAGGCTTCGGCAGCGAAGGCGGGCCGGAGGGCCTGGACAGCTATATGGTCGTGAAAGCGATCCATCAGGCCTAATGTCGTCATGCCGGGCTTGACCCGGCATCCCGCTTCTTCTTTGCAGCGGGAGGAAGAATAGCGGGATCCCGGCTCAAGGCCGGGATGACGGAGGAATATGGCAATACGAACCGGCGGCCGCATCCTGGTCGACAACCTCGTCGCGCAGGGCTGCGACCGCATCTTCACCGTGCCGGGCGAGAGCTTCCTGGCCGTGCTCGATGCGCTGCACGATACCCCGTCGATCGACCTGGTCGTGTGCCGGCAGGAAGGCGGCGTCGGCTTCATGGCCTGCGCCGACGGCAAGCTGACCGGACGGCCGGGCATCGCTTTCGTGACGCGCGGGCCGGGCGCGACCAACGCCTCGATCGGCGTGCACGTCGCGATGCAGGATTCGCTGCCGATGATCCTGTTCATTGGCGACGTCGCGCGCGGCGACCGCGACCGCGAGGCGTTCCAGGAAGTCGATTTCGGCCAGATGTTCGGCCCTCTGGCGAAGAAAGTGCTCGGCATCGACCATGCCGAGCGCATCCCCGAATATATCGCCCGCGCCTATGCGACGGCGATCTCAGGGCGGCCGGGGCCGGTGGTCGTGGTGCTGCCGGAAGATATGCTGCTCGACGAGGTCGAGGCGGTGGATCGGGCACGAGTGGAGCGGCCAGTGCAGCCGCCCTCGGCACAGGCCTTGTCCGAACTGAATGCCCTGCTGGGTAACGCCAAAGCGCCTGTCGCGATCGTCGGCGGCGCGGGCTGGGATGAAGGCGCGGGCACCGCGTTCGCCCGCTGGGCCGAGCGAGCGGGCATCCCGGTCGCCGGCGCGTTCCGGCGTCAGGATTCGATCCTGAACGCCTCACCCGCCTGGGCCGGCAATCTTGGCTATGGCCCCAACCCGAAACTGGTGCAGCGGATCAAGGCAGCCGACCTGCTTCTGGTCGTCGGCGCGCGCCTCGGCGAAGCGACGACCGACGGCTACACGCTGATCACGCCCGATCATCCGGGGCAGGCGCTGATCCACGTCCATCCCGATCC
>JAFEEY010000013.1 GCA_018240865.1 Pseudomonadota bacterium | reverse complement strand
CACATCACCAGCGCTTTTGGCTGCGCGCCGTGCAGCAGTCCGGTCGAGACGCCTGCGAAGGATGGATGGAAGAGCGATCCCTGCCCTTCGATCAAATCCCAGCCGTCATCCTCGCGCGCCGGCGTCAGCACTTCGATTGCGCCGGAAATGAAGTCCGCGACCACCGCATCCAGGGGCACGCCATCGCCTGCGATCAATATCCCGGTCTGCCCCGTCGCGCGGAAATCGGCGGCGACGGCACGCGCGCGCAGCGCCTTTTGCAGCATCAGCGTCGCGTACATCTTGCCGACCGAACAATCGGTGCCGACGGTCAGCAGCCGGTTGCCGGCGCGACGCCTGCCATTGCCCACCGGCAGTGGCATGTGCGGATCGCGCACATCGAAAAGCATCACGCCCGCCTCTTCAGCGGCGCGGACCAGCCTGGGCTCGTCGCGCAACCGCTGATGGAGCCCGGAGGCGACATTCATGCCCGCCGCGATCGCGGCCAGCGCATCCCGGATCAGGGCCTCGCCCAGTTGGCCGCCGGCATTGGCGATGCCGAGGATCAGGGTGCGTGCCCCGGCGGCGTGCGCTTCGGCGGCGTTCATGCGCGGCAGGCCCAGCGTCAGCGGGCTGTCGTCATGACGCCATTCGCCGATGCAATCCTCGCGCCGGAAAATGGCGAGGCCGCGCGAGGTCTTGATGCCGACCTCGTCGTTGGAATGGCCGAGATAGAGAAGGAAGGGTGCCGGTATCATCGACCCTTTTCTTGGAGCCGCCCGCGATCCTTCGCCAATCGCGCTCACGCAGCGACCTATAACGCCCGGCTATGCGCAGTGCGCCGGGCGCGGACGAAGGAGCACGCGCCCGGGAGCAGCACCAGTCGCCTTGCCATTTTCCAGCGCCACCTGCCCGTTGACCAAGAGCGCAGCAACGCCGACGCTCGGCACGCGCGGATTGGTGTAGGTCGCACGCGGCGCATAGCCGGCGGGATCGAACACCACGACGTCGGCGAAATAGGACGGCCGCAGATAGCCACGCCGGTCGATCTTGTAGAGGTCGGCGGTGAGGCCGGTCGAACGCCGGATGAAGTCGCCGAGCGTGATCACGTGGCGCTTGCGCACATAGACCTGATATTTCTCAGGGAACGTCGCATATTGGCGCGGGTGCCCGTCCGACCCGTCTGAGCTGGTGACGACCCAGGGCTGCTGCATGATCAGGTCGACATCGCGATCGGCCATGTTGAAGCTGGCGACCGCATCGCCGGCCGGGCCCGTCCCTCCCGCATTCGCGACACGGATGATGCGGATCGCCGCGTCGATCGGGTCGAGCTTCCAGATGCCGGCCATCTGCCCGAGGGTCTTGCCGGTCCAGGGCTGGCCCGCCTCTGTCAGAAGCAGCGACTCCTGGCCGCCGCGCCGGCGCAGATTCTCCCGCATCTCCGCCTTGATCCGCGCGAGCGTCGCAGGATCGTCGAACCGCGCGATCATCCGGGTATAGCCGCCATCGACCGCCCAGCCGGGCACCAGCGACGCTTCGAGGCTGGTGCCGGATGCGAGCCAGGGATATTGGTCTGCAGTCACATTCTGGCCGGCCGCACGGGCAGCCTCGATCGTCGCGACCAGCTCCGGCGCCTTCCCTTGCAGATCGACGCCGAGCGCCTTCAGATGCGCGAAATGCACCGGCATCGCGGCCTGGCGCCCGATCTCGATCGCTTCCTTCGTCGAGGCGATCAGGCCGATCGAATAGCTCGATTCATCCCGCTGATGCGTATCGTACATGCCGCCGCGCAGGCCCGCCTCACGCGCGACCGCGATTACCTCGTCCGTTTTTGCGTAGCTTTGCGGGGCATAGAATAGGCCGGTCGACAGGCCATAGGCGCCTTCGCACATCGCTTTGGCCGCGAGCGCCTTCTCCTGCTCCAGTTCGGCTGGCGTTGGCGCACGGTCGCCCCGCCCCAGCACCCGCACCCGGATCGCGCCGAAGCCGACAAAGGGTACGACATTGGTGCCGATCCGGCTCGCTTCCAGCTTGCGCGCATCCTCGGCGACGTCCGGGGTGCCGCCGCCATCGACGCCGGTCACGATTGTCGAGACGCCCTGCGCCAGCCAGGAGAGGTTGAGCCGCTCTTTGGCGTCGGCCGAGCGGATATAAGTATCCGGATGGGTGTGGGCGTCGATGAAGCCGGGGGCGACGATCTTGCCTTTCGCGTTGATGATCCGCGTGGCGGCCGTGCCGCGCCCCGGACCCACATAGACGATCGTGTCGCCCGCGATCTCGACATCGCCGGTCAGCGGCGGGGCATCGGCGCCGGTATAAATGGTGCCGCCGCGGATGACCACGTCCACGCGCTTTCCTGCGGACGGGCCGGCGGTCGCCGGCACCGCGGCAGTTGCCAGCAATGCAATCAGAGCGAGCGGTTTCATGGCCATCAGAATGTCCCTTTCGGGTTGAGCAGGGTGCGCCCGACGGCATGGGCATCGACGGCGGCGCGGCTGAACAGCATCGGCAGCATGCTCCCGGTGATCCAGGGACGGTAATGGTCGCGGTAGTGGACCGAACGCGGATCGTTCGACTGGCCGGGCAGATTGAGCATCACCGAATTATCCCAGGCGCCGACGTCGATCACCTGCAGATAGCTCGCGCCGCCGCTCACACGCCAGTCCGGCGCATCGCGCAGCCAGCGCGCCATCACCGTGTAGGAATCGCCGCCCGACCCCTCGCCTTCGATTGGCGGAAATGCCTTGGCGATGGCCGGGATGCGCGAGAGCGGGTGCGCGATCCGCACCTGGTGCAAGCTGCCCCAGCGCCAGACGGCCGGATCGGCGCCCATTTTCTCCTGCGCCGTCGTCCACGCAGCGGCGAGCGCGGCATCGAACAGCGCATCCCGCGCGGCGGCGGGATCGGCGCCCAGCCGGGCATCGGGCCTGGCCAGCAGGCCCAGCAGCACCGAAGGCGCGATTTCCGTCACCAGCGCCCGCGCTTTTTCCGGCACGATCGCCGCAAGCATCCGGCTGCTGAGTTCGCGCCACAGAATCTCGAACAGCGCGGCCGGCCCACTGTCCGCGTCCAGCCGCCCGTCCCAGCCGCGCAGCATCGCGATCGCCGGTTCCGCGCCGGCGGCGGCCTTGGCGGGAAGCAGTGCCAGCAATTGGCGAGCGGGCGTCGACAACGTATCGTGCTGGAGCGCGATGCTGTCCGCCAGCGTATGTTTCGGCTGGGCCTTCAGCACTTCGGCGACCCGCTCGTAGCGATAGGGATCGCGGAACGAAAAGGCGGGGATTCGGTCGCGCGGCCAATCAGCGGGCAGGTTATTCTGGTTGGCCGATGCGAACCAGCCTTTCGCAGGATTGTACTCGCTTGGCAGCGCGCGGAAATCGCGGATGCCGGTCCAGTCATAGCGGCCGTCGCCCGGCACGGGGAGCAACCCGTCGCCCTTGCGGCGCACCGGCACATAGCCGATCACTTGCCAGCCGTGATTGCCGTTCACATCGGCATAGTGGAAGTTCGTCGGCGACGGATGGAAGCGGAACGCATCGCGGTGCAGGCTGTCCCAATCCTTCGCGAGATTGATCGCGATCATCGCAAAGGCGCCGCTGCCGCACGGCTGCATGTCGATCGCCGCCAGGACCGTGGCGCGGCGGCGCGCCGGATCGTGCGCAATCACCGCTCCCTGCATGGCATAACGCAGCGTGAAGGCCGCAGGCGGCCCGTCCTTTACCGGAATCGCCGCCTCGATCCGGTCGAAGCGCTTCCACCCCCCCTGGTGGCGATAGAGTTCGGAGTCGTCCGGATGCAGTTCCAGGACGAACAGATCCTCCTGGTCGATATGGAAATTGGTGCGGCCGAAGGCGAAGCGGTCTGTATGCCCCTGCATGATGCCGGGCAGGCCGGGCGCGCCGCCGCCGATCACGTCGAGGCCTGGCGCGGTCAGGTGCGCGACGTGGCGCGGCCCGAAGCCGCCGATGCCGAGATGGGGATCGTTGGCGAGGATCGGCCGGCCGGTGGCAGTCCGCGACGGACCGACCGTCCAGGCATTGCTGCCGGCATTGGCGCGTTCGCCGGGAAGCTGGTCCGGATCGTCGGGGACAAGAGCGCTGAACGGCAGCGGGCCCAGCCGCAGCACGCCAAGGTCAGTCTCGGACACGGCGGCGGGATCAAGCCCGTCCGGCACGCGCATCGTCCAGGCCGGGCGCAGCGGCGCGACGACCGCGTCCAGATCGAGCAGGCCGAGCGCCGCCAGCCGGGCCCGCCGGATTTCGTCGTCGACATTGCCGATCGAGGCGCTGCGGGCCAGCACCAGATCGCGCACGTCCCATTTCAGCGGACGCACCCGAAGAATCCTGTATTCCTGCGGCAGCAGGGTGGGATCGGCCAGGACTTCGTCGATGCGGGCATTGATGCCGGCGACATAGGCGCGCGCGCAGGCCAGCACTTCTGCCGGCACCGCGGCAAGCTCCGCATCGAGGTCGCCGCGATAATGGAACAATCGGGCGCGGGCATCGAAAGGCGCGAACTCGCGTCCGAACGCTTCCGCCATCCGCCCCATCTCCCGCCGGTGCGAGAAGTCGATCTGAAACAGCCGGTCTCGCGCGACTACATAGCCCTGGCCGAAAAAGGCATCCGGGATCGAAGCGGCGCGGATATGAGGAACGCCATAGGGGTCGTCTATGATCTCGACCGGCGCCGCCAATCCGTCGACCGCCGTCTTCCGCGTGCCTGCCGGCTTCGCTCGCGCCGTGACGGGCGCGAACAAGACGGCTGCGGCCGAGCCGAGCAGGAATGAACGGCGGTTGAGCATCACATAGCGTCCCCGAGCATGCCGACTTAGGCTAACGGCAGCGTTACGCGCAGGTCGTATGACAAGCGGTCGGCCGCCCATAGGTGGAATCTATGGACGCGCCATAGCCCCGGGGCATGGGCAAGCGAAGGATTGGAACCCTGAAGGCCCTTGACGCTGCTCAGCGTAGCCCGGCACCTTCGCGTCGAGCCGTCACCGGCACATGATGCCGGCGCGCGTGAACAGAACGCGCGAGATCAGACGCAGGGGCAGATTTAACGGCTTGGGGAAGCATGAGGGGCATTTATGACAATTCGACGCAAAATCGGGCGCATCAAGGGCGGCCTCGCCGCTTTCTCCAGCCTCGCCGCGCTGGCTGTTTCCAGCGGCGCTTTCGCTCAAGCCACCGCGGCGGATGACAGCGCAAAAGACATTATCGTCACCGGCACGCGCATTGTCCGCGACGGGTTCCAGGCGCCGACGCCGCTCACCGTGATGAGCAAGGTCGACATCGACAATTCCTCGCCGACCAATAATATCGCCGATTTCGTGAACCAGCTGCCGGCGCTTGCCGGCTCGACGCGGCCGGCCAACTCGCGCCTCAATCTCAGCAGCGGCCAGGCCGGCATCAACGCGCTCAACCTTCGCAATCTGGGCGAGACCCGCACGCTCGTCCTGATCGACGGCCGCCGCTCGGTCGCCTCGACCATCACCGGCCTTGTCGACGTCAACACCATCCCGCAATCGCTGGTGGAGCGTGTGGAGATCGTCACCGGCGGTGCTTCGGCCGCCTATGGCTCCGACGCTGTCGCGGGTGTCGTCAACTTCGTGCTCGACAAGAAATATGAGGGCATCAAGGTTTCCGCCGACACCGGCATCACCAGCCGCGGCGACGGCTTCAATTATTCGATCAACGTCGCCGGCGGCACGTCGTTCGCCGACGGGCGCGGCCATCTGATCCTGAGCGGCGAAGTCGCGCATGCGGACGGCATTTTCGATGTGGACCGCGCCTGGAATGCCCGCGGCGTCGTCCGCATCCAGGATCCAAACTGGACGGCAAGCAGCACCACGCCGCGCTATCTGATCCGGAGCCAAGTCGGCGCAGCCAACTCGACGCCCGGCGGCCTCATTCTCTACTCTTCGGGCGGTACGGCCAACCGGCTGCGCGGCATCTATTTCGGCCAGGGTGGCTCGCTCAATCAGTTCCAATATGGCGGGCTGACCTTCCCCTCCCCGACCGGCTCCTCCGCGCCGTCGCTGACCCAGGGCGGCGACTGGCGGGTCAATGATTCGGGGCGCCGCATCGGCCTTGATCCGCGCGACGACCGCTACGGCATCTTCGGCCGGCTGAGCTTCGAGGTATCGGACGGAATCGAATTGTTCGCCGAAGGGTCGTTCAACCGGCAGGAAGTCTTCTTCAACGCAGGCCCCAACCTCTCCTCCTGCGGCAGCGCCAATCGCGCCAATGTCGGCGTCGCCGGGTCCAACGGGCTCTGCACGCTGGCCGGCGACAACGCTTATCTGATCAAGGCATTGGGGCCGGCGCAGCTTGCCGGCATCACTGCCGTCGGGATAGGCACGACCGCGGTCGACCTTCCCTTCCGCGCCGCCAACAACAAGCGCAAAGTCCAGCGCTATGTGATCGGCGCCGAGGGCGAGTTCGATGCTTTCGGCAAAGCCGCGCATTGGGACATCTATGCGCAATATGGCCGCGCCGATCTGCGCGAGCAGCTGCGCAACATCATGCAGTTCCAGCGCATGTCGAAAGCGGTCGACGCGGTTTTCTCGGTGCCTGGCGACACGAACAGCGCGATCGTCTGCCGCGTCAATGCCGATGCCGATCCGACCAACAACGATCCTGGTTGCGTCCCGCTCAACCGGCTTGGCATCGGCGTCGCTAACCCGGCGGCGATCCCCTATGTGCTCGGCGATCCTTATCGCGACGAACGGGTGACGCAAAAGGTCGTGGGTGCCAATTTGTCGCTGACGCCGTTCGCCACCTGGGCGGGCGATGTCAGCATCGCGATGGGCGCCGAATATCGCGAAGAGAAGATCAAGGGCTTCGTGCCGCAGCAATACCAGCCGATCGTGACCGTGAACCCGACCGGGGGAATCACCACGACGAACCTGTGGTCGGTCGGCAACTATTTGCCTTCCAACGGCAGCTACAATGTGAAGGAAGCCTATCTCGAAACGGTCGTGCCGCTCGGCCTCGGGCTGGAGTTCAACGGTGCGGTGCGCGCGACCGATTATTCGACCTCGGGCTATGTCACGACCTGGAAGGCCGGCGCGACCTGGCAACCGATCGACGATATCCGGCTCCGCGTCACGCGGTCGCGTGACATCCGCGCGCCCAATCTCGCCGAGCTGTACCAGGCCGGATCGTCGAACAGCGACGCGGTGTCGAACCCCTTCTTCCCCGGGGTTGGTCCGGGGAACATCACCTACGGCACCAGCATCTCCTATTCCGCGACCGCCGTCGGCAATCTCAACCTGAAACCGGAAAAGGCCGATTCCTGGAATATCGGTGCGGTGTTCTCGCCGAGCTTCCTGCCGGGTTTCAATGCCTCGATCGACTATTTCCGCATCAAGATGAAGGATGCGATCGGTACGCTCAGCGCGCAGGAGATCATCAATCGCTGCTCGGAAGGCGTTCAGCAATATTGCGACGCCATCACGCCTGATCCCAACAGCACTTCGCGCATCCTGTTCCGCGCCCAGCCGTTCAACTTCACCAGCCAGTTGGTGCGCGGCATCGATTTCGATGCCTCGTACCGCCTGCCGGTCAGCAACGGCGACAGTGTTACGCTGCGCGGCGTCGCCACCCGCTATATCGACAATATCATCGACCAAGGCATAGTCGGGACCGATCCGATCAACACCGTCGGTGTGAACGGTGGACAGGCGAGCACGCCGAAATGGCTGTATCGCTTCAATGCGACCTACGACGCGAAATCCTTCTCGGCGACGGCGACGGCGCGCGGCGTGAGCAGCGGCCGCTACGACTCTGGCGGCATCGAATGCACGTCGAGCTGCCCGCTTTCGACGGCCCAGCACCCGACCTATGACAATAATCGCGTCAAAGGGACATTCTACGTCGATTTCAATCTGACGGCGAAGATGGACGTCATGGGCGCCGGTGACGGAGAGATTTTCTTCAACGTCACCAACGTGTTCGACGCCAGCCCGCTGCTGCTGCCGGAAACCGGCCTTGCCGCCAACCCGACTTACAGCGACCTGCTCGGCCGGGCCTTCCGCGTCGGCTTCCGGGTGAAGACCCGATAAGTGAGAAAAGGGGCGGGCCGCCACCCGCCCCTGTTTTTCAATCGTTCGATCCGGCCAGCGCTTCGCACAGCCTGCCGGCTGCCAGCGCGATCCGCGATTCAGCGGTCGCGCGATTGGCGGGACTGTTCTGAACTTCCTGCGTCTCGGTGTTGAACGCCAGCAATGTGCCGGCATGCTGGTCCGGGCAGAGGCTCAGATAGGCGCGGAAACCATTCTGATCGCCGTTGTGGCCGATGATGCGTCCGGCAGGCCCCTGATCAATGAAGAAGGACAGGCCGCTCTGCGTCGTCTCGGCCATCCGCCCTTGCGTGAAATCGTCGCCCGCCGCGATCTGCGGCCGCCACATTTCTTCGATCGACGACCGTTTCAGGACCAGATCATAGACCGGCTGCCGCGCCGGGTCGCCGAGCAGAAAGGCGACATATTTCGTCATGTCGGTCATCGGTGCGTTGAGGCCGCCATTCGATACGGTCACACCGGTATCGACGTCGAAAGGCGCCGCAACCCGCTTGCCGCTGCGGACATAATAGCTGTGCGAACGGTGCGGCAGAAGATGCAGCGGCGTCCGGTCGAAATAGCTGTCGTGCATGCCAAGCGGCTTCAGGATATTCTTGTCGATATAGACCTCGAAATCTTCGCCCGAGAGCCGTTCGATGACCTGGCCGAGATAAACGATGCCGGGGTTGGAGTAGCTGAAGCGCGTTCCGGGACGGAACTTGACTTCGGTATAGGGCAGCATCGCCGCGAGCTGCGCCCAGCTTTTGGGTTCGAACGGCTGCCAGTCATGCTCGCGCCACGTCCAGGTGGCCCCGCCGAAGCCGGCGCTGTGGCTCATCAGTTGGCGCAGGGTGATCGCGTTCGTGTCCCCGAACGGATTATGCACCTGGGCCAGCTCCGGCACATAGCGGACGATCGGATCGTCCAGCGTCAGCAGCCCGCGATCGCGCAACTGCATGATGGCGATGCCCGTCATCGTCTTGGTGATCGACGCCCAATGATAGATGGTCCGCGCATCGACCGGCACATGGGCGTCGGCATCCTGATCGCCCAGATGATCGGCCACCACCGTGCGGCCGTCCCGCACGACATAGAAGCTGCTGCCGGCGATGCCCGCCCGCCGCATTTCGGTGCGGTGATGCTCGCGGAAATCCTTCAGCGCCACGTCGAAAGCCTGCTCGGCCGTCGCCGCTCTTGCCGGGAACGGAACCGCCGCAAGCAGGAGCCCGGCGGTAAACCAATGCTGCATAGACATTCCTCTCAACCCGGCAGCGATTTGTGCCAAAGATTCGAGTGGTTGTCGCCTATTCAGCACGGTAATTTATTTCAGGCTTGAAATATATCCGGTCGCTTCTAAGCTGCACAATTTCCCATAAGAGGGTGCTTGGATGAAAGTAGCATGCGTCGGGGGCGGGCCTGCGGGTCTGTATTTCGCGATCTCGATGATGCTTCGCGATGCCTCGCACGACATCACGGTGTTTGAGCGCAACCGGCCTGGCGATACGTTCGGCTGGGGTGTCGTCTTCTCCGACCAGACGATGGAGCATCTCCAGGCCAACGACCCTGTCAGCGCCCAGTCGATGATCGACGAGCTTGCGCATTGGGACGATATCGAGGTCCATATCGAGGACGGCGACCGCAACGTCACCAACCGGTCGGGCGGCCACGGCTTCATTGGCATCGGCCGCAAGCGGCTGCTCAACATCCTCCAGGACCGCGCGCGTGAGATTGGCGTGAAGCTCGCGTTCGAGGTGGAGATCGAGCCGGACAGGGATTTTCTCGCCGATTACGATCTCGTCATTGCGGCCGACGGCCTCAACAGCAAGCTGCGCAAGCGATACGAGCCGGAATTCCAAGTCGATATCGACGTCAAGCGCAACAAATTCGTCTGGCTGGGCACGCACCAGCGCTTCGACGCATTCAACTTCATCTTCAAGAACACGCGCTTCGGCTGGATCTGGGCGCATGCCTATCAGTTCGACAAGGATACCGCGACCTTCATCGTCGAGTGCGCGCCCGAAACCTTTGAACGCGCCGGCTTCGCGCAGATGACGCAGGAGCAATCCTGCCGGCTGTGCGAGGAGATTTTCGCCGATTATCTCGGCGGCCATGCGCTGATGACCAACGCCCAGCATATCCGCGGGTCGGCATGGATCAGCTTTCCGCGCATCATCTGCCGCCAATGGAGCCACGAAAACATCGTCCTGCTCGGCGACGCCGCGCATACCGCGCACTTCTCGATCGGATCGGGCACCAAGCTGGCGCTTGAAGATGCGATCAAGCTGGCCGAGGTGATGAACCGGCCGGGTATCAGCCGCGGCGACGCACTGCGCCAGGGGCTGCATGAATATCAGGAGGAGCGGCAGCTCGAGGTCGTCAAGCTCCAGAACGCGGCGCGCAACTCAACCGAATGGTTCGAGCATCTGGGCCGCTATCTGAAGATGGACCCGATGCAGTTCACCTATACGTTGCTGACACGCAGCCAGCGGGTGAGCCACGAAAATCTGCGGCTGCGCGATCCGGCCTGGCTGGCGGAGCTGGAGCGCAGCCTGGCCGCGAAGGCGCTGGGCGAAGCCGCCGACAAGCCGCTGCCGCCGATGTTCCTCCCTTTCCGGTTGCGCGGGATGACGTTGCGCAATCGCGTCGTCATGTCGCCGATGGCGATGTATTCGGCGGTGAACGGCGTGCCCGACGATTTCCATCTCGTCCATTATGGCGCCCGCGCACTTGGCGGGGCCGGGCTGATCGTCACTGAGATGACCTGCGTGTCGCCGGAAGGACGCATCACGCCGGGCTGCACCGGCCTGTGGAATGAGGAGCAGGCGAAGGCTTGGCGCCGGATCACCGATTTCGTGCACCGCACGCCCGATGCGCGCATCTGCATGCAGCTCGGCCATAGCGGATCGAAAGGCTCGACGCGGGTCGCGTGGGAAGGCATCGACCAGCCCCTGCCTGAAGGCAACTGGCCCCTGGTCGCTCCGTCCGATGTCGCATGGAGCAAGGATAATCAGACGCCGGTGGCACTGGATCGCACCGGGATGGAGGCAATCCGCGACCAGTTCGTGCAATCGGTCCGCTATGCCGAGCAGGCCGGATTCGATATGGTCGAGCTGCATTGCGGCCATGGCTATCTGCTGTCGGGCTTCATCAGTCCGATCCAGAACAAGCGCACCGACGAATATGGCGGCAGCCTGGAGAACCGGTTGCGTTACCCGCTCGAGATTTTCCGCGCGATGCGGGCCGCCTGGCCGGAGGACAAGCCGATGTCGGTCAGGATTTCGGCAACCGACTGGATGGGCGATGCCGGCGTAACGCCCGAAGAGGCGGTCGAGATAGCGCGCGCATTCACCGCTGCGGGCGCCGACCTGATCGACGTGTCGGCCGGGCAAGTGAGCAAGGATCAGAAACCGGTCTATGGCCGTATGTTCCAGACGCCCTTTTCCGATCAGATCCGCAACGAGCTGGGCGTCGCGACAATGGCCGTCGGCAACATCTTCGAAGTCGATCATGTCAACTCGATCATTGCCGCGGGCCGTGCCGATCTCTGCGCGATCGGCCGACCGCACCAGATGAATCCCAACTGGACAATCGAGGCAGCGGCCGAGCAGCAGCTTGGCGAGCAGCTGGTGCCGCCCCCTTATTGGACCGGCTATGCCCAGTTGAAGCTCAACAAACTGCGCGCGGCACAGATGGCGGGCCAGAAGTGAGCGCGGCCAAACCCCACGCGGTCGTCACCGGCGGCGGCAGCGGCATCGGCCTGGCGATCGCCAAGGCACTCGCGGCCGCCTGGCATCCCGTCACGATCATGGGACGGAACGAAGATCGTCTCGCCTCCGCACTCCGTGAATTACCGGGAGCGACGGCGGCGCGGTGCGATGTCGCGAACGCGGCATCTGTCGAGGCCGCCCTCGCGGCCGCCGCGGAGCGGCATGGGCCGGTCGGCATCCTGGTCAACGCCGCCGGCGTCGCCCGCACCGCGCCGTTCGCGACATCGGCGGACGCCCTGTGGGACGAGATGTGGCGCATCAACGTGCTGGGGGCGGTCCATACCAGCCGCGCGGTGCTGCCCGCGATGCGCGGATTGGAGATGGGGCGCATCATCAATGTGGCCAGCACCGCCGCGTTGAAAGGCTATGCCTATGCCAGCGCTTATGCCGCGACCAAACATGCATTGCTTGGCCTGACCCGGTCGCTTGCGCTGGAGCTGGCAAAGACCGCGATCACGGTCAACGCGCTGTGCCCTGGCTATACCGACACCGACATCATCCGCGATGCAGTCGCCAATATCGTCGCCAAGACCGGGCGCAGCGAAGAGGATGCGCTCGCGGCGTTTACCGCGGCCAACCCGCAGGGCAGGCTGATCGCGCCCGAAGAAGTCGCCGCGACTCTTTCGTGGCTGGTTTCCCCGGCGGCACGCTCGATCACAGGCCAGGCGATCATTGTCGCCGGCGGCGAGATCATGTGAGGAGAATGACGATGGCGTTCGATGCCGCAACCTATCGGCCGAGCCACTTCGCCTGGGCGTTCAGCGAGCGGGTCGCGACGATCACGCTCAACCGGCCGGAGCGCAAGAACCCGCTCACGTTCGATTCCTATGCCGAGTTGCGCGACCTGTTTCGCGCGCTTGCCGATGCCCCTGAAGTGAAGGCAGTGGTCATCACCGGCGCTGGCGGCAATTTCTGCTCGGGCGGTTACGTGCACGAAATCATCGGGCCGCTCACGAAAATGACGATCCCGGAGCTGCTCGCCTTCACGCACATGACCGCCGATC
>JAFEEY010000139.1 GCA_018240865.1 Pseudomonadota bacterium | reverse complement strand
CCGCGCTCGCCTGGTCGGCAGTCGCCGACGCGCAGGCGCTGGCAGGCGGCGCCTCGATCCAGGCGCGGTGCCTGGAATGCGGCGCGGCCATGCCGCCCCGCCGGCCCGATGCGAGCTTGGGCCGCTGGCTGCTCCAGATGCTGCTCGCCAAGTGATCCGCATCCGCCCGGCCACGCCCGAGGATGCGGCGGCGGTCGCCGCGATCTATGCGCCGCATGTGACCGACAGCGTCGCCTCGTTCGAGGAAAAGGCGCCGACCGCCGCGGAAATGCGCGCGCGCATGGCCAAGCTGGCGGGGCGTTTCCCCTGGCTGATCGCCGATGAGGGCGGCACGGTCCTGGGCTATGCCTATGCCTGCCAGTTCCGGGACCGGCGCGCCTATCGCTGGGCAGTCGAGACCACGGTGTATGTCGCCGACGCCGCGCAAAGCCGCGGGGTTGGAAGCCTGCTGTATACCGCCCTGCTCGACCAGCTCAGGCGGCAAGGCTTCACGCAGGCGATCGCGGCGATCTCGCTGCCCAACGACGCCTCGGTGAAGCTGCACGAACGCGCCGGCTTCCGCCGCGCGGGGGTGTACCGGCAGGTCGGCTGGAAAATGGGGCGCTGGGTGGATGTGGGGCTGTGGCAGGCCGAGCTGGCGGACCCACAGGGCGAACCGGCCGAACCGGGGCCGTTTGCGCCCTAGCTGCCACCAAAAACCGTCATCCCGAACTTGTTTCGGGATAAGCTGGGTGTCGTCGTGTCGACGGCGCTTGTTCTCGAACGTCACGCCGGCCCTACTCTTGTCCCGAAACAAGTTCGGGATGACGTGGCTCGGGGGCATCAGCGGCGATATGCGGGCAGTTTCAGCCCGCGCGCGATCGCGAAGGCGCGCAAGGTGAAGCCGGTGAGCGCCGCGATCGGGGCGGCGATGCCGGGGGCGATGCCGAACCAGGTCAGCAGCACAAACAAGGAGGCCGCGAGCGCGGCAGCGGTCACGTAAAGTTCGGGCCGCATCAGGATCGACGGCTCGCCGGCCAGCACGTCGCGGATGATGCCGCCGACGCAGCCGGTCACCACGCCCATCAGCGCGGCGGGGACCGGGGGCACGCCATAGGCCAGCGCCTTGCCCGCGCCGAACACGGCATAGGCGGCGAGGCCGACCGCATCGAACCAGTCGAGCGCCCGCACATTCCACCAGCGGCGCGGAGTCAGCCAGATCAGCGCCGCCGTGGACAGGCACACCGCCGCCACGCGCCAGTCGCGCACCCAGAAGACCGGCGCGTCGATCAGCAGATCGCGCACCGTGCCTCCGCCCACGCCCGTCACCAGCGCGAAGAAAGCGAACGTGACCAGCGTCTGCTCGCGCCGCGCCGCCGCCAGCGCGCCGGACGCGGCGAAAACGGCGATGCCGAACAGGTCGATCCAGGGGATGAAGGGCGCGAGGGGGTTCACGCTCCTCTCTATTCGTCATTCCCGCGAAAGCGGGAACCCAGTTTTTTTGATTTGGCTGGGTTCCCGCTTTCGCGGGAATGACGAAGGGAAAAAATCCTCGAGCGTTCAGCTTCCGAATTTCTTCACGCACTGATCCAGAACCGCGGTCGGCGGGCCGAGGGTCGCCATTGCCGCCAGCGCCTTGGCGCGGGCCTCGTTGGACTGCGCCTGGTTGAGGCCGCGCGCTTTCAGTGTCGCGCCCATTTTCGGGTCGAGCTTGCGTTCCATTTCGTCATAGGCCCGCATCCTGTCGATGAAGTTGTTTTCCTGACTGCGGAGCGCGGTGGTAATGAAATCGGCGAGATCGTGGCAGCCGGCCTGGACGGTCAGCGCATCGGGCGGCAGCGCGATGCTCTCCGCAGGCCGGCTGACCGGATAAGCGGACGCACATTCGCCGATCAGCGGCTCCCATTTGCCGCTGGTGACCTTGTCGCCAAGACGCGGCATCGCGTTGACCACGGCGGCGGAGCGGCCTTTGTCGAACGTGCCGCCCTCGGCACCCGCGAGCAGGGCGTAATGAAGGATATGGCCCTGCTGCTCGATCGTGAGCTTGGCGTCGATACCGCCCGCGCGCCGGGCATCCGCCGCCGCGACCACGCCGCACGTCGCCGCGCGCTGGATCGGGTCTTCGGGAAGGGCCCTCGGCTTCGGGCCGCAACCGGCCAGAAGCAGAGGCAGCAACAACCAGGCGCGCATTCGTCTCTCCTGCGTAACGAGGAAGAGACGGTTGAGCGGAGCGAGGGTTCCAACGCGCGCCGCGGGCAAAGCCCGCGTCGTCGGTCGGCGCTTGTGGCGCCGCTGGCCGGACGCGCCTCGTTCGCGCGCAAATAGCAACGCTATCTGCTGCGCCGGCGCCTCAGATATGGATGGGCTTCCCCGTCACCGCCATCGCCGCTTCCTTGATCGCCTCGCTGTGCGTCGGGTGGGCGTGGCAGGTATAGGCAATGTCCTCGGAGGTGGCGCCGAACTCCATCGCCTGCGCGGTCTGGGCGATCATCGTGCCGGCGACCGAGGCGATGCACCACACGCCCAGCACGCGGTCGGTCTTCGCATCGGCGATGACTTTCACGAAGCCGTCGGGCTCGTGATTGGTCTTGGCCCGGCTGTTGGCGAGCATCGGGAATTTGCCGGTCCTGACCTCGCCCTTCTCCTTCGCCTGCTCTTCGGTCAGGCCGACGCCGGCAATCTCGGGCCAAGTATAGACGACAGACGGGATCACATCATGGTTCACGATGCCGGTCTGCCCCGCGATATTCTCGGCGACGGCGATGCCTTCATCCTCCGCCTTGTGGGCGAGCATCGGGCCGGGGATCACGTCACCAATCGCCCAGATGCCGGGAACGGACGTGCGGAAATCGTGATCGGTCTCGATCTGGCCGCGCTGGTTGGTCTTCAGGCCGGCGGCTTCAAGATTGAGACCGTCGGTGTTGGGGCGGCGGCCGATCGAGACCAGCACCGCATCCGCCTCGATCGTTTCGGCCGCGCCGCCCTTCGCCGGCTCAACCGTCAGCGTGGCCTTGCCGTCCTTCACCGTCGCGCCGGTGACCTTGGTCGACAGCTTGAATTCGAAGCCCTGCTTCTTGAAAATCTTGTTCGCTTCCTTGCGGACCTCGCCGTCGAAGCCGGGCAGGATCTGGTCGAGGAATTCGACGCACGTCACCTTGGCGCCGAGCCGCCGCCAGACAGAACCGAGCTCCAGCCCGATGACGCCGCCGCCGATCACGACCAGATGCTCCGGCACCTTCGCCAGCTCCAGCGCGCCGGTCGAATCGACGATCACGCCCTTGGCATTGTCGACCTCGACGCCGGGGAGCGGCGTCACGGACGATCCGGTGGCGATGACGATATTCTTCGCGCGGTACGTCTTGCCCGCGACTTCGACCGTGTCCTTGCCCGTGAAGGCGGCGCGGCCCTTCAGCCATTCGACCTTGTTCTTCTTGAACAGGAATTCGATGCCGCCGGTCAGTTGCTTGACCGCGTCCCTGCGCTGGCCGTGCATCGTCTCCAGGTCCAGCTCCGGCGTGACCTTGATGCCGAGCTTGGCGAAGCTGCCGTTCGCCGCCTGGTCGTAATATTCCGACGCATGCAGCATCGCCTTCGACGGGATGCAGCCGACATTGAGGCAGGTGCCGCCGAGCGTCTCGCGGCTTTCCGCGCACGCGGTCTTCAAGCCCAGCTGCGCGGCCCGGATCGCCGCGACATAGCCGCCCGGCCCGGCGCCGATCACCAGAACGTCGAAATCATATTGCTCATCGGCCATGCCAAAACTCCGTTCGCCCTGAGCCTGTCGAAGGGCTTTCCTTCTTTTATCGCCACCGTTCCAAGAAGGGAGGGCTTCGACAGGCTCAGCCCGAACGGAATCGGATCGCAAATCGTCAGAGATCAATCAGCAGCCTTGTGGGATCCTCGATCGCATTCTTCAAGGCGACGAGGAATGTGACCGCCTCGCGGCCGTCGATCAGGCGGTGGTCGTAGCTGAGCGCCAGATACATCATCGGGCGGGCGACGATCTGGCCGTCGCGGACGACGGGGCGCTCCTCGATCCGGTGGAGGCCGAGAACCGCGCTCTGCGGCGGGTTGATGATCGGGGTCGAGAGCAGCGAGCCGAACACACCGCCGTTGGAGATAGTGAAGGTGCCGCCCTTCATTTCCTCCATCTTCAGCGTGCCCTCCTTGGCGCGTTTGCCGAAATCGGCGATCGCCTTCTCGATCGTGGCCACCGACATGTCCTGCGCGTCGCGG
>JAFEEY010000138.1 GCA_018240865.1 Pseudomonadota bacterium | reverse complement strand
CCCAGCTTGACCGAGACATTGTCGAGCCGCTCGCGATTGACACGCTCGGCGAGTGCATCGCGGACCTGCGGCACGATATCCTGGGCGAGCACGCGGCCGTCCTTGCCGACGCGCTGCGCCAGGCGGATTGTGTAATAGCCCTCGCCCGCGCCGATATCGGCAACCGTCATGCCGCGCTTGATGCCGGC
Organism: Pseudomonadota bacterium; assembly: GCA_018240865.1. Lineage (GTDB taxonomy): Bacteria > Pseudomonadota > Alphaproteobacteria > Sphingomonadales > Sphingomonadaceae > Sphingomonas_B. Next base: position 10,446 of record JAFEEY010000138.1, on the reverse strand, counting down.
GCGGTCCATCACTTCTTCAGCTTCGCGCAGCCGATCGCGGGATTCCTCGTCGGACCAGCGGCTGGAAACGATCCGGGCGACCGGCCGGTGCGCTTTCGGGAATTCCAGGGAACGGTCATGCGCCTCGGCTTCGTTATGCTGCGCGGGCGCCTGGCAGCCGCCCAGCGACAGCATCAGCAGAGCGGCCGTCCGGCGGATCATTCGACGTCCTCGACTTCGACCTTCTCGCCCGTCACGCGCTGGCTCAAAGCGGCGGCCATGAACGGATCGAGATCGCCGTCCAGCACATCCGACGGCGCGGTCGAGGTGACGCCGGTGCGCAGATCCTTCACCAGCTGATAGGGCTGGAGGACGTAGGATCGGATCTGGTGACCCCAGCCGATATCGGTCTTGGTCGCGTTGGTCGCGTTCGCTTCCGCCTCCCGCCGCTGCAGCTCGCGCTCGAAAAGCTTGGCGCGAAGCTGGCTATAGGCTTCGGCCCGGTTCTTGTGCTGGGAGCGCTGGCTTTGTGACTGGACGACGATGCCGGTCGGCAAGTGAGTGATGCGGACGGCGGAGTCAGTGGTGTTGATGTGCTGGCCGCCTGCACCCGACGCGCGGAACGTGTCGATGCGCAGGTCGCTTTCGACGACCTCGATGTCGATATCGTCATCGACCACCGGATAGACCCAGACGCTGGCAAAGCTGGTGTGGCGGCGCGCGTTCGAGTCATAGGGGCTGATGCGGACGAGGCGGTGGACGCCGCTCTCGGTCTTCGCATAGCCATAGGCGTTTTCGCCCTTCAGCAGCAGAGTGGCGGATTTGATGCCCGCCTGCTCGCCGGCATGATAGTCGATCAGCTCGACCTTCATGCCGTGCCGTTCGGCCCAGCGCGTGTACATGCGCTGCAGCATGCCGGCCCAGTCCTGGCTTTCGGTGCCGCCCGCCCCGGCATTGACCTCGATATAGGTGTCATTGGCGTCCGCCTCGCCGGCCAGCAGCGCCGCGACCTTGTCCTTCTCCGCGCGCTCGGCCAGCGCAGCAAGGTTCGCCACGCCTTCATCGACCAGCGCCTCGTCGCCTTCGGCCTCGGCCATTTCCATCAGCTCGGCGATATCGTCGCGCTCACGTTCGATCGCACGGGTGGCAGTGATCGCTTCGTCGAGGCGGCGGCGTTCGCGCATCACCGCCTGCGCCGCCTTGGGGTCGTTCCAGAGCGACTGGTCCTCGACCTTGGCGTTCAGCTCGTCGAGGCGCCGCAGCGCGCGGTCCCAATCGAGGAACCGGCGGAGCAGCGCGAGCGCGTCGTTGATCTGGTCGATATGGGCTTGCGCTTCGGCGCGCATTTTCTTCTCCGTGGACTGTGCCCCGGCGAAGGCCGGGGCCCAGACGTTTTTGTTAAGCTGGATCCCGGCCTCCGCCGGGACACGGCCCGCACTGTACGTGCGGACCTAATAGATGCCGCCTTCGCGCTCAAGAAACTCGGCGTCGCCGCGCAGGCGCGGATCGGCGGGCAGCACTTTTTCCTTCGGTCGCGCGGCGATTTCCTCGCGGCGGATCGTGCGGCGCGGCTCGCTTTCCGGCTTGAAGGCTTCCCAAATCACCGCGGGCTTGGCCTCGTCCAGCGAGGGGAAAGTGCCGAACACTTTCTTGCCCGATCGCCGGTCGATGCGGACCATGCGGATACCCGGCGCGATGCGGAACGGCACCAGCGGCATGTCCTTCATCGCGTCGCGCGCGAATTGCTTGAAGATCGGCGCGGCGAGCGTGCCGCCCTGCGCATAACCGCCGAGCGAGCGCGGCTGATCATAGCCGACATAGATGCCGCCGATCATTTCGGGCGAGCCGCCGACGAACCAGACATTGGTCGGGCCGCTGGTCGTACCGGTCTTGCCCAATAGCGGGCGGTTGAGTTCACGCAAGGTGACGGCAGTGCCGCGCTGGACCACACCCTCAAGGATATGGACGATCTGATAAGCCGTCATCGGATCCATCAGCTGGCGGCCGCGCACCGGCGGACGCGGCATCGGCTTGCCGTCCCAATCCTTCGTATTGCAGTTGCGCATCAGGGCGCAGCGGCCGTCGGCGCGGAAAATCACTTTGCCATGCCGGTCCTGCACATAGTCAACCAGCGTCGGCTTCAGCTCACGCCCAAGTGCAACGAGCTGCGAGAAAGCGTTGGTCATCTTGAGCGCGGTCGTCTCACCCGCGCCCAGTGCGATCGAGAGATAGGGGCTGTAATTGCCGATTCCCATGCGCGCGATCGTGCGGACGACATTGTTCATGCCGGTTTGCGACGCGGCGCGCACCGTCATCAGATTGCGCGACTGTTCGATGCCCCAGCGCAGCGTCTGCGGGCCGGCATTGCCGCCGGAGAAATTGCGGAAGCATTTCTGGCCCAGCAGCGCCGATTGATAGACGCAGAACGGCCCGTCGACGATGATCGAAGCCGGCGTCATGCCGTTGTCGAGTGCTGCGGCATAGACGAACGGCTTGATCGTGGAGCCCGGCTGGCGGAGCGCCTGCGTCGCATTGTTGAAGGTGTGGATGCGGCTGTCCCACCCGCCCTGCATCGCCATGATGCGGCCGTTGTTCGGATCTTCGACCACGAACGCGCCCGACACGGCCGGGATCGCACGCAGCGACCAGGTGCCGCCATCCTGTTTCACCGCGATCACGTCGCCGGGTTTCAGGGCGTCGAAGGCGCTGCCGCCCTGCCCCGCCACCGGCATGCTGGCGGCATAGGACGGCATCGACGCAGTCTGGCCGGTCGGGAAGCCGATCGTCGCCTGCCCGCCCGCCTTGTCCAGCACGATCGCGATGCGCCAATCGGGATAGCCGGCGCCGAGATTGGCGGCGGCGAGGCGCTGCGCCCAATTGCCTGAGGTATCGAGCTTGCGGATCGGGCCGTGCCACCCGCGCCCGCGGTCGTAGCGGGCAAGCCCGTCGCGCAAGGCATTTTCCGCCAGCGCCTGCAGGCGCGGATCAAGCGAGGTGCGCACCCACAAGCCGCCGGCATAAAGGCTGTGCGGGCCTTTCTCCGCATCCTCGCCGAATTTGCCGATCAGCTGGCGGCGGACTTCTTCGAGGAAATAGCCGGCATTGGCCTCGAACTTCGTGCCCTGGCGGGGCACGGTGCCGAGCGGCGACGCGACGGCGGCGGCGCGCTCCTCCTCGCTGATGAAGCCGTTGCGCTTCATTTCGCCCAGCACCCAATTGCGCCGCGCGAGCGCGCGGTCAGCATGGCGTTCGGGATCGTAGTTGGACGGCGCCTTGGGCAGGATCGCCAGATAGGCCATTTCCGGCAGGGTCAGTTGTGCCACATCCTTGTCGAAATAGGCGCGGGCGGCCGCCTGCACACCATAGGCGTTCCGGCCAAGGAAGATCTGGTTGAGATACAGTTCGAGAATCTGCTCCTTGGTGAGCGCGCCCTCGATCCGATAGGCGAGAATCGCTTCGCGCACCTTACGCCGGTAGCTGAGCTCATTGCCCAGCAGCAGGTTCTTCGCGACCTGTTGCGTGATGGTCGAAGCGCCGACGGGGCGGCCGCTGTGCGTCAGGTTCTTGATGATCGCAGCGATGATGCCCGGATAATCGACCCCGCCATGGCTGAAGAAAGTCCGGTCCTCCGCCGAGATATAGGCGTGGACGAGCTGCTGCGGATATTCGGCGTAGGAGAGCTGCACCCGCCGCTCCCGCGCATAGCTATGGATCGGCGTGCCGTCGATCGCGCGCACATTGGTCGGCAGCGGCGGTTCATAGGTGCGCAGCTTATCGACCGACGGCAGATCGCGGGCGAAGATCACCCAGATCAGCGCATAGCCGATCAGCAGTGCCCCGGCCGCATAGACCGCGAGCCGCACCCAGCGCCGCGTCCAGAGATCGCCGAGCCTTGCCTTGAAGTCGCTCGCTCGCTTGAGCGTAAAGCGCGAGCCTGCCGTCTCAGACTGTTCCATTCGGGCACAGGCTCTAGCAAGTTTTGAGCGCTTTGAAATGGGAGAAGCGCGCGACGTTCGTCCAGCCGGGCGTGCGGCCGGTCGAACAAGGGGCTACAGCCCGCCCAAATCAGCTAAGCAATGCTTATGCCGAGCAAAATCACCGTGGACGCTTTCATCGCCGATGTGCTGACCAACGATCATGCCGGTGCGATCGAACGCTGGTATGCCGAAGACGCCTCTATCCAGGAAAACCAGGCCGTGCCGCGCGCCGGCCGAACCGCGTTGATCCAGGGCGAAAAAGCGACACTGGCGCGCTTCGCTGCCGTCGAGACCGAGCTGCTCGGCGGCCCGCTTATCGAGGGCGATACAGTCGCGATCCGCTGGCGCTTCACGTTCCGCACCAACGACGGCGGCCGTCTGGTTATGGAAGAAGTCGCCTGGCAGATCTGGCGCGGCGACAGAATCTGGCGCGAGACCTTCTTCTACGATCCGGCCCAGCGGACCATCGTCCGCGATTAGGTCGCGTGGCGCGCCCTGGCGAAGTGGATTTCGATCGCGCGGGCGACGGCCGCTCCCAGTTTTGCGCGGCCTTCGGCGGAACCCAGCAGGCCGCGATCGGCTTCGTTGGTAATGTAGCCGGTTTCGAACAATACCGACGGCACATCCGGCGCCTTCAGCACGATCAAGCCCGCCTGGCGATGGAAATCCTGACGGAAAGGCAGCACATCCTTCGCTTGCGCGTGCAGCAGGCGGGTGAAGCCGACCGCAGCGTCCTGCGATTCGCGCTGGGCAAGGTCGATCAGGATCGAGGCCGTGTCGCCGGTGCGGCCGCTCAGATTGACGCCGCGCACGATATCGGCGCGGTTCTCGCGCGCGGCGAGCTGCGCCGCCTCGGCATCGGTGGCATTCTCGGACAAGGTGTAGAGCGTCGCGCCATGCGCTTCGCCATCCTCGCCCGCGGAATCGGCGTGGATCGAGAGAAACAGCGACGCGCCCAGACGGCGCGCCATTTCATAACGCTCGTTCAGAACGAGAAAGCGGTCGTCGTCGCGGGTGAGGGCGACGCGCACCCGCACATCTTTCGCCAGCGCGTCACGAACGGCGAGCGCGACAGCGAGCGTCAAATCCTTTTCCGCCTCCCCCGATTGGGCGCGGGCGCCGGGATCGTGACCGCCATGGCCCGCGTCGATCACGATCAGCGGCGCGCCGGCGGGGCCGACGACACCAGGCAAAGGCGGCGCGGGCACGGGCGGGTCGAGCAGGATCGTCAGAATGCGCCCATCGGGCGCCGCTTCGCCCGGGCTCATCACTGCGAAGCCGGCCAGGCCGAGCAGCAACACCGCTCCACCCAGCATGCGCGCCAGCAGCTTCTTATCGACGTTCAAATCGCGATGCCCCGGTCATCCTTGCCGCGGCGTTTACCTTATTTTGGTTAACAAAGCGACTAGTTGAACACTCATCTATGGGGAGGGGCTTGTTTGATTCAATCCCGCAACAGCACCCAGGTCGGCGCATGATCGCTTGCCTTTTCGCGGCCGCGATACTCCTTATCGACGCCGGCGCCGACGAGCCGGTCGGCGGCGATCGGGCTCAAGAGCAGATGGTCGATGCGGAAGCCTGCATCGCGCTGCCAGGCACCGGCCTGATAGTCCCAGAAAGTCCAGAGCTGCTCGCCCGGATGGCGGGCACGCAGCGCATCGGTCCAGCCCTGGTACAGCAGGCGGCGGAAGGCCTGGCGACTTTCCGGCTGCATCAGCGCATCGTCCTGCATCGCGCGCACGGAGAAGACATCGGCGTCCGTGGGGATAACGTTATAGTCGCCGGCGAGCACGACCGCGCGCTCTTCCGCCAGCAGCGCGGCCGCATGGGCGCGAAGCCGGTCCATCCAGAGCAATTTATAGTCGAATTTGGGCCCCGGCTGCGGATTGCCGTTCGGCAGATAGATGGAAGCGACGATCACCCCGTTCACTTCGGCTTCGAGATAGCGGCTGTGCGTGTCGTCCGGATCGCCGGGCAGACCCCGCATGCGCTCCACCGGATCGGCGCCGCGCGCAAGCACGGCGACGCCGTTGAACCCTTTTTGCCCGTGCCACACCGCGCCGTATCCGGCAGCGCGGATATCGGCTTCCGGAAAAGTCTCGTCGGAGGATTTCAGCTCCTGGAGGCAGACCACATCCGGCTTCTGCTCGTCCAGATATTCGATCAGGCGCGGCAGGCGGGCCTTGATGCCGTTCACATTATAGGTGGCGATGCGCATGATTGCCGGCGTAGCGGGATGCGGATCGCGAAGAAAGAGCACAGGCCTCAATGCCCGCTTGGCTGAGCCTGTCGAAACCCTTCCTTTCTTTGGGTCGGGTGATTCCAGAAAGAAGAGAGGGCTTCGACAAGCTCAGCCGCGCCGGTGACGAAATCAGTGCCACATTCTCTTAGATCGAAAAGCTCGACCCGCAGCCGCAGCCGGCCTGGGCCTGGGGGTTTTCGACCTTGAAGGCCTGGCCGCCCAGATTGTCGACGAAATCGACCGCCGATCCGCGGACCAGATCGAGGCTGACGCTGTCCACCACGAGCTTCACGCCGTCCGTCTCGACGGCGGTGTCGTCGCCATCCACTGCATCGGCAAGGCCGAAGCGATACTGAAAGCCCGAGCAGCCGCCACCCTCGACCGACAGGCGCAGGATCGCCGGCTTGCCCTGTTTCGCCGCGATCGCCGCGACGCGCTTTGCAGCGGACGATGTCAGTTGGATCGGATCGGTCACGACATGCGATGTAGGAAACAGAAAAGCCGCCGGCAACGGGGCCGGCGGCTCATCCTCTCCTTATAACCGTGAAATCAATTGTCGCCCGAGACGTCGCCTTCGGGGCCGCCCTGGGCCAGCGGCGCGGTCATCGCATTGACGCGCTGCTTCATGTTCGACGCATATTGCGCGGAATCGAGATAGGGGATCGGGTTGACCGCGCGCCCGTCCATGCGGACTTCGTAGTGAAGATGGCTGCCGGTGGAACGGCCGGTCGAGCCCATCAGGCCGATCTGCTCGCCGCGCTTCACGCGGGTGCCCGGTTGAACCAGGATTTTCGACATATGGCCATAGCGGGTCTCAAGACCGCCGCCATGCTCGACCTCGACAAGATTGCCGTAGCCGCCGACCCAGCCGGCGCGGCCGACAATGCCGTCAGCGGTCGCGTAGATCGGGGTGCCGACGGGGCCGGGAATATCGACGCCCGCATGCATCGCGGCCGTGCCCCGGAACGGGTCCGAGCGGACGCCGTAAAAGCTGGTGAACTGGAGATTGGCGACGGGCTTCATCGACGGAACGGCCATCGTGCCCTGCGGTGCAGCAGCGGCCTGGCCGACCTGATCCATCTTTTGCCAGGATTGGAACAAAGCCTTGAACTGCGCGTCGGGTGTTTCGGCGGAAGCGGCGACCGAGGTCAGGCCAGCAGCCAGCGCGAAAGCAGCACGAACAACGATCCGAGCGTTAAAGAACAAAACTCGTCCTTCCGGCGACCCCTTCGATCCGAAGCCCAGCCCGGATCAAAGTCTGATTTCTATGCCTTGCAGGTGCCCCCCGCTTGGCTTGCCGGTTTTGTCTGCAACCTGACGGTTAATGACAACCTACCATGTAGAAGTCTCGGGTCAGACCGGCCCGTTGGCGCGCCGAGTCGTTGAATGGAGGCTTCAAAACACCCCGGAAATGCCGCGCGATCAGGCTGTGCCAGGTTGAAACAGCGTCGAATCCCGCCGATTCACATGCGTATCGAAACCAGCGCGTGCCGGCCGCGACATGCCGTTCCTCATCGGCCAGGATGCGAGTCAGGATGCGGGCCGATGCGATATCGCCAACGTTCTGGAATCGCTCGATGGTTGCGGGCGTGATGTCGAGCCCGCGCGCTTCCAGCACCATCGGCACCACCGCCAGGCGGCCGAGCGGGTCATGCGCGGTTTCCTCCGCCGCCTGCCACAGGCCGTCATGCGCGGGGAGCGCGCCATAGCAGCTGCCGAGCGCGCGCAGCCGCCGGTCGAGCAACGCGAAATGCATCGCTTCCTCGGCACCCACTCGCATCCAATCGTCGACAAAGCCGCGCGGAAAGTGCGCGCCGAAACGGCCGAGCAAATCGAAAGCGAGGTCGATCGCGACGAACTCGATATGAGCGAGCGCGTGGATCATCGCGATCCGCGAAGCATCGGAGCCCATCCGCCCGCGCTTCGGCATGCGATTGGGCGGGAGAAGTTCCGGCTTTGCCGGACGGGCCGGGCGATCGGGCATTTCGGCGGTAAAGCCGAGCGCTAGCCGCCCCATCCGCCAGTCGCGCGCCGCGGCCCGGGCAGCGCGAACCTTGGCGGCGGGATCGGGCGTCGTGAGGATGACCAAGGCGGCGTGGGAGACGTCCATCAAAAATCCTCCCCGGAACGGGGAGGGGGACCGCGACGCGAAGCGGCGTGGTGGAGGGGGTCCGGCCATAGGGCGGCGAGGCGACGGGCCCCCTCCACCATGCTGCGCATGGTCCCCCTCCCCGTCCCGGGGAGGATTTGAGTCACAACGCTTGCGCCGCTTTCAGCACTTCTGCCGCATGGCCCGCCACTTTCACCTTGCGCCATTCGCGGACGATCCTGCCGTCTTTGCCGATCAGGAAAGTCGAGCGTTCGATGCCCATATATTTGCGGCCGTACATGCTCTTTTCGACCCAGGCGCCGAACGCTTCCAGGAGCTTGCCGTCCGCGTCCGTGCCGAGCGGGACTTTCAGGTGGTATTTCCGGGTGAAATTGTCGTGCTTCCTGGCGGAGTCCTTGGAAACGCCGAGCAGCGCGACGCCGGCAGCAGCGAAATCATCCGCCAGCGCCGTGAAGTCCTGCGCTTCGCGGGTGCAGCCGGTGGTATCGTCCTTCGGGTAGAAATAGAGCACGAGCGGTTTGCCGGCCCAGGCGGCGAGCGTCGTCTCGCCGCCGCCCGGACCTTCGAACGCGACCTGCGGCGCGGCGTCGCCGACTTTCACCATCTCAACCTCCTTCGCTGCGGGCGACGATCGCCGCCCAATGCTCAGCGACGCTCTGGCGGCTTTGGGCAAAGCCTTCAAGCAGCGTGTCCCAGCTGTCGAACCCGCAAGCGCGCGCGATCAGCGCCCTGGTGAGTGGCGGCGGTTCCTGCGCGTCGGGCGCGACGAGCCGAGTCGTGACGAGCAGCCGCGCGAGCATCGCGTGTGCCAGCGCGAAACCGGCCGGCAGCAGCCCATCCTCGACCAATGCGGCAATCGCAGGACCAAGGCGCGGGTTAAGACCCTTGTGGTGCTCCAACTGCGTGGCGTGGACGCAGAATTCGAGATCGACCAGCCCTCCCGGAGAAAGCTTGGCATCCAGCAGACCGGCCGGCGGCTTATGCTTTGCCATATCGCAGCGCATCGAAACGACGTCTTTCAGCAGCGCCGCGGGGGCGCGGGGCCGGTGCAGCACCTCGTCGATCACGGCCTGGGCTTGCGCACGCGCTTGCGGCGAGCCGAACACCGGCCGCGCACGAGTGAGCGCCATATGCTCCCACGTCCAGGCGGACTCGCGCTGATAATCGGCGAAAGAGTCGATCGTGACGGCCAGCAAGCCTTTAGAACCCGACGGCCGCAGCCGCGTATCGACTTCGTAGAGCGCCCCAGCCGCCGTCGGCACCGAAAGCGCCGCCGTCACCCGCTGCGCGAGCCTGTTATAATAGCGTGTCGCCTCAAGCGGCTTGGGGCCATCCGACACCGCATCCATTTCGCCCGTGAAGAGATAGATAAGGTCGAGGTCCGAGGCGTGGGTCAGCGCGCCGCCGCCCAGCCGCCCGAGCGCGAGGATGACGAGTTCGCTGCCGGGCACCTGCCCGTGCTGGCGCGCATGATCCGCGACGGTGGCGGCGGCGAGCACGTCCAGCGCGGCCTCGGCCACGCGCGCATAACCGGCAGCGATCTGGAGCGGGTCGCTGCTGCCTTCGATCAATTGCACGCCGAGCGCGAACCGCTTTTCGCCGACCGCACGACGGACATGATCGAGCAGACGTTCATAATCCCCGGTTTCCGCGGCCCCGAGAGCGGCGATCAAATCGGGCAGATCAGGCGCGGGTTCCAGCGCACTGGCGTCGATCAGTCCGTCGAGGAATTCCGGACGTCGCCCCAATTGTTCGGCGAGCGTCGGCGCGTGACTGAGAATATCGCCGAGCAGCTTCGCCAGCGGCGGACGCGCGGCGAGCAGGCGGAAGAAATTGATCGCGCTCGGCAGGCGGCCGACAATATCGTCGAGCCGGTGGAGAGCGCCATTCGGGTCGGGCGCGGCACCCAAGGCCTCGGCGAGCCCGGGCAGCACTTCCTCCAGCGCTTCACGCGCGGCCGGGCTCTGCAGCGCGCGGACGCCGCCCCCGCGCCAGCGCTCGACGACGGCGCGCGCCGCATCGGGCGGATCGAAGCCCGCCTTGACCAGCGCCGGCCCAAGCGCCTCGCCGACCGGCAGGCCGACAGAGGCCTCGCCTTCCAGCGCATCGTAGCGCGCGCCGACCGCTTCGACATGCGG
>JAFEEY010000137.1:4512-10678 GCA_018240865.1 Pseudomonadota bacterium | reverse complement strand
TTCTTGTCCGCCGACCATTTTGCGCTTGCCGAGCTCGACGAGGATGGTTCGGGTATCGAGATTATAGTCGGCGGCGGCCTTTTCGGCGTGGCGCAGGAAGGAGGAATAGACGCCGGCATAGCCGAGCGCCAATGTCTCGCGGTCGACGCGGACCGGGCGGTCCTGCAGCGGGCGGACAAGGTCTTCGGCCGCGTCCATCAGCGCCATCACGTCGCAGCCATGGTTCCAGCCTTTGCGGTCGGCGGCGGCGATGAACACTTCCAAGGGCGCGTTGCCCGCGCCGGCGCCCATGCCGGCAAGGCTGGCGTCGATGCGCACCGCGCCTTGCTGCGCCGCCACGATCGAGTTGGCGACGCCGAGCGAGAGATTGTGGTGGGCGTGGATGCCGCGCTGGGTTTCGGGTTTCAGCACCTTGTCATAGGCGCGCAAGCGGTCGCGCACGCCGTCCATGTCGAGCGCGCCGCCGCTGTCGGTCACATAGACGCACTGCGCGCCATAGCTTTCCATCAGCAGCGCCTGTTGCGCGAGGGCGTCGGCGTCGATCATGTGGCTCATCATCAGGAACCCCGCCACGTCCATGCCGAGATCGCGGGCGATGCCGATATGCTGCTTCGACACGTCCGCCTCGGTGCAGTGCGTCGCGACCCGGACCGAGCGCACGCCCAGATCATAGGCGCGGCGCAGTTCCTCGACCGTGCCGACCCCCGGCAGGATCAGCGTGGTCAGCACCGATTTGGTCAGCACCTCGGCGACCGCTTCCAGCCACTCCCAGTCGGTGTGTGCGCCAAAGCCATAATTGAAGCTTGCGCCGTTCAGGCCGTCGCCATGCGCGACCTCGATCGCGTCGACCCCGGCCTCATCCAGCGCCCTGGCAATGCTGCGCACATGCTCGATGCCGTACATGTGACGGATGGCGTGCATGCCATCCCTCAGCGTCACATCCTGGATGTAGAGCTTGTCGCCCGCGTCCACATTGAACTGTCGGGTCATGCCGCCACCTTCTTTCCCTGCGCGATACGCTCGGCGAGCAGCTCGCCGGTCGCCTTGGCGGCGGCGGTCATGATGTCGAGATTGCCCGAATAGCTCGGCAGATAATCGCCCGCGCCCTCGACCTCCAAAAGGATCATCGTCTTGATGCCGGTGAACTCGCCGCGGCCGGGGATCTTCAGCCTGTTGTTGTCGCCAAAGCGCTCGAACTGAACCTCCTGCTTCAGCCGGTAGCCCGGCACATAGGCCTGCACTTTCCTGACCATCGCCTCGACCGAGGCACGGATCGTCTCCTCATCGGCGCCCTCGGACAAAGTGAACACCGTGTCGCGCATGATCATCGGCGGCTCGGCCGGATTGAGGATGATGATCGCCTTGCCTTGCGCCGCACCCCCGACCTTCTCGATCGCCCCTGCCGTGGTGCGGGTGAACTCGTCGATATTGGCGCGCGTCCCCGGTCCCGCCGAGCGCGACGACACCGACGCCACGATCTCGGCATAATGCACCGTCGCCACCTGCGACACAGCCGCCACCATCGGGATCGTCGCCTGGCCGCCGCACGTCACCATGTTGACGTTGGGCTGATCGAGATGGGCATGCATGTTGACCGGCGGGATCGTGAACGGGCCGATCGCCGCCGGCGTCAGATCGACCACCTGCTTGCCGTCCGCGCGCAGCGCCGCGTCATGCACCTTGTGCGCATAAGCCGACGTCGCGTCGAACACGATGCCGATCTCAGGATAGCAGGCCATCGCCTTGAGCCCCTCAATCCCCTCATGCGTCGTCGCCACCCCACGCGCCCGCGCCAGCGCCAGCCCTTCCGACTTCTCGTCGATGCCGACAACCGCCACCAGCTCCATGTTCTGCGGATACTTCACCATCTTCATCATCAGATCGGTCCCAATGTTCCCCGAACCAATGATCGCCGCCTTCACCTTGCCCACAGCAGCTAACTCCTAAACAAAATGCGCGGTGCAGGTGCCCACGCCTTCCAGGTTCATCTCGAAAAAATCGCCCGCGCGCGCCGGCTCCAGCGGCACCAGCGAGCCGGAGAGGATGATGTCGCCCGCATCCAGCGTCACGCCGTAGCGCCCGAGCGTGTTGGCCAGCCAGGCGACAGCGGTCAGCGGTGAGCCTTGCACGGCCGAACCAAAGCCTTCCCACAAGGGCGCGCCGTTCTTGGTGACGGTGACTCTCAGGCCCGGCAGGTCGAAGGCGCGTGGATCCGCGCGCGCTTCGCCCAGCACGAACACGCCGCAGGAGGCATTGTCGGCGATCGTATCGACGATGCCGATCTTCCAGTCCTGGATGCGGCTGTCGACGATCTCGAAGCAAGGCGCGATCGCGGCGGTCGCGTCCAGCACATCGGCGTCGGTGACGCCGGGCCCTGTCAGCGGCCGGTTCAGGATGAACGCGATCTCGGCCTCCGCGCGCGGCTGGATCAGGCCGTGCGCATTCACGTCGATCACGCCGTCCGGCACATCCATCCGGTCGGTCAGGAAACCGAAATCGGGCTGGTGAACGCCCAGCATGTCCTGCACCGCCTTGGAAGTGACGCCGATCTTCTTGCCGACCACCCTCTCGCCCTCGGCGCGCCGGCGCGCGAGGAAATCGAGCGAGATCTGATAGGCATCGTCGATCGTCAGCTGCGGATGGCGCGCGATCAGGGGCGCGACCGTGTTGCGGCCCCGGAGCGCGCCGAACAGCTCGGCGCCAAGGGCCGGTAGGTCAGCCACGCAGGAAATCCAGCGTGTAGCGGTTGAATTCATTCGCGCGCTCGACCTGCACCCAATGGCCGACCCGGTTGAACGTCATGAAGCGCACATCGGGGCAGGCTTCCAGAAACAAACGCGCACCCGATTCCGGGCAGAATTCGTCGTTCAGGCCCCAGAAGCCGAGGATCGGCATGGTCAGCTCGCCCAGCCGCGGGCCGAGATTGGGCGTGCGCATGCGGACCAGCACATCCTTGGGCTGGGTCCGCGCGACTGCATAGCGCTCTGCCACCAGCGCGTCGGTAATCGACGATGCGTCATAGACGAGGTTGGTGACCAGCCGGCGCTGATCCTCGATGGAGAAATTCGGACTGCCGAAGTCGGACGCCATCTTGGAAATGCCCGGCATCTTGAAATAGGTCGCCTGCTCCTGGATGCAGCCGGGCGCCATCAGCACGAGCTTCTCGGCGAAGCCGGGATGGTCGAGCGCCATCTGGATCGCGACGCCGCCGCCCAGCGAGTTGCCGACCAGCGACGCCTTGCCGACGCCCGCCTGCTGGAGCGCTTCGTAGAGCGTGTCGGTGAAGAGCTGGAGCGGATAGTCGATACCTTCCGGCTTCGATGAATCGCCATAGCCGATCATGTCGGGCAGCAGCACACGGTAGCCCGCCCCGATGAACGTCTCGATATTCTGCTTGAAGTTGGACTGGCCGGATGCGCCGGGGCCGCTGCCGTGGATGAACACCAGCGCCGGCCCCTCGCCAGCCTCGGCGATCGAAATCTCATATCCCCCAGCGACGTTGTAGGCCGTGCGCTTCAGCTCGCTCGCCATCCGACTCTCCCGCTATTCTTCTTAGAGGAACATGAAGCCGGGCTGTTCGCCCATCAGAACATTCACCACATCGGGCCCGAAATTGTTCGGATCGTTGGCGACGTGCGCCCGCGCCGCGTGAAGGTCGAGCCAGGGCTGGACCACCGGGCTCGACATATAGACTGCGCGCCCGCCCAGCAGCGGCAGCAGCCCATCGACCAGCGCCGCGCACCGGCGGACGACCGAGCCGGACTGGAAGCGGAACAAAGTGCGCTTGTCCATCGGGATGGCTTCGCCCGCTTCGGCATGGGCGATCATCGCGTCGAAGTTGCGGCGCAGCACAACCTCCATCTCGTCGATCTCGGACCAGGCCCTGGCGATCGCGTTCTGGAGCAGCGGGTCTGCCTTCGATGCCTTGCCGGTATTGGTCGAGATCCGCGTCTTCATGATCTCGATCGCGCCTTTGGTCGCCGCCTTCGCGCCGCCCAGCGCGGCGGTGGAGACGAGACGCACGAACAGCTGCGCCCAGGGCAGGCAGAACAGCGGGGCGCTATTCTCTGCCTGGCCGGGATTGGTGCACATGAAGCCGTCGATCGCCTTATGGGTTCGATGCTCCGGCACGAACGCGCGATCGACGACGATATCCTGGCTGCCCGTGCCCTGCAGGCCGAACACGTGCCAGGCATCCTCGATCACATAATCGCTGCGCGGCAGCAGAAAGGTGCGCATGTCGGGCGCATCGCCTTCCTTTGCGGGCGGGATCATCGCGCCCAGCAGCACCCACGGACAATGTTCGGAACCGCTCGAAAAGCCCCAGCGCCCGGACAGATAGAAGCCACCTTCGGCCCGCTCGACCTTGCCGACCGGCTGGTAGGAAGAGGAAATGAGCGTCGTGTCGTCCTTGCCCCAGACTTCCTGCTGCGCGGCATCGTGAAACAAAGCGAGTTCGTAAGGATGGCCGCCGACCACGCCGTAAACCCAACCGGTCGACATGCAGCCTTCGGCGAGCAGTTTCTGCACCTCGAAAAAGACGTTCGGGTGCATTTCATAGCCGCCCCAGCGCTTGGGCTGAAGGATGCGGAAGAAGCCGGCCGCCTGCATTTCGGCGATTGTTTCATCGGGGATGCGGCGGTCCGCTGTGGTTTTCCGGGCGCGCGCCGCGAGAGCGGGAATCATCGCCCGGGCGCGCTCGATCAGCTCTTCGCTGCTTGGAATGTCTGTGTTGGCCTGATTGAGAGCAGTGGCCATCTTGATCTCCTTGCCCCTGTCTTGCGTCTGCTGCGAAGACTGAGGGGATATAATTTCGATATTCGTAAGAAAAACTATCTTTCGCTACGCAAGCCGTCAATCTGAATCATTTGCGTAGTGCAAATTTCTGAACCTTGCCCGATGCGTTGAGCGGCAGGGACTCAACGATCTCAACGCTGCGCGGAGCTTTGTAATTGGCCATATTCGCGCGTGCCCAGGCGAGCAGTGCGTCAGCATCGGGAGTCCGTCCGGCGCTCGGCACCACGAATGCCTTGCCGACTTCGCCCAACCGCTCGTCCGGCACGCCGATCACGGCTGCGAGTGCGACATCGGGGTGGCGCTGCAGTGCGCGTTCTATTTCCGCCGGGTAGCAATTGAAGCCGCCGGAAATATACATGTCCTTGATCCGGTCGGTGATGGCGAGTTCGCCGCCGGGCTCGAAGCGGCCGATATCGCCGGTGTGAAGCCAGCCGTCCGCGTCGATGGCTTCGGCGGTCGCGGCCTCGTCCTCAAAATAGCCGCGCATCACGTTGAAGCCGCGCACCAGCACTTCACCCGCGCCCGTCTCGTCAGGATCGGCGATTTTGACTTCGACGCCGGGGATCGGTCGTCCAGCCGTGCGCGCGACGATCTCGGCCGGATCGCTGGCGGCGGAAATCGAGACGATGCCGCAGGATTCTGTGAGGCCATAGCCGGTCAGGACGGTAGGGATGTTCAACTCTCCCCGCATCCGTTCGATCAGCGCAACCGGCACCGACGCCGCGCCCGTCACCGCGAGCCGGAGCGACGACAGGTCGGCGCCGCCGATGTCTGTCGCCAGCAGCGTCTGGAAGATCGCCGGGGGGCCGGGCAGCACTGTGATTTTATATTCGGACACGAGCGCGACCAGCAGCGCCGTATCGAAGGTCGCGAGCGGGTAGATGGTCGCACCGGCGATCAGGCTGGCGAGCCACCCGGCCTTATACCCGAAAGTGTGGAAGAACGGATTGACGATCAGGTAGCGGTCGCCTGCGCCCACCCCGACCGTTTCGCCCCAGGTTCGGAAAGAGCGGACCGAGGCGCCATGCGTGGCGACCACGCCCTTGGGGTCGCCCGTGGTGCCGGACGTGAAGAGAATGTCGCTCGGATCGTCCGGCGCGATCTCGGGCAGGGCAGTGTCGGGCCGGCCGCCGGCGATGAATGCCTGCCACTCATCGCCGAAACAGATCGTGCGCTCCAGGTGCGGCAAGTCCTGGCCGGCAAGCAGTGCCGGATAGTCGGTGCCGAGAAAGCTCTGCACCGTCAGCAGCATGCGCGCGCCCGATTTGTTGAGGATATAGGCCGCCTCTGGCCCCTTGAGCCGGGTGTTGAGCGTGACGGCGACGCAGCCCGCCGCCTGCGCGCCGACGCACGCGACGATCCAGTCGAG
>JAFEEY010000137.1:0-4486 GCA_018240865.1 Pseudomonadota bacterium | reverse complement strand
AAGGCGCGTGCGGCCTTTAGCGAGTCGGCCCAAAGCGCGGCGAAACTCAATGTCCTCTCGCCATCGACAATGGCAGCCGCCATGCTGAAGCGCTGGGCGGCCGCTTCAACGACGGCAGGAATGGTCATCGGGTCGGCAGCTGTCACGGCGAATCCTCTCAAATGCGTAGCCTGACTATCATATTCCTACGCAAATTGTCGATTGTGTATCGGATTTCTTCGACTATCCTGTCAATGGAAGGAAGGGGATCGCAAGAATGAGTGAGAGTGGGGCGGCCGATCCGTTGAATTTCAAAGGCCGGATCGTGGTAGTGACGGGCGCCACCCGAGGCATTGGCCGGGCAATCGCGAGGCGGTTCGCCGCCGCCGGCGCGACCGTGATCGGATTCGGCCGCAGCGCGCCCGCCGAATCGCAGGGCTTCGAATTCCGCGCGTGCGACGTGCGCGATCCGGAGGCGGTGCGGGCGGCGATCGACGCGATTGGCGAGGTGCACGGCCACATTGATGTGGTCGTAAACAATGCTGGGGGCTCTCCGGAAAGCGATGCCGCGACCGCCAGCCCGCGCTTTGCCGAGCGGATCGTCGCGCTCAATCTGCTCGGGCCACTCTATGTTGCGCAGGCGGCGCATCGCTGGATGCAGGGGCAGGGCGGGTCGATCGTCAATATCGCCAGCGTTTCGGCGACCCGGCCTTCGCCCGGGACTGCTGTCTACGCGGCGGCAAAGGCGGGGCTGGCGCAGCTCACCCGTAGCCTCGCCCAGGAATGGGGCCCAGCGATCCGGATGAACGCAATCATCGTCGGCTATATCGCGACCGAAGACGTCGAGACGACCTATGGCGGCGCGGATGCCCAGGCCGCGATCGCCGATACGCTCGGCCTGCGCCGTTTGGGGCGACCGGAAGAGATCGCTGATGCCGCGCTGTTCCTGGCCTCTCCGCTCGCATCCTATGTCACCGGGGCGCTGCTGGCGGCAGACGGCGGTAACGAATGGCCGTCCTTCCTGGCGATATTGAAGGCGCACTCCGGCAAATGAGAAAGACGTAATCTACGGTTTGCGTATAATTATGGCGATATTTATGCGCATTCCGCTTGAAAGGGCGAGGTAAGACCGGTAAGCCCGTCGATGCGGAGGCGCTCATGCGGCGCCCAGTTCGAGAGGATTTAGCCGAATGGCAGTGAAAGCGTTGGCCTATGCCGTTATCGACTCGGCCGATCCGGAGGCGTGGCGGCGCTACGGCGAGGATGTGGTTGGCGCGCGTGCGGCTGAGGGGGAAGGCGATCTCAAGCTGCGCTTCGACGAACGGCCGTTCCGGCTGTTGATCCGCAAGGCGGATGCTGATCGCTTCCACGCCGCCGGCTGGGTCTATGGTTCCAAGAGCGACTATGACGCGGGTCTCGCCAAGCTGCGCGCCGCCGGCGTTGCGCTGGAGCCGGCGAGTGCCGACGAAGCGAAGGATCGCTGCGTCCGCGAATTCGTGCGGTTGGTCGACCCGTCGGGCAACCGGCTGGAGCTGGGCTGGGGCAATATTGTCGACGGCCGGCCGTTCGTGTCGCCCGCCGGCGTCTCGCGTTTCGAAATGGGCGAGATGGGCATGGGCCATGTCGTCGTGCCGGGGATGAAGCTGGCCGAGACGCGGGCATTCTATATCGACCTGCTGGGCTTTGGCGACAGCGACGAGATGCGCGCCTATATGCAGGGCGGCGGTCCGGATGATCCCGGCATCGGCTTCCATTTCCTCCATTGCGACAATCCGCGGCACCACAGCATCGCGCTGGGCGAATATCCGGCGCCGTCGGGCCTTATTCACATGATGTTCGAAGTGCCGACGCTCGACGATGTCGGCCAGGCGCTGGACCGTGCGATCGCGGCCGGCGTCCATATCTCGTCGAGCCTTGGCAAGCATATGAACGACAAGATGGTGAGCTTCTACATGCGCACCCCGTCGGGCTTCGACATCGAATACGGCACCGGTGGCATCCGTCCGGACTGGGC
Source organism: Pseudomonadota bacterium (assembly GCA_018240865.1). Classification (GTDB taxonomy): domain Bacteria; phylum Pseudomonadota; class Alphaproteobacteria; order Sphingomonadales; family Sphingomonadaceae; genus Sphingomonas_B. The sequence continues at coordinate 2,493 of JAFEEY010000137.1, read as the reverse complement.
GACCTTCACCCCCACGATCAGTCTCAAGGAAGACGAGTGGGGTCATCATTGGGATTTTGGCGGATGAACTTCGACAAGCGCATGACTGCCGCCGACGTCGTCGGGCGGCTGAAGGATGGCATGACGATCGGCATCGCCGGCTGGGGCCCGCGCCGCAAGCCGATGGCGCTGGTCCGCGAGATCCTGCGTTCGCCGCTCAAGGATCTGACGATCGTCGCCTATGGCGGGCCGGACGTCGGTATGCTCTGCGCGGCAGGCAAGGTGAAGAAGCTGATCTTCGGCTTCGTCTCGCTGGACGCGATTCCGCTGGAGCCCTGGTTCCGCAAGAGCCGCGAGGCCGGCGCGATCGAGGTGCTGGAGCTGGACGAAGGCATGTTGCAATGGGGACTGAAGGCCGCCGCGATGCGCCTGCCATTCCTGCCCACCCGCGTCGGGCTCGGCACCGACGTCATGACCCATGGCGGGTTCAAGACGGTCAAGTCGCCCTATGCGGACGGCGAGGAATTGCTCGCGATGCCGGCGCTGCGGCTGGATGCGGCGCTGATCCATGTCAGCCGCGCCGACCGGTTCGGCAACATCCAGGCACTCGGCCCCGACACTTATTATGACGAGTGGTTCGCCCGCGCCGCGGACACGACTTATGTGTCCGCGGAAGAGGTCGTCGAGCGGATGGACGAGAGTTATCCCGACCCGGCAGACGCCAAGGCCTCGATCTTCGAGCGTTGCTTCGTCACCGGCGTCGTGCCCGCCAAGTTCGGGGCGCACCCGACCTCGATGCCGCCAAGCTATGGTTGGGATATGGGCTATTTCAAATCCTATGTCGCCGCGGCCGGCGAGGAAGGCGGCTGGGATCGGGTGATGGCCGATATCGCGGGCGGCGAGGCTGCCTATCTTGAGCGCGTCGGGGGCGAGAAGATCGCCAGCCTGCCGCTGCCGATCTTTTGAGGGCCGAGCGATGAGCGCATCCGATTTCACGCTGGCCGAATTGCTGATCGTCGCCTGTTCCGAGGCGTGGCGCGGCAATGGCGAGGTCGTCGCTACCGGCATTGGTCCGGTCCCGCGCATCGCCGCCGGGCTTGCCAAGCTGACGCACGCGCCCGAACTGATGATGACCGACGGCGAGGCCTTCCTGGTGGAAGAGCCGGTGCCGCTCGGCCCGCGCGGCGACTATAAAGTGAAGCCGGCCGGCTATCTGCCGTTCTCGCGCTTCTTCGACGCAGCGGTGTGGCCCGGCAAGCGCCATGCGGTGGTGACGCCGACCCAGCTGGACCGTTACGGCCAGACCAACATTTCGTGCCTGGGCCCGGACTATCACAAGCCCAAGGTGCAGATGCTGGGCGCGCGCGGCTTTCCGGGCAACAGCATTCACCACATCAACTCGATGTTCCTGCCCCAGCATTCGAAGCGCGTTTTCGTCGAGGGCGAAGTCGATATGGTCTCCAGCGTCGGCTACAACCCGGCGCGGACCAAGGGCGTGAATACGGAGAATGTCGATCTCCGGCTGATCGTCACCGATCTGTGCGTGATGGATTTCGGCGGGCCGGATCATGCGATCCGCGTCGTCTCGCTGCATCCGGGCGTCGATCTGGATCAGGTCAGGGAAGCGACGGGCTTTCCGCTGGCGGTCGCGGAGGATTTGCGGGAAACTCCCGCGCCGACGCCTGAACAGCTCGCGATCATCCGCCGCCTCGATCCGCACGACTATCGCGCCGGGGTGATCAAGGGCAACCCGCCGGGCGTGCGCGAAAGGGCCTGAGCCATGACCGATCTTGTGACGCCGAAACAGGTCGACATCACCTACGAGACCGACACGCCCGTGACTTACGCGGTCGAGGATCGGGTCGCGTGGATCATGATGAACCGGCCGACGTTCAACAACGCGCAGAACAGCCAGATGACCTATGCGCTGGACGATGCGTTCCGGCGCGCGGTCGATGACGACGATGTCCGCGCGATCGTGCTGGGCGGCGAGGGCAAGCATTTCTCCGCTGGGCACGATATCGGCACGCCGGGCCGCGACGTGCACAAGAGCTTCGATCGCAAATTGCTCTACGCCGATCACGTCAACAAGCCGGCGGCCGAATTCCTCTACACGCGCGAGCAGGAAGTCTATCTCGGCATGTGCCGCCGCTGGCGCGACATTCCGAAGCCGACGATCGCGATGGTGCAGGGCGGCTGCATCGCCGGCGGCCTGATGCTCGCCTGGGTCTGCGACCTGATCATCGCCTCCGAGGATGCCTTTTTCCAGGATCCGGTGCAGAAGCTGATGGGCATTCCGGGCGTCGAATATTTCGCGCACGGCTTCGAGCTGCCGCCGCGCGTCGCCAAGGAATTCCTGCTGATGGGCGAGCGCATGCCCGCCGAACGCGCCTACAGCTTCGGCATGGTCAACAAGGTCGTGCCGCGCGCCGATCTGCGCGCGACCGTCGCCGATTGGGCGGAAAAGCTGGTCGGCCAGCAGCGGCTGGGCCTGTGGCTCACCAAGCAGGCGCT